>DATATR010000469.1:0-10405 GCA_036268695.1 Polyangiaceae bacterium | reverse complement strand
TAGGACGCCATGGAAATCAAGCAGCAACTCCGCCTGTCTCAGCAGCTCGTGATGACTCCGCAGCTGCAGCAGGCCATTCGCCTGCTCCAGCTTTCGCGTCTCGAACTGGTCGATGAAGTTCGCAAGGAGCTCGACAACAATCCGGTACTTTCGGATGAAGAGCCGCCGGAGCGCACGCGCAATACGCCCGGTGAGGTTCGGACCGTCAGCGAACACGTCGCGAACAGCGAAGCCCGCGAGTACCCGAGCAACGAGGTCAAGGCGACCGAAAAAGCCACGCGCGAGGTCGATTGGGAGAAATTTCTCGAGAATCGCACGCAGCAGCAAGCTCCCTCGGCTACGGGTCGCAGCGGTTTCGAGGATCTGCCGCCGATCGAGCAGAACCTCACGAAGCCCGGCAGTTTGCAGGATCATCTGCTGTGGCAGCTGCAGATGAGCGATTTCTCGGATTCCGAACGCCGCTTCGCCGAGCTCGTGATCGGAAACCTGGACGAAAAGGGCTACCTCGATCTCGGCGGTGTCGAGCGGCCGGACGGGACGCGCACGCCGGACCTCACGATCGAAGATCTCGCCGCTGAAGCCGAGCTCCACGCAGACGACGCGCCGCTCGTGCTGGAGATGATTCAGGCCTTCGATCCGATCGGCGTGGGGGCGCGGGATTTACGCGAGTGCTTGCTGATTCAGGCCAAAGTCGCCGGCTACGAAGATGGCGACGTCGAGCTCGAGATCATCAAGAATCATCTGCCGCACCTCGAAAAGCACAATTATCAAGCCGTCGCGCGGGAGATGAAGATCCCGCTCGAAGACGTGTACGAAGCTGCAAAAGCGATTCAGGAATTCGAGAGCCGCCCAGCGCGCAACTTCAGCGACACCGACGATCGCACGATCGGCATCACGCCGGACGTGTACGTGATCAAAGATCAAGACGAGTTCGTCGTGCTGGACAACGACCGCGGCGTGCAGCGTTTGTTCATCAACGAGGCGCTGACCAAGCGCCTGATGAAAGATCCTTCGGCCAAGGAGTTCATCGGCGAAAAGCTCAGGAACGCGCAATGGCTGATTCGCGCGATCGAGCAACGCCGGAAGACGATCATCCGCGTCGCGGAGTGCATCGTCGAAAAACAGCGCGACTTCTTCGAGAAGGGGGTGGCCCACCTGAAGCCGATGATTTTGCGCGACGTGGCCGAGGCCGTTGGGATGCACGAATCGACGATATCGCGCGTGACCACCAACAAATACATGCACACGCCGCAGGGGCTGTTCGAGCTGAAGTACTTCTTCAACTCCAGCATCCGCCGCGTCGCGAATGAAGACATCGCGAGCGAGAGCGTGAAACAAGCAATCAAAAAGCTAATCGACGAAGAAGACAAGTCGAATCCCGTCAGCGACCAAGCGATCGTCGAGATGCTCGAGAAGAACGAAGGCATCAAGATCGCGCGCCGTACGGTGGCGAAGTACCGCGAGATGCTCGGTATCCTGGCTTCGTCCAAGCGCAAGCGATTGTTTTAGGTTCAATGCCAGCGGCGCGTTCGCGGTTCTGGCGCCGCGCCAATCCCGTGACGGCTCTGCCGGCTTGCGCCGAGCTCCGATGGGCGCGCGGGTTCGCGGCCAAAATCCGGGTTCCGGCTCGCTTCCGGCTGAGTAGTTCGGCTAAACTCCGGTCGAAGGCAGCAGTCCTTCAGGAGAGCTCATGAACGTCAGTATCACCTTCCGGCATGTGGATTCGAGCGACGCGCTCAAACGTTACTCCGAGGAGAAGATTGCGAAGCTACAGAAGTTCCTGCGTCAGCCCATGACCGCGAAAGTGACCTTGTCGCTCGATCGTTTGAAGCAAGTCGCGGAGGTGCAGATCTCGAGCGGCGGCGAACACCTCGAGGCCAAGGAAGCGACCAACGACATGTACGCGTCGATCGACATCGTGCTCGGCAAGCTCGAGCGTCAGATTCGCGGCGCCAAAGGCGCGGCCAAGGCCAAGGTGCGCGGCGCGGAAACCGTACGCAAGGCGCAGGTCTCGCGCGTGCCGGATCTCGAGCTCGAAGCGGGACCGCGCGCGAAGAGCGCAGCGAAGCTGGTCAAGAAGCCAGCGAAGAAGCGTGCGGCGAAAGCCAAGGCGTGAGCGACGGATTCACCATGCGACTTTGCGACATCCTGACCATCGACCGCATCGTGGTGGACGCGGACGGCTCTTTGATTTCGAACAAGGATTTGGCGCTGAAAAAGCTGGCGGAGCTCTTGTCTCCTGCGGTCGGCGTGGCCCAGGCGGAGGTCGAAGATCTCTTGCTCGAGCGCGAACGGCTGCAAAGCACCGGCATCGGTGACGGCGTGGCGATCCCGCACACTGCGCTCGATCACGCCGAGCAACAAGCAGCCGCGCTCGTGCTTTGCCCGCGCGGCATCGAATTCGAAGCCATCGACGGCAAGCGCGTGAACATCGTGTTCGGCGTGGTCGGCCCGAAGCGCGCGACGGGCGAACACTTGCGAACGCTGGCGCGCATTTCGCGCCTGCTGCGCGACGACAACACCCGCGCGCGCCTGGTCGGCGCCGCCAGTCGCGAGGAGGTGTACGGCCTCATCGCGGCTCACGACGCGAGCGAGAAGTAAGCATGTACTCGGAGCCCCCGTCTCAACTCCCGCACGGGGTGAGCGTGCGGACTCTGCTCGACGATCCCGCGCTCGGTTTGAACGTGCGGCTCGTCGGCGGCGCCAGCGGGCTCGAACGAGAAATCCGTCATCCGCGCATTCAAAAATCCGGGCTCGCGTTGGTCGGGCACACGCATGGCGTCGTGGCGAGCCGAATTCAAGTGCTCGGCGAAACCGAGCTCAGCTACGCCGAATCGCTCTCGCCGGATGCGCAACGCCGCGCCGCCGAAATCTTTTTCTCGCTCGGCGTGTGCTGCGTGATGGTCACGCGCGGCGTCGATCCGCCGCCCGCATTTTGCGAAGCTGCCGAACGCACCGCGACGCCACTCGTCGTTTGCGCCGAGCGTTCGTCGGCGGTGATCACGGCGGTTCACACGCTCTTGGACGAGCAACTCGCGCCGCGCACTCGCATCCACGGAGTGCTCGTGGACGTTTTTGAGGTGGGGGTGCTCCTGCTCGGCAAGAGCGGGATCGGAAAAAGCGAATGCGCGCTCGAGCTCGTCATGCGCGGTCACCGCTTGGTCGCAGACGACGTGATCGAATGCGATTTTCGCCCGCCGGGCATGGTCTTCGGCCAACCCGCGGCGCTGCTCCGTCACCACATCGAAGTGCGCGGGCTCGGCATCCTCAACATCAAAGACTTGTTCGGTGTCACGGCGATCCGCGAACGCAAACGCCTCGACCTGATCGTCGAGCTGCAGATGTGGCAAGCGGACGCGCCATACGATCGCATCGGCCTCGAAGATCGTCACCACGAGCTACTCAGCGTGCCGATCCGCGAAGTCGTGCTGCCCGTGCGACCAGGTCGCAACATGAGCTCGATCATCGAGATCGCGGCTCGCAACGAGCTCCTGCGCCAGGCCGGCCATCACCCGGCGCGCGAGTTCGTCGAGCGCGTCGAGAAGGGCTTGCTTCGGCCCGAAGAACCCGAAGAGCGCAGGCAGCGTCCGCCGAGCGGCGCGTATCGTTTCTTGTCGCCGAACGAGAGCTCGGCGCCGCCACCCGTGGGGCCCGAGCGCCGATGAGCAGCGAGCGCACCTTGGTCGTCGTCGTGACCGGCCTGAGCGGCGCCGGCAAATCGACGGCCGTGCGTGCGCTGGAAGACCTCGGCTTTTTCTGCGTCGACAACCTGCCGACGCCGGTGATGAAAAGCACGCTCGATGCGTTTGCCGCCGTCGGCGTCAAGCGCATCGCGCTCGGCATCGACGTGCGCGTGCGCGGCTTTTTGGACGACGCTGCGAGCGTGCTCGAATCGGTCACGGTGCCCGGACAACGCGAGCTCGCGGTCGTATTTCTGGACGCTTCGGACGAAGCATTGCTGCGTCGTTTCTCGAGCACACGGCGCCCGCACCCGCTCAGCACCATGTCCGAGCCCGGCGGCGAACAAGCAACCCATGCCGTGCTCGACGGCATTTTGATCGAGCGCGAGCTTTTGACGCCACTCCGCGCGCGCGCCACCTTCGTGCTCGACACGACGCGGCTCAGCGTGCACGAGCTGCGCCGCCAAGTTACGTCGCATTTCGGTCCGGGCGAGGGCAATGCGTCGCGGATGCGCACGCGCTTCGTGTCGTTCGGCTTCAAATTCGGGCCACCGGTCGACGCCGACATGATCTTCGATGTGCGCTTCCTCGATAATCCGTACTTCGTCACCGGGCTTCGAGATCTGCCGGGCACGGCCGAAGCCGTAAAGAATTTCGTCCTGATGCAGCCGGATACGAGCGAGTTTCTCGAGCGCGTCGCAGCCTTGCTCGAATTTTGTCTGCCGCGTTTCGAACGCGAGGGGAAAAGCTATCTCACCGTTGCGATCGGCTGCACCGGCGGGCGGCATCGGTCCGTGGTGATCACGGACGAGCTCGGCGTCATGCTCGCGAAACGACTCGGCGTACCGATAGACGTCGTGCATCGCGACGTTGAACGCGTCAGACTAACCGGCTTCGGCGGCGATCCCGATCACTCCGACCCACAACTTCGAGCCAGCGGAGTCAGCAGGCCATGAACACGTCACGCGGAACCTTCGAAGTGAAGAATAAACTCGGGCTCCACGCGCGCGCGGCGACCAAACTGGTCCAGCTCGCGTCGAAGTATCCGTGCGATATTCTGCTGAGTCGCGCGGGTCAGGCGGCGAACGCCAAGAGCGTGATGGGAGTCCTGCTCTTGTGCGGCTCGAAGGGCACCAAACTGGATATCGAGGCAACCGGCGAGCAGGCGTCGGAAGCCGTGAAGAACCTGGGCGAATTGATCGACAACCGTTTCGGGGAAGACGAATAGTCGATGCGAGGGGACACACTGCTCAAGAGCGGCGCCGCCGAGGTGCTGGACGGCATTGCCGGCGCTGCCGGCTATGCCATTGGGCACGTGTTCATCGTCGATACGCGGCGATCTGGCGTCGTACGCCGGCACGTCGCGCCCGAAGCGATCGAGGCCGAGCTCACGCACTTCGACGACGCGGTCGCGCGCGCCTCGGCCGAGCTTCGCGTGGTGCTCGCGGCCAAACAAGGTACGGCGAGTCGCGCCGAAAGCTCCATCCTCGAAGCTTACGTGATGATGGTCGAGGACGAATCGCTCCGCGCGGTAGTCGAGACCAAGATTCGGAGCGCGCTGATTTGCGCTGAATGGGCGCTCGATCTCGCCGTGACCGAGATGGCGACGCAGCTCCGCCAAAGCGGCGATCCGTACCTCGCCGAGCGCAGCCACGATTTCGAGTTCGTCGAAGATCGCTTGCTTCGCACCATGGCCGGCAAACACGGCAGCGTCGTCTTGCCGAAAGACGGCGCGCCCGGCGTGCTCGTGGCGCACGATCTTTCGCCCGCCGAAACCGCGGGCCTGACCAAAGAGCGCGTGCTCGCGATCGTGACCGAAGTCGGCACGCGCACGAGTCACACCGCGATCTTGGCGCGCGCGCTCGAGATCCCGGCCGTCGTCGGCGTGCCGAACTTGCTCGCGCGCGTCGGCAGCGGCGATCTGATCGTGGTCGACGGCGTGCACGGCCAAGTCGCGATCGCACCGAATGAAGCTTTGATCGCCGACACGCACGCGCGCGCCGGCCGGTTCAGCGCGATCGCGCGTCATCGCCGCGAAGCGCGCGATCGCCCGATCCGCACCCAGTGCGGCGTCACGGTCGAGCTCCGCGCCAACATCGAGTTGCCGAGCGAAGCCGAAGTCGCGCTCGAGCAAGGTGCGCGCGGCATCGGTCTTTACCGCACCGAATTCCTGTACCTCGATCGCAGTGAGCCGCCGACCGAAGACGAACAATACGAGACCTATCGCCGCGTCGTCGAAACGATGGCGCCATTGCCGGTCACGCTGCGCACGTTCGACATCGGCGGGGACAAATTCGCGTCCGTGTTCCAAGTGCCGTCGGAAATGAATCCCGCGCTCGGCCTGCGCGCGGTTCGGCTCGGGCTCGCGCGCCAAGACATTTTCCTGACCCAACTGCGCGCGATGGTGCGCGCTTCGGTGCACGGCAAAATGCGGATCATGGTGCCGATGATCGCGTCGCTCGGCGAGCTACGCGAAGTGCGCCGCTTGCTCGAACGCGCCCAGAGCGATGTCGACGCGGCCGGTCATCCGCGCAGCGCGGCGATTCCGCTCGGCATGATGGTCGAGGTGCCGTCGGCCGCGGTGATGGCCGAAGAGTTCGCGGTCGAAACCGAATTCATGAGCATCGGCACGAACGATCTCGTGCAGTACACGCTGGCCGTCGATCGCTCGAGCCCGGAGCTCGCGTACCTCGCGTCCTTTTTCGACCCCGCGATTTTGCGGCTCGTGCGCATGGTCGTGAACGCGGGCGCGGCGCGAAATCGCCCGGTCTTCGTCTGCGGCGCGATGGCTAGCGATCCGCTGGCGGCGATCTTGCTCGTCGGCATGGGTTTGCGCGAGCTCAGCATGGAGTCGGCGGCGATCGCCGAAATCCGCGAAGTCATCGGCAGCGTCACCGTGGCTGAAGCCGAAGAAGCCGCGCGGCTCGCGCTGCGTGGCGAAACCGCGCGCGAAATCGAACGCAAGCTGCTCGAACAATTCGGCGAGCGGCTCGAAGGCGAATGAGGTTCGGCGCGCCGCGCGGTCGTCCGCGGCGCGATGCGGGCTACCAGTGCGAGCCGCGCCGGGCGCGCTGAACCCAAACCCCCAATTCCGGCGAGATTTTTGGGGTCGCCTCGCTGGCTCGCGCGTGCGAGGCCGAACGCGGCGCGGTTCGCGCGCGGGCGGGTCCACGTTCTCTGGCAGCCCGAATCACGGCGCGCGAAGGCTGGAGCAGCCAGCTGGCCGGCATTCCCGAGCGGCGTCGGCCCGCAGGGTTGACCGCGAAAGTTCCCCGCGTATACTCCCGCCGCATTCTAAGAAGGTAATCAGCAAAAATGGCACAGGACGCGGACGTCAAAAAAGACGTAATTTCGAAGTATCGTTTGCACGAATCTGACACCGGTTCGTCGGAAGTGCAGGTTGCTCTCCTCAGCCAGCGCATCGAGTCGCTGACCGAGCATTTCAAAACCCATAAGAAGGATCACCATTCGCGCCGCGGCTTGCTCAAGCTGGTCGGTCAACGGCGCCGGCTCCTCGATTATCTGAAGCGCTCGAACGTCGAGCGTTACCGCACCGTCGTGAGCTCCCTCAACCTGCGTAAGTAGGTTCGGGAGTTTCGCTTTTTGTTTCCGAGTGCGAGGAGCCTCGTCTTCGACTTCGCTTCGTAGCCCGCACCGCGCATTGCTCCGAGAGCGCGCGGTTCGAGCTAGGAATCGAGGCTGAAGTTGGGCACCCGCGTTCGGCGTTGACCGCACGTAGCGGCATGCGCCAGGGGGCGCAAATCCCATGTTTGTTCGTGAATCCGTCGTCGTCGGTGGGCGTCCGCTCACCTTTGAGACCGGTCGTCTAGCGAAGCTCGCGCACGGCTCGGTGCTCGTCACCTATGGTGAGAGCGTCGTGCTCGTGACCTGCGTGTCGAGCGAAGAGCGTCCCGGCCTCGATTTTTTCCCGCTCACTTGTGAGTACGTCGAAAAGACGTACGCCGCCGGCAAGATCCCCGGCGGCTTTTTCAAACGCGAAGGCCGCTTGCGCGATTTCGAGGTGCTCGCCTCGCGCTTGATGGATCGCCCGCTGCGCCCGCTGTTCCCGAAGGGCTACAAGAAGGACACGCAGGTCATCGCCACCGTGCTCAGCGCGGACAAGGTCAACCAGACCGACGTCTTGGCGATGACCGGCGCGAGCGCCGCGCTGCACATTTCGGACATTCCCTGGGCCGGCCCGATCGTCGGCATCCGCGTGTCGCGCGTGGGCGGCGAGCTGATCGTTTATCCGACGTTCGAACAAGCCGCGAGCGCGGACATCGACCTCACCGTCGCGGTCAGCAAAGAAGCGATCATCATGGTCGAAGGCGGCGCGGACGAAGCGAGCGAGCGCGAGCTCATCGACGCGTTGATGTTCGCTCACGAGCAGGCGCAGCCGATCATCCAATTGATCGAGAAGATGCGCGCCGCGGTCGGCAAACCGAAGCGTCAATTCGTCTCGCCGACGCTGGATGAGGGCATCGCCAAGCGTGTCGCCGAGCTCGCCGACAACGACTTGAAGACGGCGAGTGTGATCAAAGAAAAGAAAGCGCGCTACGAGTCATACGGCACGATCAAGCAAGCCGTCGTCACGAAGCTCACGGAAGAGCTCGGCGCCGAGGCGTTCCTCGCGGTCGAGAAGCTCGTGAAGAGCGAGATCGAGCACCGCAAGGCCGAAGTCGTGCGAAGCATGGTGCTGAACGAAGGCAAGCGCATCGACGGCCGCGACACGAAGACCATTCGCCCGATCAGCTGTGAGGTAGGGCTTTTGCCGCGCGTGCACGGTTCGTCGCTGTTTCAGCGCGGTGAGACGCAAGCCATCGTCACCGCAACGCTGGGCACCGCGACAGACGAGCAGAAGATCGACGCGCTGACCGGCGAGTCGTGGAAGCGCTTCATGCTCCACTACAACTTCCCGCCCTTCAGCACGGGCGAGACGAAGCCGATGCGCGGCCCGGGCCGGCGCGAAGTCGGGCACGGCGCGCTCGCCGAACGCGCGGTTTCGCGCTTGATCCCATCGCACGACGAGTTCCCGTACACGATCCGCATCGTGAGCGAGATCCTCGAGTCGAATGGTTCGAGCTCGATGGCCTCGGTCTGCGGCGCTTCGCTCAGCTTGATGGATTGCGGCGTCCCGCTGCGTCGTCCAGTCGCGGGCATCGCGATGGGTCTGATCGCCGAAGGCGAAAAAGTCGCGATCCTGAGCGACATCTTGGGTGACGAAGATCACCTCGGCGACATGGACTTCAAGGTCTGCGGCACCGAAAAAGGCGTCACGGCGATTCAGATGGATATCAAGATCTCCGGGCTTTCCCGGACGATCTTGGAGCGCGCGCTGGAGCAAGCGCGCGAAGGCCGCGTGCACATCCTCGGCCGCATGCTGTCGACATTGCCGACCGCGCGCACCGAGATCAATCGCTGGGCTCCACGCATCACGACGATCAAAGTCAAGCCGGACCAAATCCGCATCATCATCGGTCCCGGTGGCAAGACGATCAAAGGCATCGTCGAACAGACGGGCTGCGCCGTCGATGTGAAAGACGATGGCACGGTGGCCGTGGCGAGCTCGGATGCGGATGCCGTGAAGCGCGCGCTCGCGATCATCGAGGGCCTCACCGCGGAGCCCGAAGTCGGCCGCATTTATCACGGCGTCGTGAAGCGGTTGGTCGATTTCGGTGCGTTCGTCGAGATTTTGCCGAACAACGAAGCGCTCTTGCATGTATCCGAGATCGCCCACGAGCGCATCGAGTCGCCCGGCGACGTGCTCAAGGAAGGCGAAGAGATCGACGTGAAAGTGATCAGCGTCGAGCGCGACGGCAAAGTCCGTCTCACCCGGCGCGAGCTCTTGCCTTTGCCTGAAGGTGAAGAAGGTGAAGCGGCGAAAGAGCGCATCGCGCGCGCCCGCGAGGCTGGTCCGCCCCAACGCGGTCCGCGTCGAGACGGTCCGGGTGGCGGCCGTGGCGGTGATCGCGACCGCGGTCCGCGCAGGCGCTGAGCGAATCCCAAAAGAACGAACGGCCGAGGCGAAAGTCTCGGCCGTTTTCGGTTGTACGCCCGAGCACCGAGTTGCATCGGGCGTGCGGCGCGATCGAAGATGAAGTGATGACACGCTACGCAGCGCTGCTCCGCGGAGTCAGTCCGATGAACCTCAAAATGCCGGATCTGATCCATGCGCTGAACGGCGCAGGCTTCAGCGATGTGAAGACGGTGCTCGCGAGCGGCAATGTGGTGTTTAGCGGCAAGCGCATGAGCGAAGCGGCTGTGGAACGCAGAGTCGAAGCCGCGGTCGAAAAACACGTGGGCAAAAAATTTCAGACCATCGTGCGCACGATCGAGCAGCTCGAGGCGCTGTTGGAAAGTGATCCGTACGCGAAGTTCCGCGTTTCGCCGAAGGCGAAGCGCGTTGTTACGTTCTTGCGCAGCGCACCCAAAATCAAACCCGAGCTTCCGGTCGAGCGCGACGGCGCGCGGCTTCTCTGCTTGAACGAGCGTGAGTTATTCGGCGCTTACACTCGAAGCGATAAAGGTCCAGTGTTCATGACCATGATCGACAAAGCCTGTGGTAAGGAGCTCCAAACCACGCGCACTTGGGACACGCTGAGGAAAATCGTGCGCGCCGCAGGCGAATCAGCTTGAAGCTTCACCATTCGCCGGTATTTGGCATCGACAGCCACGGTTCTCGTGGTGGTAGCGATTCGCCGGCTTGAAGTAGCTCGATCGAGATC
>DATATR010000468.1:0-2539 GCA_036268695.1 Polyangiaceae bacterium | reverse complement strand
CGCAGCGCGAGCGAGCCCATGACGCGCCTGATTCGCACCCTGCTCGATTTCGCGCGGCCGCGTCACGCCACGCGCGCGCCGCAACGCGTCTTCGGACTCACGGCGAAGACCGTCGAAATGCTCGCCCCGCTCGCGGCTCGTAAGCGCGTGGAGCTCGTGGCAAAAGACGAGAGTGCGGACGGCATTACGCTCGCTGATTCGGATCAACTCGTGCAAGTGCTGACCAATTTGATCGTGAACGCGATTCAAGCCATGTCGCGCCCAGGTAGCGTCGAGGTCATCGTGTCGGCCGAGCACGCGCTGCCTCCGGCGGATTTGCACAAGCCAGAGGGCGAATACCTGTGCATCGCCGTGCGCGACGAAGGTACAGGCATTGCCCCCGAGCACCTCGGGCGCATCTTCGAACCCTTCTTCACGACCAAGGACGTCGGTAGTGGCACCGGGCTCGGTCTGGCTGTCGCTTACGGCATCGTGCGCGAGCACGGCGGCTGGATCGACGTGCACACCGAACTCGGCAAGGGTTCCTGCTTTCGCGTTTATCTGCCGAGAGGAGCAGAAGCATGACTCACGTGCTGCTCGTCGACGACGATCGCGCGCTGTGCGAGACACTCGAGCTCGGGCTTGACCGCCGCGGTTTCAACATCGAAACACGTGAGAATGTGGCGGACGCGCTCGGCGTGCTGGCGAATGACGAGATCGACGTCGTCGTGACCGATTTGAACATGGCCGGGCAAAACGGAATCGAGCTCTGCCAGCGCGTGGCCGCGAGCTACCGCGACGTGCCGGTGATTGTGCTGACCGCATTCGGCAGCTACGAAACCGCGGTCTCGGCGATCCGCGCCGGAGCCTACGATTTCATCAGCAAGCCCGTGCAGCTCGACGTGCTCACGATCGCGATCGAGCGTGCCGCGCAGCACCGCGAGCTTTATCGCGAAGTGCATCGCTTGCGCACCGAGCGGAGCGCGCGCAGCGTCGAGGACGAGTTCGTCGGCGCGAGCCCCGCGCTCGAACAAGTGCGCGATCTGATCGAGCGGATTGCGGACTCGGATGCTTCGGTGCTGATCACGGGTGAGAGCGGTACGGGCAAAGAAGTCGTCGCGCGCAGCTTGCATCGCCACAGCCGCCGGCACGAGCGACCATTTCTGCCGATCAACTGCGCCGCGATGCCCGAAGCATTGCTCGAGAGCGAGCTCTTCGGTTACGCGCGCGGCGCCTTCACCGACGCGCGCCACGATCACGCCGGGCTGCTCGTGGAAGCGCGCGGCGGCACGCTGTTCCTCGATGAGATCGGCGATATGCCGCTCGGGCTCCAGCCCAAACTCCTGCGCGTGCTACAACAGCGCACCGTGCGCCCGCTCGGCACGACCAATGAAATCCCGATCGACGTCCGCTTCGTGGCCGCAACCAATCTGGATCTCGAAGCCGCGGTCGAAGAGCGCCGCTTTCGCGAAGACCTATTTTTCCGCCTGAATGTGGTGCGAATCGAATTGCCACCGCTACGCGCTCGCGCGGCCGACATTTTGCTGCTTGCAGCGCACTTCATGCGCGGCTTCGCGCAAGCCAGCCAGAAGCAGGTGAGCGGTATCTCACCAGCCGCCGCCGAACGCTTGATCTCGTATCCATGGCCGGGAAACGTGCGCGAGCTGCAGAATTCGATGGAGCGCGGCGTGGCGCTTGCGCGCTTCGACGAGCTCGGCGTAGACGACTTACCGGAGCGAGTCCGCGCGCACCGAGCGACAGACATGGTGTTCCCGAGCCAAGTGCCGAATCATTTGCTACGTATGGAAGAAGTCGAACGGCGCTACATTCTGCACGTGCTTGGCGCCGTTGGCGGTAACAAAACCGCGGCCGCGCGCATCCTCGGCATCGAGCGCAAGACGCTCTATCGCAAGCTCGAGCAGTACCAAAAAAGCTGAGCTCGAACGTGTCGAAACGACACGACGTTACGCGTCGCGCCAGCAAATTGAGCCAAAAATCAGTGAAAAAACGCGAGAACGAGCTGGCATGACCGATGCAGCAAGTGATCGCTGTCATGTATCCAGCGGTCGTCTCGTCGTCTCAAGTCAAGAGCTCGGCGAAATCGGCGCGCATCATCGTTGCCGAAGATGATTTCGAAATGCGCCGCTTGGTCGCGGACTGTTTGCGCAAAGAAGGCTACGAGGTCCACGAAGTCGCCGACGGCGCGGAGCTGCTCTTGCGCGTCGAGGATTCGTACTTTTTGCGTCACGATCCGATCCCGATCGATCTATTCGTGACCGATATTCGCATGCCCGTGTACAGCGGGCTGGACATCGTGAGCGGCATGCGCGAAGCCGGGCTCGACATGCCGGTCGTGATCATGACCGCATTCGGTACGCCCGAAACGCGTGAGTACGCCGAATCGCTCGGCGCCGCGCTGCTCGACAAGCCGTTCAAGTTGGAGGAATTGCGCACGCTCGTGCGTCGCTTGCTGAAGCGCGGGAGCGATCGCCCAGGACCTGTTTCAACGCCAATTTCGAGCTGATTTCTCGTATAGGAGGCACCGAACATGCATGCAGTA
>DATATR010000467.1:0-13994 GCA_036268695.1 Polyangiaceae bacterium | reverse complement strand
TCGCGGTCGTCACGCTTTTTCCCGAGCTTTTTACACCATTTCTCGAGCTCGCGTTCGTCGGCCGCGCGATTGCTTCGGGCGCGCTCCGCGTGCACCTCGAGGCGATGCGAAAGCATGGGCTCGGCAAGCACCTGAGCGTCGATGACACGCCGTATGGCGGTGGTTCCGGCATGCTGATGCGTCCAGACACGACCGTCGCCGCCATCGAAGCCGCCGAGTTGGCGCTCGCTGCGAAAGAGCGCCCGCGACGAATTTTGCTCACGCCACAGGGCGCTCGCTTCACGCAAGCCAGGGCGCGCGAGCTCGCGAGCACACCGAGTCTGATCTTGATCTGCGGTCGCTACGAGGGGTTCGACGAACGCGTGCGTCACTTCGTCGACGAAGAGCTGTCGCTCGGTGATTTCGTGCTCACCGGCGGCGAAGTCGCGGCGATGTGCGTGATCGAAGCCTGCATTCGTTTGTTGCCTGGCGTGCTCGGTAACGCCCAGTCGACGAGCGAAGAGTCGTTCAGCGGCGAGTGCGCCGGGCTGCTCGAATATCCGCAATACACGCGACCAGTCGGCTTTCGCGAGCTCGAAGTGCCGGAAGTATTGCGCTCCGGCGATCACGAGAAAGTGCGTGCGTGGCGCGCGGCGGCTTCCGCCGAGCGCACGCGCGAGCGGCGGCCCGATTTGCTGAAAATTCCGGCAAAGGCTGGCAGCGAAGGCGAGCCATGAGACGAGTGGCCGCGGCCCTCGTGCATTACCCGGTTCACGATCGCGCGCGCGCCGTCGTGACGAGCGCGATCACGAACTTGGACCTTCACGACATCGCGCGGAGCTCGCACACGTACGGCCTGTCCGACTTGTTCATCGTGCATCCTGTTGCGGCGCAACGCTTGCTTGCCGAGCGCGTGCGCGAGCATTGGATCAGCGGTTCTGGCGCGCGCAGAATTCCGGATCGCACCCCGGCGATCAGCATCCTACGGGTCGTGCCTGCGCTCGACGACGCGCTCGCCGCGCTCGGCTCCGACGCAGAACTTTGGGTCACGAGCGCGCGCGGATCGGGTGAGCTTTTGGATTTTCCGGCAGCGCGCGCCCAGCTCGCGACCGACGGACCACCGGTGTTGATCGTGTTCGGTACGGGTTGGGGGTTGGGGGACGCAGTGACCGAGCGTGCGACGGCGCGGCTCGCGTCGATTATCGGCACTCGCGCGGACGGCTACAATCACCTCAGCGTGCGCGCGGCAGCGGCAATTATCTTCGATCGTTTGTGCTCGATTCAGCGCTAGTCGCGCCGCGCAACAGTCGGGCGATTTCCGGCGAACGCACGCCTTTTTCCAGCCATTCGAAGAGCGGCGGCAAAACGACCAGCCCGCCCGGCTTGGCACGCTGCATTTCGATCAACACGACGCGCGCCGGGGTCGTCGAATCGGCGTGTACGAAACGCACACGCTTGGCGATGAGGCGTACTCGCTCGGCGTGATGCAAAAAACTACTCAGCTCGCGTGCGGGGTAAACGAATGCGACGCGTGCGCGTGTGCCGCTGATCGCGCTCGCAGCCGCGTCGAGGAATGGTTCGATTTTGCCGAAGCGAGCAGGTGTTTTCGGACTCTCGGCGCTCGTCCGTCCGCTCTCCGGCGCAAAGAACGGCGGATTCGAGACGACCAAGTCCGCGCGCCGGCCTAGCCCCTCGGGCAGCCCGTCCGCCAAGTCGCGACAAAAGAAATCCGCTCGTAGGTTCGCGCGCTCGGCGTTTTCTCGCGCGAACTCAAGTAGTACGGGATCTCGCTCGAGCAAGCCGAACGCGGTCGCGGCGCCAAGATGCCGCAGACAAAGCGCGACTGCACCGACTCCCGCGCCCAGATCGAGCGCGAACTGCGCTTTTTTGCCTTCGGCCGCGAACGCCGCGAGCAAAATCGCGTCCACGTTCACGCGATACCCGCGGGCCGGCTGGCGCAACGAAATCGCGCCGTCATAGAGCGCGTCGAGGGACGTTTTGCCAGCCGCCGACATTCCACGACTCTCCTGCCTTCGCGCTGCGTTCTCAAGTCGCACTCGCGGCAACCCCAACGAAAAAGGTGCTAGGGGGCTTGCGGCAGAGTCCTCGGCGTGACACGGGAACGTGTTACTTGGCTCGCGCCCTCCGCCCCGACAGCGCTTTTCTGCGACGACTCGCCTATGCCGGCGCTCGTTTCGGGCCGCGCTTCGTCGTCGAGTATAGCCCGAAGTTTTTTGGCACCGCGTTCGCGCTCGCGTTACCGGAGACTCGTTCGCGCGTGCTTCGCAATTTGCGTCGCGTCAAAGGCCAACGCGACTTCCTCAGCGAGCAGCGCGACGTCGTGAAGACATTCACGAGCTACGCCGCGTGCTTTGCCGAATCGCTCGGCATCGAGCGCAGCGACGCCCGAGAAACGGAGCTCGTCGTACATGGCGAGGACCATTTGAAATCGGTGCTCGCCGCGCACAAGGGCGCCATCCTCGTGACGGGGCACATCGGACCATGGGACTGTGCCGCGCGACTATTGGCTCGAAATCTCTCGGCGGACGTCGTGGTCGTGATGCTGGCGGAGCCAGACGAACGAGCGCGAGAGTTACAAGACGCCGTGCGCGAACGCACCGGCGTGCGCGTGCTCCACGTTGGTGAACATCCGCTCGATTCATTGCCGCTGCTGCGTCACGTGCGAAAAGGTGGCGTGCTGGCGATTCAGCTCGATCGCGCAGCGCCCGGCGGTCGCTCGCTGGAAGTCGAAATGTTCGGCGGCCCCGAGCAGCTCCCGGAAGGGCCATTTCGCTTGGCCGCGCTGTCCGGCGCGCCGATCCTGCCGATTTTCGCGCACCGGGTTGGCTATTATCGTTATGAGTTTTCGGTCGAAGCGCCGATTTGGATCCCGCGTGCCGCGAGCGGCCCTGAGCTGAGAACAGCCGCCGCAGCCGCCGCTCGTTGCATCGAATCGTTCATCTTGCGCCACCCGACCGAATGGTTTCACTTCGCTAACTAAGCCGAATCCCTCATGCAGCTATTCGTTGGAAAGAGTGCTCTCGAAGGCGACATTTCGCGCTACGCCGCGCGCTTCAATTTTTTGGAGTTGCGCGCGGACGCGGCCAATTTGCCACGCGGCGCGCGCGTCGGCGAGTGGCGCAAACGCGTGCCGGCGGAGTTTGCGTTCAGCGTCGTTCTGCCGAAGATCATCGGGGCGATGCAATCGAGCGAATTCGACGTCGCGCGCACGCTCGAGCTCGCCGACGCGCTTTCAGCCCAATGGCTGCTCTTGCAGACACCGTCGACGGTCGGACCGAGCGCGCGCGCGCGTGAGCGCTTGAAGAAATTGTTCGGTCTGCTCGCGCACGAAGAACGGCGAATCGCCTGGGAATCGCGCGGCGTGTGGGAAGATGAACAGCTCGCCGAGTTCGCCGCAGAACTCGGCGTTCACGTCGTGCGCGACGTATCGCGCGCAGAAGCACCCGACACCGACTGCGTCTATACGCGATTGCTCGCGCTCGGTGACGGCGCGCAGATTCGCTCGAACGTCGCGCTTCACGTCGCGGAAGCACTGGCCGAGCGCGAAGAAGCGATCGTCGTGATCGAAGGACAAGGGGCGGAACAAGCCGCGAAAGTCCTACGTCAGGAGCTTTCATCATGAGAGCCCGCGCAGCGGCGATTTCGAACGATCCGTTAGCTGAAGAGGCAGCGCAGGCGCAGCTCGGGCAGGGCGGCTCCGCGGTCGGCGCAGTGCTGGCGGGTTTTTTTGCCGCGGCCGGCGGCTATTCCGGTGTGCTCTTGTCGCCGCTCACGGTGCTCGTCGCCGGCATCGGCACCGGTGGGCGTGCCTTCGACGGGCGATTGCGTCAGCCTGGGCTCGGCACCAAAAGACCGCGCGGTTTTCAAGCCGAAGAAGCCGTGCCAGCCGCCGCGCGCGTCGCGGTGCCGGCGAGCGTCGCCGCAGCCGCCGTCGCTTACGCTTATGATGGCGGCAAGTCGCTCGGTGCGCTGGTGAAGCCGGGGATTTTGCGCGCTGAACGCGCGGGGGCGGAGGCGCGCGCCGAGGTGCTCGCACGCATTCGTGCGGTTGGCCAAACTGCACTCTCCGAGCAAGCATTCACGCGTCCCTTTCTGCGCCTCGCGGGGCCGAGCGAGGGTGGGCTCATCACGCAGAGCGACTTCAGTGTGAGCGAGCTCGATCATCCAGCCGCGGTCCGGCGTGCGGCGAATTCCGATTTTCTAGAAGCACCGTGGGCCGACGGCTGGTCAGGCGTCGCGCTGCCGCAAGAACTCGGGATTGGCGCCGTCGTCTGCGCGGTGGACGTGCGTGGCGTGTTTGCAGCGGCTGCGTACTTCCGTCCGTCGGACGGCCTCGAACTCGACGATTTGGCCTTACTCGCGCCCTTTGCGGCCGTGCCGACGCAGCGCGGTGTGCCGCGCCAGCAGCCGGGAAGCGCGCTGCCCGCGCCAGCACCGATCGCCGTGCGCTGCAACGCGGACGGCGTGCCCGTCGAGGTTCGCGCGGAACCTGGGGCAAGCGCGCTCGATTTCGAAGGCGCGGCGCGCTTGTCGCTAGCGCGCGATCCGGCGACTCGGGAAGTGCAAAGTCAACGTCGCTGATTCGCGGCCGATGGCGCGCTGGCCACTTCAAGCGACCTTGGCGCCGTGCTTCTTCGCGAACTCGAGCAAGCCAATCTTGTCAACGGTCCGCAGATCGCCGGTCGTCAGCTTGAGCGTGACGTGGCGGCCGAGCTCCGGAACCCACAGCCGACGGCGTTGCACGTTCACGTGCTGCCAGCGTGCGGTTTTGATGTTGGAGTGCGAGACGTTACGAGCGTGCAGCTTGCGCTTGCCGGTGATTTCACTGCGGGCCATTTGGGCGGCGGACCCTAGCTCACGGTGAACGCCTCTTCAAGGTTCAGCTCAATGCGGCCAGCGAAAGAGCGCCCATCGCCTCGGTCACGCCGCGGCAGAATTTCTTCAAGCTCTCGAATTCTCGTGGTTTTTTGGTGAGCGCCTGCTCGTCCATATAAAGCCGGCGGCTGAGTTCGATTTGTACGGCGTGGACCTGCTCACGCGGCCTTCCGTAGTTCGCGGTGGAAAAACCGCCGCGGTAAGGCTCATCGTGCGCCACGCTGAAGCGGAAGGCCGCCGCGTGCCGCTCGATCAGGCGCAAGATCGAGTCCGAGCAGGTGGTGCGCCCGCGCGAACCCGGCACGACGTCCGCGCGTTCGCGTCCGGGATCGACGTGCCCCTCTCGGCCGCGGCTCGGCATCGAGTGACCGCAGAGCACGATCGCATAGCCGAACTCGCGAACGCGCGCTTGGATTAAGCCATTCAAGGTTTGATGGTACGGGCGATAGATGCGCGTGAGCCGGCGCTCGAGCTCGCTGAACGGCAAAGGCCGCAGCAGCGCTGGGCGATTGTCGGTCGTGACGCGCCAAACTACGCCGTGCGGTGCGGAGCGCGCGGCGCCGCCTTCGACGGTCAAGGGATCGGCGTCCGTCTCGGCGCGATTCAGATCGCAAACGTAACGACTCACGTGTGAAACGAGCAACGTCGCGCCAACGTCCGGAGCGTCCGCGTAGAGTTCGTCCACGAACAAATCCGCGTCACGACCGATCGATTGAGCGGGCGCGATCAACGTCGCCATCGACTCTGGGTCGATGCCTAGCCCAGCGTGCGGCACTTCGACGATCAGTGGAGTCTTCGTAGCGCGCGGCTCGTGAACGGAGAAAAACACTTTAGTTTTGTAGCACAGCTCGCAAAACCGCGTGTCCGGCAAAACCCGTGCGCCGCGCCGACTCGGCCGACTACACGCACGCGGCGTTACGCACGTGGATGAGAGCGCCGGTGCGCGTTCCGCACGTGATCGCGGCTCACGTGCGTGTAGATTTCGGTGGTCGCGACGCTCGCGTGTCCGAGCATCGTCTGCACGCTGCGCAGATCGGCTCCGCCGGTCAGCAAATGGGTCGCGAACGAATGTCGCAGTTGGTGCGGGTAGACGCGCCCGCGCAGGCCGATGCTGCGCGCGTAGCGTCCGACGATTTTCCAAAATCCTTGGCGCGTCATCGCGCCGCCTCGTGGCGACGGAAACAAAACTGCAGCCCGGGCCTTGCGGTCGCGCGCCGGTTTGGAGGCTTCGAATTCGGTTCGTGCGCGTAGATACTCCTGCACATGGTCGAGCGTGACGCCGCCGAGCGGAACCAAGCGTCGCTTGCCGCCCTTGCCAAACGCCGACACGATGCCACGCGCGAGATCGACGTCGCTCAACGTGAGCCCGATGAGCTCGCTCACGCGCAGCCCCGCGGCGTAGCTGACGCTCAACATGGCGCGATCGCGCAGCCCGCGCAGGGTGCTCGTGTCGGGCGTTTCGAGTAGGCGTAGCACGTCGGCTTCGCTCAGCGTGCGCGGCAACCTGCGACCGAAGCGCGGTCGCGCCGAGAGCTCGGTCGGATCCGAATTGAGCATGCCTTCGCGCACGAGGAATTTCATGAGTCCGCGCGCGGCGGACAAATGTCGCGCCGCACTGCGCGCGCCGAGCCCGTCTTTGGCGAGCGCGCCGAGCCAGCTGCTCACCGCACCGAGGTCGAGCTCGGTCGCTTCCGCGATGCCGGCTTGTTCCGCAAACGCGGACAGCTTGCCCAAGTCCCGGCCATATGCCTCGAGCGTGCGCGGCGAGAGCGCGCGCTCGACCCGTAGATGATTCAAGTAGGCTTCGATCAGGCCGTCGAGCGTCACGCTCGGATCGTAGCTTGCTCGGCCGAAACGGGCGAGTTTTCGCCTCAGCCGCTCGCGGCCGTCACGAACGAACGAAGCAACGCCTCGGGTTCGGCTTGTCGCATCAAGGTTTCGCCGATCAGCGCGGCGTCTGCCGGAGACATCGCGACGTTTCGCACGTCTGCCGCTGTGCGGATGCCCGACAAATGCACGCGCGTCACGTCACTCGGCAGTGAAGCGAGTACGCGCGCTGTGCGCGCGGCATCCATTTCGAGCGTGTCCAAATCGCGCGCATTGACGCCAATCAGCGTCGCGCCCGCGTCGAGCGCGAGTTTTGCCTCTTCGTCGGCCGCGATTTCGACGAACGGCGCGAGCCCGCGCGCTCGTGCTTCTCGCACGAGCCTTGCCAGCCGAGCAGGGGGCACGCAGCGCACGATGATCAAAATGGCGTCCGCGCCGTAAGCCGCTGCGGCGTCGAGTTGCACTTCGTCGATCACGAACTCTTTGCACAAAAGCGGCAGCGAAGTCGCGGCGCGCGCCTCGCTCAAGTGCGAAAATGCGCCGTCGAAAAAGCGCTCGTCGCACAGCACGCTGATCATGTCGGCACCGCCGCGTTCGTACGCGCGTGCACGCTCAGCCACGGACAGTTCGGTCGAGAGCGGACCCGCCGAAGGCGAACGAAACTTGATCTCGCTGATCAGTTTTATTTTTTGGTTTGCCTTGCGCAACGAAAACGAACGCGGACCTGGCCCAGCCGGCAAGCTCCGCGCACGCAGTTCCGCGACTTCCTCGGCTTTGACGGCGAGGATGCGCGCGAGCTGGCCAGTTCGATCGCTGCTCATCGCGCGCTGTCAGGCGTTCGGCGCTGGACGACGCGCAGCCGTCGCGCTGCGCAGCCGCGTCAGGGTTTCGTGCGCGGCGCCGGACGCAAGCACCGCGCGCGCGCGCTCCGTCGCGGCTTTGGGCTCGAGCCCGAGCGCAATGACCAAACTTGCAGCGGCGTTGAGCAAAATAGCGTCGCGCGCGGGATGATTTTCGCCGCGCAGGATCGCTTCGAGAACGCGCGCGTTGTGAGCGGGTTCGGCTCCGGCAATGGCGCCGGCCGGACTCCGCGAAAGTCCAAAATCCTCGGGCGCGAGCGAGAACTCACGCACGCGCCCGGCTTCGATTTCGCTGATCCGCGTCGGCGCGAACGGGCTCATTTCATCGAGCCCATCTTCGCTGCGCACGACCCACGATCGCTTGGTGCCGAGCTCGAGCAAGGCTCCGGCTAAAATCGGTCGAATCGTGTCGTCGAATGCGCCGAGCAATTGGTGGGTGGCGCCCGCAGGGTTCGCCAAAGGCCCAAGGCAATTGAACAGCGTGCGCACGCCGAGCTCCTTGCGCACCGGATTCACGTTGCGCATGGACGGGTGGTGGGCTTGCGCGAACAGAAATGCAATCTGCACTTCACTCAACACTTCGTGCTGGCGTGCGCCGGGCACGTCGAGCGCAATGCCCATGGCTTCGAGCACGTCCGCGCTGCCCGCGCGGCTCGTTGCGGCGCGATTGCCATGTTTCGCGACGGGCACGCCAGCGGCAGCGGCAATCAACGCCGCGCCAGTCGACAGATTCAACGTGCCCGCGCCGTCTCCGCCGGTGCCGCAGGTGTCGAGCAACACCAGGTGGTCGTGCGCGACCGGAATCATCACCGCGCGCATCGCGCTCGCTGCCGCAGCGATCACCTGTGGTGTCTCGTTGCCGGTGAGGCGGAGCGAGACCAAGAACGCGGACATCGTCGCCGACGTCCACGCGCCGGCGAACATCGCGTCGAATACGCGCCGCACGGTTTTCGGCGAGAGTCCACCGGGCGCGGTCATCTCCGCGAACACGTCGCTGAACTTCGGGATGTCTTCGGTCACAAGCTCGTCAACCAATTCTCGATCAAATGCAAACCGTGATCGGTCAAGATCGATTCGGGGTGAAACTGGACCCCCTCGACCGCGAATTTCCGATGGCGAAGCCCCATGATCTCGCCATTCTCGGTCCGCGCGGTGACCTCGAGCTCGCTCGGAAACGACTCTTCTTCGACGATCAGCGAATGATAGCGCGTGGCCTCGAATGGCGAGGGCAAGCCCTGAAAAATCGAGCGACCGTCATGCAAAATACCCGAGGTTTTGCCATGCATCAGCTCGGGCGCGCGGATCACTTTGCCGCCGAAGGCCTGGCCAATTGCCTGATGCCCGAGGCAAACGCCGAAGATCGGCAGTTTGCCGGACAGTTTCTCGATCACGCTCAGCGTAACGCCGGCGTCGTCCGGGTCGCCCGGACCAGGCGAGAGCAAGATGCCGCTCGGCGCGGCCTCGGCGATCTCCGCCACCGTGACGCGATCGTTCAGGCGCACGTCGCATTCGCCGCCCAATGTTTCGACGTACTGCACCAGGTTGTAAGTAAAGGAGTCGTAGTTATCGACGACCACGACGCGCTTTTTCACCGCCCGAAGCGTTGCATCTGGTCTGCGATCGGTCAACGTTTGCTTGCCGGCCGCTGCGCCCGCTCTGCGCTACGGCGCAAAAGCTTTAGCGAGAGTGGCGACTTGCCGGCGAACTTGCGCTTCGAGCCTGATTTGAAGCTTGCCGGCGCCGATGCGGGCCGCTAGTGTGCCGGCCGGTTCGAAGCCGGGCGCAAACCCCTTTTTCCGTAGTAACCCCGACGTTTTGGGGCCTCGACCCCAACCCCGGCGTAGTGACGAGCTCCGATGGATAACAAGCCTAAGATCGACCTGAAATCGCGCCTCGGGAAAAAAACAGTCAGCTCACCCGCGGCTGGCTCGATTCCGCCGCCGGCCGGCATTCCGAAGCCGTCGCTGCCGAGCACGCCGAGCCGCGTTCCAGCGCCGCCGTTTGGTTCGTCGGCGCCAGCAGCCGCGGCCGCGCCGCGCATCGACGCCTCGAATCCTTATGGCGCGATGGAGCCGCAAGCGGCGCCGATCATGGCGCGTCCCGCCGCGATCAAGATCGAGATGAGCGACGAGTTCATCCGGGCCCAGAAGTCGGGCCGCACGAAGGTGCTCGTGCTGTGCCTGATCACGGCAGGCTTGGGTGCTGCGCTCGGTTTTGCCGGCGGTGGCATCAGCGAACGCAATAAGGGCGCGGAAGCCGCGGTCGAAGGCGCTTCCGAGTTGACCAAGAAAGTCGAAGACACGAACACCAAAGCGAACGAACTCGCGGAAGTGCTCAAGTCGGCCAAGGAGAAACTCGCCAAGGCCACTTTTCCGGACGACGAAGTGTCGAAGCTCGGCGCCATCAATTTGCCGTTCAGCGCGGCGGATTTGAGTGGCAAGGGCATCGGTCGCTTCAGCGCGCCAGTGATCTCCGCCCTGATTGACTTCTCGACGGCCGTCGACAAGGTGAACGATCAAAAAGAGAAGCTCGGCAACGTGCTCTCCGGCAACAAGAAGGGTGTGCAAGACTTCTTGGCTCAATCGACCAAGCCGCAGGTGCGTTGGTCAGTCGTGCTCGGTAACGGCCCGGCCGGCCCGTGGGCAACGATGCAGCCCGTGGCTACGCCGTTCTTGGCCAAGCCGGAAGGTGACGCCAAGTGGCCCGCGGACATTCACGTTCCCGTCGGCGACAAGCAAGCCGTGCTCAAGCGCTACTCGAGCGGCAATCCGATCAGCGAAGATGGTCTGTTCATTCCGGTCGATCCCGCCTCGCAGGCGACGGTGTGTCCGTCGGATGTGCTGTTCAAGCTGCGCCGCGAGTTGACGGATTTGGAAGAGGTCCTACGGGGCGACCAAACGCCCGGCGAAGAGAAGACGGGCCTGCTCGAAGCCGGCCAAAACTTGGTCAAGAAGCTGAAGCAAATCGGCGCGGCGCCCCCGAGCTGAGCCGCTCTTCGGAGCCGTGAGCGCACTTTGGCCGGCAACGTCTTCGGACCTGCCGGCCAAGTCGCTTTGTGAACCCGAGCGGCTCTACGCCGCCGTGATGCGCGATGACGAGCGTGGCGAGATCGATTCGGGCGGCGTCATGCGTGCGATTTCGACCTTCGACACGCGACGTTCGTCGGCTTCTCGCACCGTGAAGTCGAGACCAAACGCACGCAACGACGCGCCCGGCTCCGGCACTCGTCCGAGCTCGGCGACGATGAAGCCTGCGAGCGTATGATAATCGCCGTC
The DNA here is from genome assembly GCA_036268695.1 of Polyangiaceae bacterium. Lineage (GTDB taxonomy): Bacteria > Myxococcota_A > Polyangia > Polyangiales > Polyangiaceae > PMG-095. The sequence goes on along the minus strand of DATATR010000467.1, from coordinate 3,157 downwards.
TTCCGGGAATTCGGCGCCCAGATATCGACTCAGGTCGCTCATCGAAACGCTGGCGTCGACCATCAGCCTGCCGTCACCGATGTCGATGATTGGCGCTTCCTCGACATCGTGCTCGTCGCGAATGTCGCCCACGATTTCTTCGAGCAAGTCTTCGAGCGTGATGATGCCGCTGAAGCCGCCAAACTCGTCGATCACCACCGCCATGTGATGGCGTCGTGCGCGCATGTCCTTGAGTACGCTGGTCGCGAGCTGGCTCTCCGGCACGAACACCACCGGCTGACGTAGCAAGGCTTCCACTCGAACATCCGCCTGCTTTCCGGCCAGCGCGTAGCGAAGCAGGTCCTTGGCGTGAAGCACGCCGATGACGTTGTCGATCGTCTCTTTGTAGATCGGGTAGCGAGAGTGCTCACTTTCGACGATCTGGCGGAGCAGTCCGTCGATCGGCGTGCTGATGTCGAAAGCCGTGACCTGCGGTCGCGGAATCATCAGCTCGCCGGCAGTGGCATCGCCAAAATCGAGCACGTTCCGGATCATTTCGGATTGATCGTGGCCGAGCGATCCGTTCAGCTCGCCCTCGTTCACGATCAGCTCGACCTCGGTCTCGGTCACGCCGGGCGCCGGCGCGGGTGGTGGGTCGGCCGACATGCGCACCAAGTTCCCGACCCAGGCGATCGGAGCTGCGATGGGCGCGGCCAGCCACTCGAGCGGTCGCAGTACCTGAAGCAGGAGCGGAGCCGTGGTCTCCGCGTTGCGCGCGACCAATCGGCGCGCCACCTCGCTCGGGAATGCGTAGGCGAATAAAGCAGCAGCGGCCGCGATGACCGGAAGCCAACTGCCGAGCCAGGTGGGCAGTGATTCACCAAGTAGCAAGGCGCTGATCGCGATGCCGAGCGTGCGAATCACGAGCCAGCGAGCCTCGATCACCGGTCCGGATTCGAGATAACGGTCGAGGGCGCGCTGAGCGCCGCCCTCGAGACTGTCGCGCAGAGCGGCTCGGCGAGCCGCGGACAGGGTGGTGATCGCCCAACTGGCCGCTGCCGACACGGCCGCGAAAGCGGCCGGCAGCATCGCGATCAGAAGATGTAAGGCTCGTACTGGTGGGGCTGGATCCAATGTCGTGCGGTGCGCGTCGCACCCGCCTCCTACTGATCACTTAGCGGACGGCCCCCGGGGCGCGCAACCCAGGAACCCGCTGGCCGACTATCTTTGATGCCCGAAATTAGTCCCCCCCAGCGTGTCCAGTCGGCCCAAGGGACGGCTTCGGCAGACAAGGCAAATACAAAAATAAAAACGAGTACTTCAGTGTCTTTCTCGGGACTCCTGAAAGGGCAGGCCGGCACGACAAATTCGGCTAATTGGCCGGCAGTAAGGAGCCGGTCAGCGGTCGCGCTGGAAACTAGCCGGGGCCTCCGCTTGGAGGGCCACACGCAGCATCCGCGCCGCCGGTCCGAGCTCGACCTCGGGGACGACGACAGTGGGCGTCGGCAAGCATTCTCCTCTCATGGCGCGCCCCAAGAGCCGTCGGTTTGGCTCGCGACATTGCATTCGAGCGTCACCCCTGCGGTTGATCCCAACGGCGCGCAAGTCGCCCCGGCGGCACTGCCCGTGCGGGAAGACCTACAGCAGCTCATCAGCGGCCTTGCCCGCCGGGTATCGTGGGGCGGAGATCGGCGCCGAGGGTCGGTACGGATCGAGCTCGGGCAGGGACCACTCGCTGGCGCGACGCTGATTGTGCATGCGGAGGAGCGTTCTGTCAGCGTCGAGCTGGAGTTGCCGCCGGGCAGCAATCTGGCTGGCGATTTGCAGCAGCGGATCCGCGAACGCCTCGAGGGCCGCGGATTTTTGGCCGACGTGCGCATTGGATGAGTTCAGCCTGACCGTGCTGCAAACCCGCGGACGACTCTGAACTGCCCAGGTTCCTGCTCCCGCCCGAGCGCGACGAGAGCGCCGTCGGCGCCGAGCCAAGCTTCGGTCGCGCCGCCGGTTGCTTGCTGGCGATCGCTGAAGTCGGCCGGATCGAGCAATTGGCCGTGGCGTGCGCGTCGCACGCCGGACTCGGTGAGCACCGCTGCCGATAGTGCTCGGCGTGCGGCCTCTGCCGTCGGAAGCAGCGGCGTTCCCGCGAGCGCCGGCCAAGCGCAGGCCTGCGTTAGGTCGAAGCTTCCACTCGCCGTGCGGCGCAAAAATGAAAGATGCGCGGGGACGCCGAGCGCGCGGCCCAGATCGCGCGCTAGCGCGCGCACATAGTAGCCCTTCGAAACGCAGAGCTCGACCGTGAGCGAGCTTGCGTCTCGCGCCACTAGCTCGAGCTCCGTGACGTGCACGTCGCGCTCCGCTAGTTCGGGCACCTCGCCGCTGCGTGCGATCGCGTAGGCACGTCTGCCCGCGACTTTGATCGCGCTGACCGCCGGTGGAAGCTGGCGTGTGCGAGCCCGCTCGTTCGCGAGTGCAGTCGCGATTGCCGCGTCCGCCAGACTTTCCGCGGGAAATTCCGATTCTTCGATCGTTTTTCCATCGCTGTCGAGCGTGTCCGTGGCGCGTCCGAAGCGCACCGTTGCTCGATAGCGCTTGTTGTCGTCAGTCAAAAAATTCGACAGTTTCGTCGCTTCGCCGAAGAGCAACAGCAACACGCCCGTCGCCATGGGATCGAGTGTGCCGGCATGGCCTACCTCGCGCGTGCCGAAAATGCGCCGCGCTTGCCCGACGACGTCGTGGCTGGTCAATCCGCCTGGCTTGTCGACGACCAGCACGCCGTCCGGGCTCACCCGAACCACACGCTCCGACGCTCGCGTAACCCACTGTCGAGCATCGCTTGAATCGAGCTCCGCACACGCTCCGACAAGCGGCTTACCAGCACATGGTCGTCGGCGGCTTCCGGCCCATAGCTATTGAAGTAGATCGGCTCGCCGAAACGCATGCGCCATTTGGTCGGAACCGGCAAGAGGCCGACTGGGCCGAGAAATGGGAACGTCGGTGTGATCGGGAAATACGGCAGACCAAGCAGCTCAGTGAGTCCTTCCAAGCGATACAGGAGCGGGCTCGACTCTTCCGCGCCGATGATCGCGCAAGGCACGATTGGCGCGCCCATACGCAGGCACAACCGAATGTAGCCGCCGCGACCGAAGCGCTGCAAATGGTAGCGCTCGCGAAAGAGCTT
>DATATR010000466.1:0-3376 GCA_036268695.1 Polyangiaceae bacterium | reverse complement strand
GAGCGTGAGCAAACGACGCGCCACGACGAAACCGTCCCCACCATTGTTGCCCGCGCCGCACACGATCACGATCCGCGCGCGGCTGCCCGGACGAAGCTCGAGCTCGCGCGCGATCACGTCGGCTGCACCGCGCCCGGCGTTCTCCATCAAGAGCAAGCTCGGCGTTTGACCGGCGCTGCTCGCGTGAGCGTCGAATTTCCGCATCTCCGCGCGAGACAGCACCGGAATCATGCTCTCATCATACTCGAGATCGGCGTGCGCGTAGGCGGCGCTCGGCGGCTATTCGCTATCGAGCGCGACCACCGCCGCCGCAACTCCGCCGTCATGCGTGATCGAGACCAAAATGCGCCGCACGCCGAGGCGATCCGCGTGCATGCGCGCCGCCCCGAGGAATTCCATGCGCGGCGCGCCGCGGCCGTCCGAGCGCACTTCGATCGTGTGCCAGAGCACATCGGGTGGACCGCCGAGTGATTTCGCGGCCGCTTCTTTGGCCGCAAATCGCCCGGCCAACGCGCTTGCCCGATCCGGACGATTCGCCAAATCCGCCTGCTCGTGCTCGGTCAAAATGCGCTGCCAGAAGCGCTCACCAAAGCGCTCGAGCGACGCGCGCACGCGCTCGATCGAAGCCACGTCGATGCCGAGCCCGAGCAGCATCTGGCTCAACCTCGCGCGCGGCGCAGCGCAAGCCCGCGTTCTATCGCGCTCCGCAGATCCCGCACCGCGCGATCCATGCCGATCAGCACTGCGTCCGCGATCACCGAATGCCCGATGTTGAGCTCGACGACTTCCGGGATCGCCGCGACGTCGATCACGTTGAAGCGCGTGAGGCCGTGGCCCGCCGCGACTTCGAGGCCGAGACCGTGCGCGAGTGTGGATGCGCGTTGCAATCGCGAAAGCTCAGCCACGCGCGCTTCGCCCTGCTTGTGACAATACTCGCCGGTGTGAAACTCGACTTGTGCCGCGCCGAGCTCGTGCGACAAGCGCACGTGTGCTTCATCCGGCGCGATGAATAGGCTCAATTTGATGCTCCGACGCGCCGCCATCGCGGAAACTTTTTCGATCGCGGCGCGCGCGGCCACGACGTCCAGGCCGCCTTCGGTCGTGAGTTCGGCGCGACGTTCGGGCACGAGCGTGATCACGTTCGGCACGACGCGTTCGGCGATGCCGCACATTTCGTCCGTCGCCGCCATCTCGAGGTTCAGCATCGTGCTGAGCGCGCTGCGGAGCCGCGCGATGTCGTCGTCTTTGATGTGGCGGCGATCTTCGCGCAAATGTGCGGTGATGCCATCGGCGCCCGCGAGCTCGCAGATCGCCGCGGCCGCAACTGGATCGGGATACACCGTGCCGCGTGCATTGCGGATCGTGGCTACGTGGTCGATGTTGATGTGAAGTCGGATCATGGTCGTGTGCCGCCGTCGCTCGGGCTCGCTGCGCTGGGTGCGGGGGGCGCGTTGGGAGGCGGCGCGATCGGTTTGATGTCTTTACAACAGCGGAAGCCGAGGTGGTAGTTGCGGTGGCTGTCTTCCGCGCGAATCGGGCCCGCGTGCCACGCGAGTCCACGCCAGCGGCAATCGTCCGGGTGCACGGCTTCGCTCGCGAAGATGAACCAGCTGCCCTTCATCTCGGTCTCGCCGGTGCCGCCGTTTTTCCCGAGCTGCTCCGCTTTGAGCGGCAAATTCATGTGCTCGGCCGCGTTGCCGTGCTGATCGTAGACGCCGAATTTGCTCACGCATTCGGGGAACGCGCCGGTCGGATACGTGTTCGAGCCGCAGATGCCCCAATCCGGCGTGTAGCACTCTTTGCTTTTGTGACTCATCGTGGCGCACTTTTTCTGGTCCGCCTTGGGTCCGTATGCCCAAATCAGTTCGCGCGATTTGTTGTGCAAATACTCCTGCATCAAGCGGCGCTCGCCGAAAGTATAGTCGACATCCGGCGTGTGCAGCGCGCCGGCGCACGCGCCTTCCCACTCGTGCGCGTCGCATAAACGCTTGCCTTCGGCTTCGCACAATTCCGCGGCTTGGCTCGCGCGCACCCACACGACCGGGTACTCGCAGGGGATATTCGGAAATTCGAACTGATCGATGCACACGCTGGCAGTATCCGGAGTTTCGCCATTCGCGGGATCGTAAATCGTGACCATGTTGTCCGCGCCGCAACGCGGATCCGCCGGGTGCTCGCCTTCGTGTTCGGCGCGGATCGCGCGGCATTCCGCGCGGGTCATCGGGTGTTTGGTGATCGTTGGGTCGCCCTGACTGATGCGACCGGAAGCATTGAAAATCGCTTCGATCTTGTCCATCGCTCCGGGCGGCAGCGTGAGCTGATTTTTCATGTTCGCAAATAGTGCTTCGCGTTGCTCGGGCAGCGTCTTCGCGTCAGTGTCGATGTACGGCGGTCGCACTCTCGGCGGCGACGGCAAGTTCGGCAGCGCGCTCGCAGCGCTGAGCACCGGCAGCGGCTTCGGCAATTCGCTCGTGCGCAGATTCGGCGAGCCCGCTGTCACCGCGCGATGCCTGAAACGTCGAGCCAGGACGATACCTGCGGCGAGGAGGATCAAAATGCCGAGCGCGAGCGCCGCGCGTGGTTGCTTCATGGTAAACTCGACCTGGCAGAGTTACCGTGAACACGACCGCGCGTCGGGAAAAATCCGAAAGTCCCGGGCCAATCGGCCAATCGAGCTGTCCGCATCGACCGCCATGTCCGGGTTGCCCGCGGTTCGCCGAACCGGGCATCGCACCCGCGGCTCAGGCTGCACTGAACGCGCTGGCGCGCGCGCACGGCTTGCCCAGTGTGCCGGTGATTTCCGGCAAATCGCGTGGTTTTCGGCTGCGTTCGCGGCTCGCCATTCGCGGGCGCGTCGGTTCGCCGAAAATCGGGCTGTTCGAGCTCGGCACTCATCGCGTCGTGCACATTCCGGATTGTGTCGTGCATCACCCGCTGATCAACCGGGTCGCCAACGTCGTGCGCCGCGCGCTGGTCGACACGAAACTCACTTGCTACTCGGACAGCGCGCACGCGGGCATCGCGCGTTACCTGCAAGTCGTGGTCGAGCGAAGCTCGCAGATGGCACAAGTCGTGCTGATTGGAAACAGCGAGACGCCGGAGCCGTTCGCGAAATGCTTCGAGCTCGTGCGCGAGCGACTCGGCAACGAGCTGCACAGCTTATGGTGGAACCAGAACACCGAGCGCGCGAACACGATTTTGGGCTCCGAGTTTCAGCGCATCGCCGGGCCGGAAAGCGTGGTCGAGCATTTCGGCGGCCACGCGGTGCACTATCCGCCCGGCGCGTTCGGTCAAAACAATCTCGAAATCGCCGAGCGCATCATCGAGCAGGTGCGCGCTGAGATCCCCGAAGGCGCGCGCGTCGCCGAGTTCTACG
>DATATR010000465.1:0-13911 GCA_036268695.1 Polyangiaceae bacterium | reverse complement strand
ACCCCGGCGTCAGACACTTGCGTGGGATCGGCGATGCAATCGCCACTCATGCAACGTTGGCCCAGCGGGCAGACTGCGCCTTCGCAGTTGTCGTGACATTCGCCTTGCGCGCAGTAAGTTCCCGCGGCACAGGTTTGCGTTTCGCAACCCGAATCCACGCACACGCTCTGCTTGTTGCAAACCTGGCCCGCGGCGCAGTCCGAGCAAGCGCAGCTCTCACAGACGCCGAGGATGCAGGTGAAGCCCGAGTCGCACTGGATACCCTGGCACGGATCGACGCAGCCACCGTTCAGACAGGTCAGCCCATGCGGACAAATGATACCCGTGCATGCGTCCACACAGTTGCCGCCCTTGCAGGCGAGCCCATCGCCACAATCGACCCCCGCGCACGCGGGCTCGACGCATTCGCCGCGCAAGTTGCAGGCCAGGCCCGGTAAACACGGGAATTCGCCGGAGGAACAGTTCGAAACGCACACTCCGTGGCTGCAAATCTGATCGGTGGGACACAAGCTGCCGTCGTCCACTTGTCCGTTGCAATCGTCATCGACGGCATTGCAAGTTTCGGTAGTCGGGGCGACGGTCTGGACGCAGGTGATGACGCCTTTTCTGCACTGCATCGTGCCGGCCTTGCACGGACCGAGCTTGCCCGTATCGCAGGGCTCTCCGCCGCCGCCGCACTGGACGCCTGTGACCGCGAACACGAAATCATCGAAGTCACTATCGCTACCTTGCGGGATCGGCAGATCTTCCCAGCCGAAATAGAAGGTGTTTGGATCTCGCACGCTCTGCCAGGTGAGCACGTTGTAGTAGAGCGCGCCGGGCGTGGACCCAGGATTGTTTGCGTTGAACGCTTGTTGCGTGAAGAACTGGTACTGCGGCACGAGCAGTGTCCCGCCATCCCCATGCAACTGGTGCGTCATTGGATCGATGGTGATCGCGCCAGTGCCGCTCACTAAGAAGAAGCCGATCGCACCGCCCGTGTAGCGGCCCGCGGCGGCTTCGGTCTTGAGATCGAGCACGAACGACTGACCGCTTAATTGTGCCCCCGTCTGAAAGCCAGAGGCCGCAAACATGCCGAACATCTGCGAGACGGCTGGTTGCAGAAATTTACCCGCGTTCGCCGGATCCGGCACGACGTTGTACCAACCAAATGCATCGACGATCGAGCCGCCCTTTACGATCGGCACAAACGTCAAGTTGCACGTGGGCTGGTAGGTCTCTGGAGTGACTTTCGCGTCGGTGAGCGCATTGATGTTGGTGGCGTTGCCCTCGGCATCGTTCAGGCACACCTGCACGTTTTTGTCGGCGCAAACCGCGCCCCCAGGCGTGATGATCGGGATCGTGACCCCGGTGGTCGGCTGCGTGATCGCGAAAGCGCGCGCCGAGCACCACAAAACCAAAGCGAAGCCGAGCCCACCAACGCGCTGCGCACGAGGATTCATACAGACCTTATGAGGAGTGTGCTTATCCAGTCGGCTTTTGCCAATCAAAATCGCGCTTTGGTGATCGCGACTCTGCCCTTCAGTCAATAATCAATTTGAACTGTCGATACTGCTGTGGTTCGGCGTTGCTATCGACTGACCGCCGCTCAGAGCAACTCCTAGGAGTGACAGGGGGCCAGCTCGCCCCGGCACCCACACTTCCTTCCACAGCCCGAGGCATGTGACGCGGCATGTCGGCCGGGCGAGAGCGAGAGCGAACAGTTCACTCGCGTCTAGTTCGCTCCGAGCCGTTCACTCGCAATCACCCACCACCAAGTGATGAGAACCCTCGCGCACCCACCACCAAGGGATGACAGCCTGCACCTGAATAACTTTTCTCGCGCACCCACCACCAAGTGATGAGAGCCACGAGAGCCCCCTCTCGGCTTCGCCGAGAATCTTCAATGATGTTGTGGGTCATTCAGGACTTGAACCTGAAGCCAACGGATTAAGAGTCCGCTGCTCTACCAATTGAGCTAATGACCCGTCTTCGCGGAGAAAACGCCGAAAAGGAGGGCCGTATCTCCCACAGAAGGCGGCCTTGGTCAACCGCGAATCGCCCGCTCCGGAGTCGCGCGGGCGGCACGCGCGCTGACTCGAATTCGGATCGGATTTTCGCGGGCAAAGCCCAAGGGTTGCGCGCAGCGTTCAGGCCGGAGTACGCCCGCGGGGATGAAGCTCGCCAAGCTCCACGAACAACTCCGAGGATACCGCCCGGCAAACGCGGTCGAAGCCGGCTTCGTGTCGCGCATGAGCGAGCTCGCACGGACCGATTCTTCATCGGCGCGATCTCATTTCGAGCCGGGGCACTTCACGGCGAGCGCATTCGTGCTGAGCCCGGATCGCCGTGAGTTGATTTTGATCTTCCACAAGAAGCTCGGCATTTGGGTGCAACCGGGCGGTCATCTCGACGAGAGCGACGCCGATCTGGAGAGCGCAGCGCGACGCGAGGTCGCTGAAGAGGTGGGACTCAGCGAGCTCGAGCCGTTCGGAGCCGCCGGCGCGCTGTTCGATCTCGATATTCACGTCATCCCAGCGCGCAAGCAGGAGCCGGCGCACGAGCACTTCGACGTCCGTTTCGCGTTCGTCGCCGCCACGCGCGATTTCATTCTGTCCGACGAAGTCGCCGACGCACGTTGGGTCGCGCTCGAGCGCGCCGCGGAAGTCACGAGCGATCAGTCGGTGCTCCGCGCCGTCGCCAAGCTGCAAGCGCTCATTTCATAAACACATTGCGTAAATCGCGTCCGGGCTCCGTGAAGGGAACTTTGCGTGACCGGTTCCAGTTTCGAGCAAAAACCGTGCTTCCTGCGGAAAAGTCCGGCGCTTTCGCGTGACTGTTTCGAGCGCTGAGCACCTAAGCCGAGCATTCCGTGCTATTCACTTAGCAGATGCCCGGGCCCAATCGCGTGACCGCGCTTCATGCCGTCAGCACCTCGCGAAGCGATGCGCCAGAGCGCACGAATCCAGCGCGGCGCGCGCTGTTCGAGCACGTCAATCACGATCACGATCTCGGAATTCTGTTCCGGAGCGTATCTTGCGACGGCCTCAAGTACCCGTGGCACTTCCATCCCGAGCTCGAGCTCACGCACATCGTGCGTGGCAGCGGCTTGCGCTACGTCGGCGACAGCATCGAGCCGTTCGCCGAGGGCGACTTGTGTCTGATCGGCAGCGAGACGCCGCACTGTTGGCTGAGTGAGCTTGGTTTCAGCGGCCGCACCGAAGCGCGCGTGATTCAATTTTTGCCGGAGCTGATCGCGACACCGATTCAAAACACGCTCACCTTCCGGCCGCTACGCAGTTTGTTTCAACGCGCGCAGCGCGGTCTGCGCATCACGGGCGCGACGCGCGAGCACGCGATCGAAGCCATGCGCGTCCTGTTCACCGAACGAGAGCGGCCGCTCGATCGTTACGCGGGCTTGCTTTCGATCTTGGCCGATCTCTCCGAAAGCACGCAGCTCAGCGAACTCGCGCTCTCGGACCTCTCGCGCACGAGCGACACGAACTCGGCAGAGATCGCCGGTAAGCTGCTCGCCTACGTACACGAGCACGCACAAGATCCAGAGCTGTCGTTCGATCGCGCTGCGCGCGCGCTCGGCATGTCTCGCGCGACGTTCGGGCGCGCTTTCCCACGCTTGTTCGGCAAGACTTTCGTCAAGTACTTGGCCGAAGTTCGGGTCGAACACGCCTGCCGCATGCTCGGCGAGACGGCGCGCACCGTCACCGAAATCGCGATCGAAACTGGCTTTGGTAGCCTGTCGAATTTCAATCGTCAGTTCTTGTCGTTGAAGAAGACCTCGCCGCTCCGCTACCGCAAGTCGACGCGTGCGCGCGATTTGCCGCGGGATTGAATTCGGAAAAATTGCGGGTTTTTTCCAGGAGAAATCCGCCCGGCATTGACGGCGCGCGGGCGCGCTTCGGAAACTACGGTCGATGGACGCTGTCGTGCGCGGCCGCCGAGTGCAACCACTGGCCGAGATCTTGGCCGAAGAGTTTCGCGAGCGCGCCTATCGCAACGATCTGAACGCGTTGGTCGGCGAGCACACGTACGAAGAGCTGGCCGCGTTCATCGAGGAGCTCACGCTGACGCACCTCGGCGTGCGGCCGAGCGGCGCGCTGTTCGCGACGAAGAGCGTCGGAGCGGTGTTTTGCGTCGTGCTCGAAAGTGGTGAGCCCGCGATTTTGAAGCTGTTCAATTCAACCTATTCGCACGCGGAGCTCAGCGCGGTGCACCGCTGCATGGCGCTCGCGACCGCGCAGGGCTTCCCCGCGCCGCGCCTCCGGAGCGAGCTGTTCCAGGCGACCGAGCGCGTGTGGGGCATATTTTACGCTTATTTGGATGGCGACCAGCGCGACGCGCACGAGCCCGCCGTGCGGCGCGAGCTCGCGCGCGGCTTGGCCGAATTATGCACACTGCTCGCGCCGGTCGACGCGAGCGAACTGCCGCTCACGCCCACGCGACTCGACACGCTATGGCCAGCGCCGCACCGCAGCTGGGATCACTCCGCACTCGACGGCGAAGATGCGAGCTTCATCGATCAGCAGGCGGCGACCGCGCAACGCGCGATCAAAAAAAGCAAGCTCCGGCGCATCGCCGCGCACCTCGATTGGGGCGTGAAGAACGCGCGCTTTCGAGATGACACACTGTGCGCGGTCTACGACTGGGATTCGCTGCACTCGGCGTCCGAGGCCGAGTGCGCTGGCCGCGCCGCTGCGCAATTCACCGCGCAGTGGGAAATCCCAACGCTGCTCACGCCAACGCCCGACGAAGCGCGTGCATTCCTCGACGAATACCAAGCCGCGCGCGGCAAGCGTTTTTCCCGCGCCGAACGCGCGGTCGCGGCCGCCGGGGCGCGTTATTTGGTCGCGCACGTCGCGCGCTCGGAGCTCGCAATGGGCATTCCGGAAGGCGACAATTTTCGCGGCCTGCTCCGAAACTACGACGACAGTCCGCTCTTGTGAGTCTCGAAACAGCCGCGCATCGGTGCTAGCTTCGACTCGTTCGATGAACCCAATCGATCCCAGCATCTGTCCGGTTTGCGGTGAGCAAAATGCTTGCGGTCTGAGCCAAGGCAAGAGCGAATGCTGGTGCTTCAGCGTGCAGCTCGAGCAAGCTGCGCTCGCACGAGTGCCGAGCGAAAAAAAGAATCGAACTTGTCTGTGCGCGCGCTGCGCGGCTGCGGCGCCTGCGCCCGACGAGCGCGCATAAGCCACCGTGAACCTAGCTCAGCGCCTCCTGCTCGCCGTCGGCGCCTTGAGCTTGGCCACCATTTTCGCGCTCGGCTTCGGCGTGCGCGAAGCTTGGCGACGCAGCGAAGCGCAGCGCTTTCGCGAGCAATTCGCGCAAGCCTTGGAACCGCTCGGTCGCGAGCTCTCGGACGAGCTCGAAGGCTTGCCGCTGTTGATTGAGCCACTTTGCCGCCACGATCCGTTAGTCGACAGCGCGCTCGTCGGACTCGAAGCGGGCGATCTCGATCAGCGACGACTCGCGATCAGCGTGCGCGCGCCCGAGCTCGCACAAGCGCTCCGGCTCGACGAACTGTTCGTCGTCAGCTCGAGCGGCGAAATACTCGGCGCGCGCGCGACGAGCGTGCAGGCCTCCGGCGACAAGCTCAAGAAGTACCTCGAGCATGCAGATAAGGCCTCCGTGCGCGGCGCGGCGCCGCTCGCCGTGGAATACGGCTGCGTCCATCGCTCGAAAGACAATCGGAATGTTTGGGTTGGGGTTTACGCGGCCCGATATCTCGAGCCACTTTTGGCGAAGATTGGCGCCGCGTACAACGTGAGCCTCAGTTTCGAAACGCTCGCACCCTCCGAAGAACGCATGGTCGAGGTGCTCGATCTGCCGGAGCTCGGACACCGCAAGATCAGCGCATTTCGCTCGCGCGTGCCGCTCTTGTCTGCGCTCGAAGATCTGGACGTGACCATTTCGTTGATCGGCGTCGGCACTTTGCTGGCGGCGCTGTTACTCGCGCTCTGGCTTTCGAAGAGTCTGTCGCGCCCGTTGGTCGAGCTCGCGCGCGAAGCGGGCGCGGTTGCGCACGGCGAGCCGAAGGCGGTTTCCGCGCGTGGCGCCAAGGAAATTCGAGAATTTGCCGCGGCATTCAACCGCGCGATCGCGGATTTGACGGCACTCCGCAAGCGGCTCGCGGCGACGGAACGCATCGCGGCTCGGCGCGAAATCGCGCGCCGCGTGGCTCATGAAATAAAAAATCCCCTGGCACCGATTCGCGCCGCCGTCGAAACGCTGCGCCGCTTGCACGCACGCAAGGATCCCGCATTCGAGGACTACTTCGACGAAGCCACGCGCACGGTGCTCGATGAAGTGCAGCGCATCACCCACATCGTCAGCGAGTTCACGCGCTTTGCGCGCTTACCGGCGCCGAATCCCGCGCCGCTCGACGTGGTCGAGCTGCTGCGCGGAGTCGCCAAGTTGCACGATGCGAACGGCGTACCGGTAAATTTTTCGAGCGCCGCGTGCCCCGAGCTCAACGCGGATCGCGATCAGCTGGTGCAGCTCGCGACGAACCTGATTCAAAACGCACAGTACGCCGCCGAGTCGAACCCCACCCCGCGCGTAAACGTCGACGTGCGACCCCGGGGCGCGGACAAAGTTTTATTCGTAGTCAGCGACAACGGGCCCGGCCTTGCGCCGGAAATGCGCGCGCGGCTGTTCGAACCGTACGCCACCAACAAACCCGAAGGCACGGGCCTCGGGCTCGCAATCGCTCAACGGATCGCGATCGAGCACGGCGGCGACATCACGTACTCGGACGAGCCGACGGGCGGCGCGCGCTTCAGCGTCGAGCTGCCCGTCGCGGGGCCGACGCTGCTGCAAGAGGCGCCGCCCGAATCGGGCTCCTGAGCTCAGCCGCGTAGGAAGCAGCCCGGCCGCGCGCCCGGCGCGCTCGAGGCCACTTGAGCGCACCCGAGCTCGAAGAAAGCGTCGCTAGTTAAATAAGGCGCGCCGCGGCCGCTCTTGAACGCGAGCTTGATGCGAGCGCGGCCGCTTCCAACCGATTGCGAGTGGTGTAGGCTCACGCTTCTCGGCTCCGTCTGGATTGGGCCGCACGCATGATCCGCATTTCGCCGCGTCAGCTAGTCACCATCATCCTACTCGGCGCCGTCGCGCTCGTGGCCGCAGTCCTCGCGCACTTCGAGGTCGTCGGCGCGAACGGTTGCGCGACAATCGTCTTCCTTGCGGCGCTACTCGCCGTGCTCGGCGCGCCGCCCGAAGGCGGCTCGGGCGAAGGCCTCGACGCGATTCGCGCCGCCGTGCGCCGCATGCTCGAAGGCAAAAGACCCGAGGCTCCGGCGGGCGCGTCGCAGCCGCTGCAACAGGTTTATCGAGAACTAGAAGAAGCGCACGACGCGTTCGAAGAAGCCCGCGCAAAGAGCGCGCGCAACGAAGCCGAGCTCGACGAAGCCGCGGCCTCGCTCTCCGGCGCCGTGCGTACGTTGACCGAAGGCGTCGCGGCGCAACTCAACGCCAGCGACGAGACCGCGAAATACGTCAAAGAAGTCACGGGCGCCCTGCGCGATATCGCGCAGCACGTCGAAGTGCTCGCGGCCAACGCCGAGGAATCGAGCTCTTCGGTGCTGCAGATGACGGCCACGAACGAACAAGTCGGCGGCAACATCGTCGAACTCGCCGCCAGCGTGCGCGAAACCGTCGCTTCGATCGAAGAGATGGCGTACTCGATCAAAGAAGTCGCCAAAAACGTCGATGCGCTCTCGCTCACCGCCGAGGAAACCTCCTCGAGCATGAACGAGATGGACGTGTCCATCGACCAAGTGCAGTCGAACGCCAACGAGACTGCGCGTTTGTCCGAAGAAGTCGCGCAAGACGCCGAGCGCGGCGCCGAAGCGATCTTGAAGACGATCGGCGAAATCTATCGCATCAAAGAGAGCAGCCAAGAAGCCGTCGCGGTGATCTCGAACCTCGGTTCGCGCATCGATGCGATCGGCCAAATCTTGAACGTGATCGACGACGTCGCCGAGCAAACCAATTTGCTCGCGCTGAACGCCGCGATCATCGCCGCCCAAGCCGGCGAACACGGCAAAGGCTTCGCCGTCGTGGCCGACGAAATCAAGGACCTTGCCGAACGCGCCGGCGCGAGCACCAAAGAAATCGCAGATCTGATCAAGACGATTCAGGCCGAAAGCAAGAACGCGATCCAAGCCGTGGAACGCGGCGCGCAAAACGTCGATCGCGGCGTCGAAGTCTCGAACGAAGCCGAACGCGCGCTCAAGAAAATTCTCGAAAGCTCACAGAAGAGCACCAACATGGTGCGCGCGATCGCGCGCGCGACCGTCGAGCAAGCCAAAGGCTCGAAGCAAGTCACCGACGCAATTGGCCGCATCGCCGCTACCGTGCAACAAATCGCCGCCGCCACCGCGCAACAAGCGCGCGGCTCCGAACTGATCATGAAGAGCGGCGAAAAAATGCGCACCATCAGCCAACAAGTCGAACGCTCGAGCCAAGAGCAATCGCGCGGCAGCCGTCAAATCACGCAATCAATCGAAACCATCAACAACCTGGTCAACCAACTCAACACCGCGCACCGCTCACAAGCCCGCGGCTCCGAACGCGCACTCACCGCCGCCACCCAAATCGAAGAAGCCGCGCGCCGCCAAGACCACGCGCTCCGCGACCTGGTCGCCAGCACCGAGCGCATGAAAAAATCCGTCGCTTGAGGTTTGGGTTGGCTGCCTCGAAGCCGCCGCGCGTGCACCAGTGCGGAACGGCGTGCGGCGCGCGACCGGGTACCAAACCCTGAAAAACCGGTCAGCGCGAATTGACGCGGCGATCCGTGCCGACCCGCGCGTCTTCGATTGCGAGTCGCCGCAGCCGCACTGATTCGGCACCGCCGATCGAGCTCGTTAGCCTCAACACGGAGTTAGCCCGCCTTCCTGCGTGAGCGTTTCGAGCGGCCAGCGGGGATCTCGTCACCGGCGATGGGCGCAACCCTAGGCACCTTCGCCAGAACGGCATCGAACTTCCTACGGGATGCACGCTTAGCGCGCCCCGCGAGGTACTCCTCCGTCATCAGCGCGGCGAGTTTCTCAGCGGCCGCGGAGGACAACAATTGGTTGAGCGATACTCCCTCGGCCTTCGCGAGCTCGGCGAGTTTGCGGTGGATAGATTCCGGGAGCCTTAGACTGAGCGTCGTCATGCACTACCTCTGAGGAAGCTGAAGCAGGAACTGAGCGGGCGCAAGAATGCGAACGCCGAACCGCACCATCGCGTCAAAATCTCGCACGTTGTGGGTGACGATCGCGGATGCGCCGCTTGCCACCGCGACCTCCGCAACCATGTCGTCGTCGGGATCGCGAAGCAAGGGACGCCACAGGAAAAAGATGCTCTGCTGCCGCGCAATCGAACAGAGAAAATCAACCAGAGCGGTGACGTCGGCTTTTCGCCGACCAGCCGTCAGATGTCGAAGTAGCACCGACTCGTACTCGACGATCAGCGGAACCGAGACAGCGATCTCAAAAGCCCCATCGCGCAAGTGCTCCAGCAGCGCAAATGATGCGCCCAACCTTGAGCGCCAACCGGCAACCAACATAGACGTGTCCAGCACAACCAACACACATGTAATGGTATCACGCGCAATACCATTCAACAAGCCCGCACATTGGCCCCGCTCAGATGCTGTCACTGACCAAGCCGCCGGCGTCAGGTTGCTGCGTTTAATTCAACGCGAATTTATCCGGCACTGCGCCGACTCAGGCGTCGACGCGACCACCGAGTAGTCGCCCACTTCGAGCTCGAACGGCAACGCGACGCGGCCGTCGTACTTGCCGCTCTGATCGGTCGCGAGCGCGCCGAGCCAATGCTCCGAACCGGTCTTATCACGCAGCGCGATGTCGACGCGCGAGAACGCGCACACGCTTTGGTCCGTACGCGCCACGCCCGAGACGTGCAGCTGCGCGCCCCGTTTGAGTTCGTGCTCTTCCGCGGCGAGTGAAACGTCTGCTTGCGTGCGAGTGTCGTCTCGCGACGGCGGCGGCTCGTTCGCCGCAGAAGCCGATGCAGTGGGAGCGCGCGGACTGTGCGCTGCCGGTGCCGCGCTGCCGGGCGCATTGGGCGTGCTCGGCGCGGCATGCGTGCCCGAGCCGGAAGCCTGCGCGGTCAAATCCTGCGCGCTCTCCGCGCCGGGCGGCCATTGATACGGATCGGTTGGCGGCTGATGTTGATGCTCGCTTGAATGCTGCTCGTAGTCGATATGACTGGCCGCGCCGCCCAGATCCACGCGATGCCAGCTGAGCCCGTCGAAGACTTCGACCCAAGCGTGCGCCTCGTTGCGCACCAAACGAGCCGGAATCCCGAGCGCCAGCGCGCTCACCACGAAAGCGTAAGCGCGATGACGGCACACGCCCTTCTTCGACAGCGCAAGCTCCGAAAAAAGCGCCGCGCCGGAGACCGCGTGCGGCGCGTCGTCCGAAGGCGCGAAGGTGCGGAAGTAATTGACCAGCGTGCGCACCGCTTCACGCGGGCGCTGCGCCTGCGACACTCCAATCGAACTCAAGACGTCGAGCGCCGCGGCGCGCGCTGGCGGCGGTAAAGCTGGCACCGAGCGCGCGAGCTCCGCCCAAGACGCGTCCCCGAACTCAGAACCGAAGACGCGCCGCGCGATCGAAAGCTCGAGCACGAGCCGCACGCGCTCGCGCGCATCTCCAACGATGAACCAATTGTCCGCGCCGTCGCGCACGAGCTCGAACTTCAGCGCGGGCTCGACGCGCGCCACGAGCACGCGCGCGCCTGGACCGACGCTCGGAATCCGCACCGGCACGCCCGGCACGATGTCCACGAACAAATCGCCGTAGAATTGATCGTCATCGGGCCGAGGCTCGCCGCCGACTTCGATCGGCCTCAGCAGCTTATCGTGCACGACGAGCTCGAATCCTTCGTCCAGCGCGTCATACGCATAAAGGCGTTTGAACGGCGTGATCGCCGGAATGAACGGATCGTCGTAATGCACCGAATCTGGCCGCGACGTGTCGCGATCGATGCGATAGCTCGCGTCGATACTGTCGGGCGTCGCGCTGCCGCCATAGGCGACTTGATTTTGGGGTGCGCGCTGCTCCGCGGGCGCCGAAAGCACGCCGCTCTTCGTCTCGATCGCCGCTGGCATTTGGCCGTCCGGCGTGGTCGCCCCCATACGCAGATCTTCGCTCGGATCGGGCGGAATGTACTCGTGGAGGATCGGCCCGTCCGCGAACGCCGGCAGGGCGACGGCGAGGATCGCGAAGACAGTAAAGACGCGGCGCATCTGCTCTGAACGATATCATAGCGCCTCGCCCAGAATTCGCCGCCGAGCGCCGCGTGCGCTCCAGTTCCTGTTCGAAGTGCGCTGATTTATCCGAGCCGACGCCGCACCAGCCCGATGCTACCATCGCGACGATGGGTCGGCTCAGTTTGGCCGCGATCGCGACGCTGCTGCTCTCCTCGAGCTGCGTGATCAACCGCGGGTCGCGCGCGTCGCTAACCGAATCCGCCGCGGGGCCAAGCAATGCCGCGGTGAGCGGGAGTCCGGTAGTCGAGCAATCGTCGCCGCCGGACGGGGACTCAGCGCCACAGGCTGGCAGACCCGGCCAAGTGTGGGTACGTGGTTACTGGCACTGGGACGGCGTGCGTTATGTTTGGGAGCGCGGGCGCTGGGAGGCTGCGCCGCGACCGCAGTTACACTGACGTCGATTCCAGCGCATCCATCGCGAACACGCTCGAAGGCCGGATTGTAAGAGAACGACGATGAGCCGCGCCCTCACTCAATGTATTGAGGTACTCGGTCGCGATGCTCGACCGCACTTCGACGATCGCGACGACGCACCGTCTATCGCTTACGTCGGTCGGCAAGCACGCTCGACGCGCTCGGATGACAAGCCGCGAGTGCTAAGCTAATGACCGCTCGTCGTGACTCAAATGCACGGGCCTCCTAGTTCAGCCGGCAACTCGCTGATCGCGATGACGGATCGGGAAGTCGCTCGCCGCACACGCCAGCTCGACCCGTCGACGAAGCGGACCATCATCGCGTGCGTCGCAGTCGTGCTGTTGGTCTCCCTGATCTATGTGTTCTTCGGCAGCACGGGTACATTTCACCAAGAGCGCTGGCCGGACGACTACTACGATCGAATCTGCGAGGGGTTTCGCGCGGGCCACCTGTACATCAAGGAGCTGCCCTCTCGCGCGCTGCTCTCCAAGGCCGATCCTTACGATCGTCGATGGACGCGGCTCGGGCTTTGGGACGCCTCGCTCTACGGAGGGCATTACTATCTCTATTGGGGACCTGTGCCGGCGCTGTTCATGCTGGCATTCAAGACGCTGACCGGCTCGCACGAAGTGATCACCGATCAGTGGCCGACCGTGATTTTCATGGTCGGACGCTTGTGCGCCGGGGCCGCGTTATTGGTGAGCATCGCGACGAGACCGAAGCAACGTCAACCGACTTGGATCTGCGCGCTTGCGATCGCCGTCTTCGGGCTAGCCAACCCGCTCCCCTACATCGTAGCTCGACCGTGGGTTTATGAGGCTAGCCTGACGGGCGCGCAGTGCTTCGCTTTTTGGGGTCTGCTTTTCGCTTTTTGGGGCATGGAGCTGCCTGGATTCAGACGCCGGCTCTTCGTCGCGGCAAGCATTGCCTGGGCTCTGGCTATCGGTTGCCGAGTGACGAGCTTCGTCTCGGTGCCGCTCGCGATGTTGGCGACCCTCGTGCTGAGCTCACACCGAACCAATCGTTCGTGGAAGACGCTGCTTGCCGATGCGCTCGCGCTGGGCGTACCCGTGGCCTTCGCGATCGGCGCGTACGCTTGGTACAACTACGCTCGCTTCCATTCGCCATCGGAGTTCGGCGTGAGTTATATGATCACGCTGCAGCCGTTCGCCGGGAAAAAGGCGTACATCATTCCAAACGTCTTCTCTTACTTGTTCGCGCCCGTGGTTTGGTCGTGCCACTTCCCATTCGTGCGGATCATTACATTTCGACCGCTCTCGTCCTTGATCCACTGGCCGGCGGGCTACCAGGTCTTCGAGAAAGCGGGCGGAATCATGCTCACAGCGAAATGGTGCTGGCTCACAGTGTTGTGCGTGGTGCGACTCGTCGCATACATCCGACAGCGTTTGAGCGTCTCTGGTTTACCTTCGCTCGCGAGGTTTTCGCGCGCCGAAGCCTGGGGACTCTGGTGCTCGCTTTCACTGGTGGCGTCGATGGGTCCAGTGCTGATCTTGTGGGAAGCCTCGATGCGCTACGCCGGCGATGCAGTCGGCGGCATCGTGCTGGCTGCGACGATTGGTGCATTTGGGCTATTCCGGTGGACCATCCGCGAACGTCGGCGCGTGTTCGGCGCGCTCGCACGGGTGCTGGTGCTCGCTCTCGGGCTGCAGACCTGTGTGGTCGGGGCACTCGCGGCATTCACCACCTCCGATGAGCCAATTCGGACTCAAAACCCACGGCTCTATCATCGACTCGAAAAGTCTCTGTCGCTTTGCGAATCACCGGACGTGACCAGGCGATGACACTCGAGCCGTTGCCCACGAAGCCTCGCTCGTTGCGAGAATTTTTCTGGTTGAGCGCGCGGCTCGAACGCGCGCGGAAGGCGAGCTACACGCCCGCGGACCCAGGCTACGCGGATTTCCAGGTGGGACTCACCTTGCTGCGCGACGCGCGCTCACTCGCTGGCGCCGATGGCGGCGACCCCAGCGCGCTATTCCAGTATCGAGCGGCGATCCGGCTGCTCACGCGAGCCACCGCGCTCCGCGCCGGCGCACCCGCAAACGAACTCGATTGGGCTGCACTCTGCGTGCAGGCGGCGATCGCCGTGCCCTCTTTATCGCTCGCGGCCGTGCCGGAACTGCTGGACGCCGGCGATCTGTCACTCGCAGCGTTGGCGCCAGCCGAGGCTGAACGCTTGCTCCAGCGTTTTCAGCTAGTCG
>DATATR010000464.1:0-6098 GCA_036268695.1 Polyangiaceae bacterium | reverse complement strand
CCACCGACTGGAATTCGTTTCGATTCGGGCGGCAGCACGAGCGCGATTTCGAGCGTGTCTTCCGCCTCGCGCACGAGCACGACTTCGCGGCTGCCGGAGTCGCCGTCGCGCACGAAGCGCGCGACGTTCGGCGCGTGTTCGAGCCCATAGAAGCGCTCGAGCCGCTGTTGAATTCGGCAGAGCTCGCGCTGTCTCGCGCGGCTCAATGCAAGCCTCCGTGGCCGCGCTGCGGCGTGAGCCCACGGCCTGCGAGCGCGGCGGCGAGCGGCGCCGAACCGGTGCGCGTCCAGCGCTCGTACATGCGGAGCACGGCGCGGTCGGAATTGTGCGCGGATTTCACCTGCAACGCGTCGGCCACGCGCGACACGATTTCGGCGAAGGTCGCGAAATTGTCGGCTAGCTCGCGGAACACGTCGGGCGCGCCGGGCGCTTCGCGAGCGCCGTGATTGAGCATCACGGCCGCGCCGTCGTATGCGCGCGCGCCGAGCGAGCAGACGTAACGCAGCTCGACTCCACGCGTCGACAGATGATCCGCGAAGAAGCCGCTCGTGTAGAGCACGCCGTCGCCGAGACAGCGCAGACGCTCGAAGCGCTCGCTGCCGGCCGAGTGCAACGCTTCGTCGAGCAAAATCGTGAGCGGACGATCGAGCGTCTCGGCTTCGCGCTTTTCCGGCTTCGCGTAGTCCGCGAGCAATTGCGCCAAGTAATATTCCGCGGCTTCGGTCGCCTCGAACGCTTGGCTCTTCATCACGTCGTCGACCACGTGTTGAAAGAAGGAAGCGAGGTCACTCGCCAAATCGATCTCGTGCTCCGCGCGCATCTCCGCACTCATGCAAGGCTCCTTCCATGCTGTTGCAGAAAAGCCCCTGCCGAGCTTCGAGCGACACCGGCGCTGGACGAACCGAGCGTCGGGCTAACTTCGAAGGCTTCCGGGGAAACCTGCACCACTCGTAAGCCTACGGGGTGAAGTGTTTCCGGGCGAAGTATCGATCTGCACGCTTGTACAGCTCGACCTCGTTTCCTCAGCACTCCCGTCACGCGGCTGCCAACTCGTCGCCATCTGCCGCGCAGGAGCACCCCAAAATAAAAGAATTCGTCAGCGCGTTACCAATCGCCGCGTCAGGTCCTTGACAGGGCCCTTGAGCTGGCTAAGTTCAGGCCGCGTTGTTAGCACTCGCATTGCTTGAGTGCTAACCAGAAACACCGTGAATCCAGAAGGTTACCGAGCTTAGCCGCAAAAAGAAGCTGATTTTTTGGGGGTGCTCCTGCGCTTCCGAAAGCGGCGCGAGGCGCGGCCGAACTCGGCACCTGACGATTCACCCAACCCGACTGAGGCATCCCACATGGCGACGAAAATCCGACCTCTGCAGGACCGCGTGATCGTCAAGCGCGTCAAAGAAGAAGAGAAGACCAAAGGCGGAATCATCATTCCGGACTCGGCCAAAGAGAAGCCGATCGAAGGCGAAGTGCTCGCCGTCGGCAATGGCAAGGTGCTGGAAGACGGCAAAGTGCGTGCGCTCGACATCAAGCCGGGCGATCGCGTGCTGTTCGGCAAGTACTCGGGCACCGAGGTCAAGCTGGACGGCGAAGAGGCCCTGATTCTGCGCGAGGACGACATCCTCGGTGTCATCGAAAAGTGAGCTGAAGGAGTACGAAAATGGCTGCCAAGGAAATCGTTTATCAAGAAGCTGCTCGCAATCTCATCCTCAACGGCGTGAACGCGCTCGCGGATGCCGTCAAAGTGACGCTCGGCCCGCGTGGCCGTAACGTCGTGATCGAAAAGAGCTTCGGCTCGCCGACGATCACCAAAGACGGCGTGACCGTCGCGAAAGAGATCGAGCTCGAGAACAAGTTCGAGAACATGGGCGCGCAAATGGTGCGCGAAGTTGCCTCGAAAACCAGCGACATCGCGGGCGACGGCACGACCACCGCCACCGTGCTCGCGCAAGCCATCTTCCGCGAGGGCTCGAAGCTCGTCGCCGCGGGCCACAGCCCGATGGAGATCAAGCGCGGCATCGACAAAGCCGTCGAAGCCATCGTCGAAGAGCTGAAGAAGTCGGCCAAGTCGACCAAGGATCCGAACGAGATCGCGCAGGTCGGCACGGTCAGCGCGAACGGCGACACCACCGTCGGCAAGCTCCTCAGCGAAGCGATGGAGAAGGTCGGCAAAGAAGGCGTGATCACGGTCGAAGAGGCGAAGAGCGCGGAAACGTCGCTCGACGTCGTCGAAGGCATGCAGTTCGACCGCGGCTACCTCTCGCCGTACTTCGTGACCGACCCGGAGCGCATGGAAGCGTCGCTCGAGGACGCCTACATCTTGCTCAGCGAGAAGAAGATCTCGAACATGAAAGATCTTCTGCCGGTGCTCGAAGCGATTGCTCGTCAGCAGAAGCCGCTTTTGATCATCGCGGAAGACATCGAAGGCGAAGCGCTTGCGACCTTGGTCGTGAATAAATTGCGCGGCACGCTCAACTGCGCGGCCGTCAAAGCGCCGGGCTTCGGTGATCGCAGGAAGGAGATGCTGAAGGACATCGCCGTCCTCACGGGCGGGCAAGTGATCGCCGAAGAGCTCGGGCTCAAGCTCGAGAACGTCACGATCACGGACCTCGGCCAAGCCAAGCGCGTCAAGATCGACAAGGACAACACCACGATCGTCGACGGCGCCGGCAAGAAAGACAAGATCAAGGGCCGCCAGCAAGAGATCCGGAACCAGATCGAGAACACCACCAGCGACTAC
Organism: Polyangiaceae bacterium; assembly: GCA_036268695.1. Taxonomy (GTDB): domain Bacteria; phylum Myxococcota_A; class Polyangia; order Polyangiales; family Polyangiaceae; genus PMG-095. The sequence continues at coordinate 3,361 of DATATR010000464.1, read as the reverse complement.
GACCGCGAGAAGCTCCAAGAGCGCCTCGCTAAGCTCGTCGGCGGCGTGGCGGTGATCAAGGTCGGCGCGGCCACCGAAGTCGAGATGAAAGAAAAGAAGGCGCGCGTCGAAGACGCCCTTCACGCGACCCGCGCGGCCGTCGAAGAAGGCATCGTCCCCGGCGGCGGCGTCGCGCTGATCCGCGCGCAGAGCGTGCTCGACGGTCTGAAGTTCTCCGAGGAGCAACAGGTCGGCGTGCGCATCATCCGCCGCGCGATCGAGGAACCGCTTCGTCAAATCGTGGCGAACGCGGGCGAAGAAGGCTCGATCGTCGTGCAGAAGGTGAAGGAAGGCAAAGGCAACTTCGGCTTCAACGCGGGCACCGGCCAATACGGCGACCTCGTCGCCGACGGCGTGATCGACCCGGTCAAGGTCGTGCGCTCGGCGCTCCAAAACGCGGCTAGCGTTTCGGGCCTGATGCTCACCACCGAGGCGCTCGTCGCCGACAAGCCGAAGGAAGACAAAGCTCCGGCTGGCGGCGGCGGTCACGCCCACGGCGGCATGGGCGGCGGCGATTTCTGATCGTCCGTCATCGGGAGCGCAGCTCCCGCTTTTCAGTTAGCGGGAGCGCAGCTCCCGCCCCGTGACTCCATGGGGCCCACCCTCAGGTTTTGGGGCCCCAACCCCAAAACTTCGACACTGGGGAACAGATTGCCGTCTGAAAAAAGGCGGACTCTTTCGCGGAGTCCGCCTTTTTCTTTTTTGTTTTTGATGGTCACGCGGTACGCACACGGCGGCATAGCCTTCGGCGGCGCGTGGCGTGAGTGCGTCGGTTTGCTCCTCCCCCTGAGCGCGCGGTAGCGCGCGATTTGGGGGAGGCCGCCCGCGCGCAGCGCGAAGCGCGAGCACGGACGGGGTGGGGGCAACCCACGCAAATGCAGTCGTTTGAAGGACTGCGCGCGAACTATGCAGTGAGGCCGGGTAGCGGCGCGTTCGAGTTCAAGAGTGGATCGCCGAAGCTCGTTACGTCTTCGAAGCCCATGTATTGGAAGCAGGACACGAGCATGTCGGCGAACGAAGGCTTGTTCGCGAAGTCGATGTAGCGACCCATGTTGAAGTAACCGCCCGCGCCGCCCGCGAAGACGACGAGCGCGTCGTTCTCGGAATGCACGTCGCCTTGACCGAGCTCGTTCCAATGCACGACGAGCGTGTTGTCCCAGAGCGTTTGGCCCATGCCGTCCGGCGTGGCTTTGAGCAGATCGTGAAGCGTGACGCTTTCTTCCCACAGATGTTTGTGGATTTGGCGAATCTGCGCGAACGCGTCGTCGGTGCTGACGTGCGAGATGTCGTGGTGGCCGTCGGTCAAGCCGAGGTTCGCGTAGACGCGGTTGTTCGTGTTGCCGCCCCAATTGAAGTTGATCGAGCGCACGTGATCGCAGGCGAAGGCCCAGGTGCTGATTTGGAAGAACAGCTGGCCGATCTGCACGTGATTCGTATCGTCGAACAATTGCGTATTGGTCAGCGGCGTGCCGAGTGACATCGGCGCGCACGCGGCGCCCGTGTTGCTGGATTGCAAAGCGTGTTCGATGTCGCGCAGTGATTGCGTGTGTTGATCGAGTCGCGTTTGGTCGTCGCTGCCGAGCTTCGCGCGCAGCGTCGCAATCTCGCCGATTGCGTTGTCGAGCGCGGATTGCTTCATCGCCAGAGTCTTCGCCAGCGCGGCGACCACTGTCGGATCCTTCGAGTCGCCCGCGAACAAATTGGCATAGGCGTTGAACGGACTCGTCTCCGCGCTGATCGGATTTTGGACGCCGACTGGGCCGCCGTGAGAGCTCACGCTCCAGATGTCTTGCGATTCCGTGTTCACCCGAAACACCTGATTGCGAAATTTTACGCTCGAATCGGCCTGGATCACGCGATCACCGATCGCGTAGTCAGCGCTCGGTCCGAGCACGTAGCCGACGGTCGCGCCGTTGCCACCGCCGATCGGAAACGCGCCGGTGCCGGCCTTCCACGGCGCGAGCGACGCGCCGCCTTGCTGATGGCCGTCCGCGCGCTCGCCCGCCATGAAGTTGTGATAGCGGCGATCGAGCCGATTCAGGCACAAGATCTCGCTGCGATACGGCTCGAGCGGCGCCAGAAATTCGTCGAACTGGAAATTCGTTTCATCTTCGTTGGTGAAGCGACGCAGGGTTTGATCGCCGTTCGGCTGAAACACGAACATGATTCGCCGCGGTGCGGTCGTCGTCGCGCCGCTGGCCTTGCGCGGCATCATGGCTTCCAGAAACGGTAGCGCGATGCCCACGCCGGCCACGCCGCGGAGCAAGGTTCGCCGGCTGAGTCGCTTGATCATGGGGCCTCCGCGGTCAAAACAGGGCGATAGAGGAATGCGTCGGTCTGCGTCAGCGCGACGAGCAAATCCGACAAGCTGTACGCGCTGCCCTTGAAGGACTTGAGCAACTGCGCCATCGAGCACGCATCCGGCGAATCTACGTCGCGGCCGTAGAAGAATTGGAAGGATTTGGTGACGTAGCAGCTGCGCACTTCGTCGCTGTTCGCGAGCAGCTGACCGAGCTCGGTTGGATTATTGATCGGGCCATTGGCATCGTCGGTGTGATCGAGCTCGCTGGTCGTATCGATGGGTTGACCTTGTTCGTCCGTTGTTCGCGTGCGGCCCACGGCATCGAAACCTTCGAACACGACGCCGATTGGATCCATCAAATCGTGGCAGGCGGCGCACGACGGATTCTGACGATGCTGCTCGAGCCGCTGGCGTTGGGTCATGCCCATTGCATCCGAGGTGTCGAGATTCACGTTCACGTTCGGCGGCGGCGCGTTCACCTTTTCACACAATACGTCGAGGCGAATCTTGAGGCCGCGGCGCACGATCGAGGTACGCGTCGCTTTGTCGCGTGCGAGCAGCATGCCCTGTGTCAGCACGCCGGCGCGGCCGGGCGTATCGACGCGCACGAAATCCGTGCCGCTCGGGCCGCTGAAACCGTAGTGCGTCGCGAGCTCGGCGTTCGCAAACGTGTACGGCGCGGTCAGCAAATCGCTGAGGCTGCCATCGGGCCGCGAAAGTACGTCGCTCACGAACGAGCGCGTCTCTTGCTGGAGCAGCGGCACGAGGTTCGGATCGAGGTTCGGATAGATCGTCGGATCGCGAACGAAGGCGGTACCGAGCGTATCCGTGCCGAGCCACTCGTCGAAATACTCGAGCAAACGAGAGGCTTTTGGATCGGCGAGCAGGCGCTTGGCCTGCGCTTTGATCTGATCCGGCGTGCTCAATTCGTTCGCAGCCGCGGCATCGAAAAGAGTCTGATCGGGCATCGATTGCCAAAACAAGTAACTCAGCCGGTTCGCCATCTCGTACTGCGAGGGC
>DATATR010000463.1:0-11120 GCA_036268695.1 Polyangiaceae bacterium | reverse complement strand
AAGGTCGTGTCCTGGTACGACAACGAGTGGGGTTACTCGAACAAGTGCCTCGACTTGGTCAAGCGCATCGCTGGCTGAGCGGAGCGATTTCTCGTCTGAGCGTCGCTGAGCGGCGCGAGCATGCCCCGCGGCACTTCGGTGTTGCGGGGCATTTGCTTCGCCGCGAAAGCGCGATGGATGACTCGCTATGGGAACCCTGGACGGCATTCGGACGATCGACGATTTGCGGCTCGAAAATCAGCGCGTGCTCGTGCGCGTGGATTTCGACGTAGCGCTCGATCCATCCGGCAAGATCACGAGCGACGAGCGCATCCGCGCCGCGCTGCCTACGATAAAGAAAGCGCTCGGCGCGGGCGCGCGCGTGGTGCTTGCGTCGCACCTCGGGCGGCCGAACGGCAAACCGAATCCCGCGCTGAGCCTCGAATCCGTTGGCATGCGCTTGAGCGAGCTGCTCGACCAAGAGCTGTACATGCCGGACGATTGCGTCGGGGACGCGGCCAAGAAAGTGGTCGCTGATTTGCGCCCCGGCGGGCTCGCACTGCTCGAAAACCTGCGCTTTCACCCCGAGGAAGAAGCCAACGACGAGGGCTTCGCGCAAAAGCTCGCGAGCTTTTGCGACGCGTACGTGAACGACGCGTTCGGCGCTTCGCACCGCGCGCACGCTTCGCTCTCCGCGTTGCCACGGCTGATCCGCGATCGCGCCATGGGTTATTTGCTGCAGGGCGAACTCGGCGCGCTCACGCGCGTCAGCGAAAATCCGGAACGGCCGTTCGTCGCCGTGCTCGGCGGCACGACGATTTCGGACAAGATCAAATTGCTCGAGTCCCTGCTCAAGAAATGCGACGCGATCTGCGTCGGCGGTGCGATCGCGAACACGCTGCTCGCCGCCGCGGGCCACGCCATGAAAGCATCGCGCTTGGAACGAGAACAGCTCGCGCTCGGTCGCACACTGCTCGAGCAAGCGCGCGATCGCAAAGTGAAGTTGTTGCTCCCGACGGACGTCGTCGTCGCCGAAAATGTCGAGGCGAGCGCGGGCGAAATCGTGAGCGTGAGCTCGATTCCCGACGGCGCGATGGCGCTCGACATCGGCCCGAGCACGCTGCACGCTTTCGCCGCGCAGATCGCCCGCGCGAAGACCGTGTTTTGGAACGGGCCGCTCGGCTCGTGCGAAAATCCCGCCTTCGCCACGGGCAGCATCGGTGTCGCGCGGGCGCTCGCGGAAGCTTCGGGATTTACCGTGGTCAGCGGCGGTGATAGCGCCCTGGCCATCCAGCTCGCCGGCGAAGACACGGCGCAAAAAATCAATTTCATTTCCACGGGCGGCGGCACGTCGCTCGAGTTGATTGAAGGCCTCAAACTACCGGGCGTGGAAGCTCTGCGAGGAAACTAACGTGGCAAGAAAATATTTGATCGCTGGAAACTGGAAGCTGAACAACGGTGGCCTCAAGGGCGTCGAGCTCGCGGCCGCCGTGAAGCTCGCGACCAAAGACGTCGCGGGTGAGGTCGAAGTCGTGGTCGCGCCGCCCTTCACCGCGCTCGCCGCCGTCTCGAGCGAGCTCGACGGCGCACACGTGGAAGTCGCAGCGCAGAATTTCTACCCCAAAGACAGCGGCGCGTTCACCGGCGAAGTCAGCGCGCCCATGCTCAAGGAATCCGGCGCGAGCTGGGTCATCATCGGCCACAGCGAACGCCGCCAATATTTCGGCGAGACGGATCAGAGCGTCGGTGAAAAAACTGCCGCCGCGATCGCCGCGGGGATCAAACCGATCGCCTGCATCGGTGAAAGCTTGGCCGAGCGCGAAGCCAACAAGACGATGGAAGTCGTGTTCCGCCAACTCGAGACGATCGTGCCCGAACTGGCGAAGAAGCCGGGCTTCGGCGTGATCGCGTACGAACCCGTGTGGGCCATCGGCACCGGCAAAGTGGCGACCAATGAGCAAGCTCAGGAAGTCCACGCCGCGATCCGCGAACGGCTCAAGAAAACGAGCAGCGAGCTCGCCGAAACCACGCGCATCCTCTACGGCGGCAGCGTCAAAGGCGACAACGCGCCGGGCCTCTTGGCCTGCCCGGACATCGACGGCGCGCTCGTCGGCGGAGCTTCACTCGACGCCGAAGGCTTCGCGAAGATCGCCCGCGCCGGAAAGCCCGTGAATTGAGGCGTCCGAGCTAGCGGTTGCACCCCTCACAATCCCGCGTCAGTCTCCCCGGACCAAAAAACCCATGGCTGAATTTCTGCACACTCCGGTCACCGTTCTGCACATCGTCGCGTGTGCGTTCCTGATCCTCGTGATCTTGATTCAGCCGGGCAAAAGTGGCGGGCTCGGCGCGCTCGGCGGCGGCCAAGCGCAGCAAGTCTTCGGCGGCAGCGGCGCGGGCAACTTCCTCACGAAGACGACTTGGACCATCGCGGCCATCTTCTTCGTGACCAGTGTTTCGCTCGCGTACATGTCGTCCTCGACCGACGAATCGATGCGCAAACACTCGGCTGCGCTCCTGAAGCAAAAAGAACAAAACAACCCGCTGGGATCGACGCCCGCGCCGGCCAGCGAGAAGTCGACGCCCGCGCCGGGCAGCTCGAAATAGGCCGCAGCGCGGTTCTCGGTGGCCGTGCCTGAGCCCGGGCTTCGTGAAGCGCTGCCGCGCGCGGGCGAAGCCGCGCTGCTCGGTGCGTTCCGCGCGCTCGCCAGCCTGAGCGCGTACGCCTCCGGCTTTCGCGCCCTGAGCGACGACGACTACGCGCGCATCACGATCGCCCAGCGCTTCGCGGCCGCGCCGCACTTCGATCCGAGCGGCACGAGTTGGCTACCGTTTCCGTTTTGGCTCTACGGTGCGGCTTTTCGCGTCTTCGGCACGGACCTCGCCGTCGCGCGCGCGACCGCGATTGCGCTCGGCACGCTCGCAACCCTTTTGGTTTACAGCGCTGCGCGTGTGCTCGGCGCGAGCCGCACGGGCGCGATGTTCGCGGCGGCGCTCGCCACGCTTTTGCCGTATTCCGCGCTGCTCGGCATCGCCGCCGTGCCGGAAGTGCCCTGCGCCGCGCTGATCCTGTTCGGCGCCGCCACGCTCGCTCGGCGCGAACCGAGCTCACGAATGCTCGGCGCGATCGCGCTCTGCCTCGCCACGCTCTCCCGTTACGAAGCGTGGCCCGTCGCGCTCTGCTTCGCCGGCTGCTGCGCTTGGGATGCGCGACGGAAACCAAAGTTCGCGCTGGCCGCGGCCTTTGCGCTGCTCGGACTCGCCGCTTGGCTCGTGGTCGGACGCGCCGAACACGGCTCGGCTACGTTCTTCATCGCGCGCGTGACGAGTTACAAGCAAGCGCTCGGCGCGAGCGAAAGCGGGCCGCTGCTGGTGCGCGTGCTCGAATATCCGGGGCTCCTGATCCGCGCCGAGCCGGAAATATTCGCGCTCCTTTTGGTCCTATTTATTTTTGGGTGGCGCCACGCGGATCGAAAAAAGCTCGCGCCGTTCTCCCGCCCGTGCGTCGCGCTGCTCAGCTTGCTCGCGTTCCTGGTCTGGGGCAGCGCGCGCGACGGCGCACCGACGCACCACGCCGCGCGCGTGCTCTTACCGATCTGGTTCTTCCTGTGCGCGGTCATCGGCGCCGCGTTCACGCGCTTGTTCGATGGTTCGTCGCGCCAACATCGGGCCGCGTTGCTCGGCGCTGCGACGGCCGCGGCAGCGCTCGGCCTATGGCTGCGACCGAAGTTGACGAACGTCGAAGCATTCGCCGAGCGCTCGCTCGAGCTTGCGGCCGGCAGCGAAGCCAAGCGCCGCGGACTCGACGCGCTCGCGCTCGACAGCCACGATTACGGCTACTTTGCGATCCAAGCCGCGCTAGGCACCCCCCAAAAAACAATCGTGCTCGACGATCACGATCCGCGACACGCGATGGTAGGCGATCCGTTCGCGAGCGGCGACGAGCTCGCGCGCCTGCTGAATGAACGTGGCGCGCGCTTTCTGCTCGCGACACACGAGCACGTCGTGGTCGCCGCGCAGGCTTGCGACGAGCTCTGGACCAACCCGGGTTTCGCCCTGTTTCGCTGCTCAGAACCCGAACGCGCGGCGCGCGCGCCCTGAAGCGCCACTATTTCGCCCAATTTCCTGGCCCCGCCTAGGATGCCGCGATGCTCTCCGTGCTCGGACGCCGCGGCCTCGAAGCGGGCATCAGTGCGTTCGCCCTGCTCGGCTTCTGCTACGTGCCGCTCGGCGGTCACACCGGCTGGGAGCACACCAAAGCCATTTTTTCGACGCCCGCGGCGAAACACGCCGCTGCCGAACTGATCGAAGCCTTTGGCGGCCTGCGCGCGAAGCTCACTGGCGAGGCCGTCGAATTCGCGAGCACCGAGACCAGCGGCGCGCCGTCGGCCGAGCCAAACCCGCATCGCACGCATTCAGAGCACGCGCATCGCGCCTCGGAGCCGAAGCCGCGCCTGCCGCACCTCAGCCCGGAAGTCGATCTTCGCGCGACCCCGCAGCAGCCATTCAGCGCATCGAGCAACGCGGACGCGCCCGATGCAAGCGTGCCTTACGTCAGCGCGGACCCGAAAATTTAGCCCCAAAATGACCGAACCACCGAGGCTCACTGCGGAGCGCCGGTGGTTCGCGTTGAAACAAACAGTAGTCGGCTCGCTCTCGAAGTGTCAACGCATTGTCGCCTCGATGACGAACGAGGAAGCGGACGCGCGAGCTACATCGCTGCGAAGGATAGCGCTCGACCTGCGAACCCAGCGACGCGGTTCGCCCGTCTCAACAGGTCGTGCACAGCTGGCGTGATCCGCCACCCTACTTATTGAAGGGGAAAACCGGGAAAAATCGCGAAGCGATAGAACCCGCGCGGGTGGAGTCGCGCTATTTGCGCAATGCCTCGGCGCCGCCGATGATCTCCATCAGCTCCGTCGTGATCGCGGCTTGGCGCGCGCGGTTGTAAAGGAGGGTGTACTTGCCGATCATCTCGGACGCCTTCTTGGTCGCCGACTCCATTGCGGTCATGCGCGCGCCGAGCTCGGACGCGTTCGACTCGAACAGCGCACGCAGAATCGAAATCTCGATGTACATCGGGACTAGGCGCTCCATGAGTGCCTTGCGATCGGGCTCGAACAAATATTCGCGATGCTGCGCCCACTCCGGCTCGCTCGCGTTCGTCTCTTTCGCGCCGTCGGTATTTTGCAGCGGGAAGAGCGGTTCGGTCACGACGCGCTGGCTCATCGCGCTCTTGAACTCGTTGTACACGAGGTAAATCGCGTCCACTTCGCCGCGCACGAACGGCGTCAGCACCTTGCGCGCGATCGAGCGCGCCTGCTCGACGTCGAGCCGTTCCCACACGCCGCTCAGCACTTCCAAAATCGGTGCGTTGCGACGACGGAAAAAGTCCCGACCCTTTCGACCGATCGTGACGATCTTCACGCTCTGGCCGGCGGCTTCGCGCTCGCGCCACATGCGATTCGCGGCGCGCAAAATATTGGTGTTGAACGCGCCGCACAGCCCGCGGTCGCTGGTGATGACCAAGAGCAGCACCGTCTTTTCCGGACGGCGAGCGAGCAGCGGATGACCTTCACCGGAGTCGCTCGCTTCGTCGCCGGCGCGGCCCGCGACTTCGGCCAAGACTTGCGCCGTCTTCACTGCGTACGGGCGGAGCGCGAGGATGCGCTGTTGAGCGCGCGTGAGCCGCGCGCCCGCCACCATCTTCTGCGCGCGCGTGATCTTCTGCGTGGATTTCACGCTCGCGATGCGCTTGCGAATCGCCTTGAGATTAGCCAAAAAAGCTCACTCCTTGCTCGAGACGAACTGCTTTCCGAACGCCTTCAGCACCTGATCGAGCTTCTTCTTGATCTCGTCGTTGACTTCGCGCTTGGTGCGGATGTCTTCGAGCAAGTCGGCGTGCTTCTCGTCGATGAAGCGATAAAGCTCTTCTTCGTATTGGCGCAAGGAATCGACCGGCAGCTTGTCGACGTAGCCCTGCGTGCCGGCGTAGATGATGATCACTTGTTTCTCGACCGCGAGCGGCACGTATTGGCCTTGCTTCAAGAGCTCGACCAAGCGCTGACCGCGATCGAGCTGCGCGCGGGTCGCCGCGTCCAGATCGCTCGCGAACTGGGCGAAGGCTTCCATCGCGCGGTATTGCGCGAGATCGAGGCGCATCGTGCCGGCGAATTTCTTCATCGCCTTGATTTGCGCGTTGCCGCCGACGCGGCTCACCGAGATACCGACGTTGATCGCTGGGCGCACGCCTGAATAAAACAGATCGCTTTCCAGGAACATCTGGCCGTCCGTGATCGAGATCACGTTGGTCGGGATGTACGCCGAAACGTCGCCGGCTTGCGTCTCGATGATCGGCAAAGCCGTCAGCGAACCGCCCGAGTGCGGATCCTTCTGGACTTCGAGTTCGCCTTTGTCCGCGCGCGAATCGAGCGATTTTTGCGCCAAATGCTTGGCTTCTTCGCCGATGTGCACCGCGCCGTCCGCGCCCTTGAAGTTGTGATCGCCGGCCGGTACTTGCTGCCCCTTCTTCACGACGTAGTAGCGCTCGGCGAGCTTACAGGCGCGCTCGAGCAAGCGTGAATGCACGTAGAACACGTCGCCCGGATATGCTTCGCGGCCCGGCGGGCGACGCAAGAGCAAGGACATCTGGCGATACGCGACGGCTTGCTTCGACAAATCGTCGTACACGACGAGCGCGTGGCGACCGGTGTCGCGGAAGTATTCGCCCATCGTCACGCCGGTGTACGGCGCGAGGTACTGAAGCGGCGCGGTTTCAGCCGCCGTCGCGAGCACGACCATCGTGTATTCCATGGCGCCGTGCTGCGTGAGTTTGTCGACGACTTGCGCGACCGTCGAAGCCTTCTGGCCAATCGCGACGTACACGCAGAAGACGCCTTTGCCCTTCTGATTGATGATTGCGTCCACCGCGATTGCGGTCTTGCCAGTCTGACGATCGCCGATGATGAGCTCGCGCTGGCCACGACCGATCGGGATCATGGCGTCGATCGCTTTGATCCCGGTTTGCATCGGCTCTTTCACCGGTTGACGCTGCATGATGCCGGGCGCCTTGAGCTCGATGCGGCGGCGCTGCTTCGAGTCGATCGGACCTTTGCCGTCGACGGGCTGGCCGAGCGCGTTCACGATCCGACCGAGCAAGGCTTCGCCCACCGGCACGTCCGCGATGCGACCCGTGCGCTTGACGATGTCGCCTTCTTTCACGCCCGTCGCGTCGCCGAGCACCGCGACACCGACGTTGTCGGCTTCGAGGTTCAAGACCAAACCGATCACGCCGCCAGCGAATTCGACGAGCTCGCCAGCGAGCGCGCCTTCCAAGCCGTACACGCGCGCGATGCCGTCGCCGCTGGTGAGCACCGTGCCGGTCTCGCTGACGAGCGCCGCTCGGTCGAAGTTCTGAATCTGCTTCTTGATGATGGAGGAGATTTCGTCGGCGCTGAGCTGCATGGTTTTCTCGCGAACTTTCGGTTTTTCGAGTTACGGGCGGGGCTCGCGAGGCGAGGCCCGCGCAAAAAATCAGATTGCGGACAGTTGACGCTCGATTTCGGCGAGGCGCCCTTTGATCGAACCGTCGATCGTGTTGTCGCCGATGCGAGTGACGACGCCAGCGATGAGCGACGGATCTTGTTTGCGGTCGAGCGCGACCTTGCGCCCGGTCGCGCCTTCGAGCTCCCGCACCAAGCGCTCGTAGAACGACTCGGGCATCGGCCCTGCGGAGGTCACGGTGGCGCGTACGATGCCGGCTTTTTCGTCGGCAAGCGACGCGAGGCGGCGCGCAATGTCCGGCAGCGAACCCAGGCGATTGCGCTGCGCGATGAAACGCACCGCATTCAAGCCCACTCCGGCGAGCCCGACGCGACCCGCGATGTCTTGCAGGATCGCTTCGCGCTTCGACAGCTCGATCAGTGGATTGTCGAGCACGCCTTGGAGCTCGCGATTTTGCGCGTAAGTGTCGGCGAAATTGCGAATTTGGTTGGACAACGACTCGAGTTGCCCCGATTCGACGCCCAAATCGAAGATCGCGCGCGCGTAGCGTTCGGCGACGGTGTCGCTCATACTTTTCCTCGCAACACCGAGGCGGCGCTCTTCAACCCATTCAAGTACTCGTCGGCGATGCGCGCTTGATCGGCGGTGCCGAGCTTGGCGCGCAGCGCGGTCTCGGCGGAGCGAATCGCGCCACGCGCCGTCTCCGCCAAGAGCGTTTCGCGCGCGGCCTTCAGCTCTTGTTCGATCAAGGCTTGCGCATCGCGCTCCATGTGCCCGCGTTTTTCCTTGGCTTCGGCCAGGATGCGCGTGCGCTCGGCTTGACCGGTGGCGCGCATCTCCGCGCGCACGCGCTCGATCTCCTGATCGATGGTGGCAAGCTTCTGCTCGTAGTCGGCGAGGCGCGCCTCGGCGTCGGATTTCATTTTGCCGGCCTCTTCCATGCCGCGCAAAATCGTCGCTTTGCGCAGCTTTAGCGCTTCCGCGATCGGCTTCTTGGCGAAGCGAATCAGGAGGTAATAGAGGATGGCGCTGTTGAGCATTAGCGCGCCGAACGGCACCGGCATGCCCTTGGGGCGGAACAGAATGCTCGGCTCGGCGCCCTCTTTTTCACCCAAGAAACCGTAGAACCAGTTGTACTCGTCGAGCGAGATCACGTGGTTCTCTGGATTTTCACTGGGCTTTTTCGCGTCTTCGCCGGTCGCGATCGCGCCGGCCGCGGGCGCTTTGTCTTCCGGCCCTGCGAGTGCCGGCAACGCGAAGGTCGCGCCGCAAATCACGGCAGCAGCCAAAATCCAGCGACGTAGCGCGTTCGTGCTCATCAATTGGCTCCCTGCCCGGAAACGCGCTCGACGATTAGCTGTGCCACGCGCTCGGATTCCTTGCCGAGGTCGAAGCGAATCGCGTTCACTTCGGTTTCGATCTTCTTGCGCCCTTCCTCGACGACGCGCGTCGTGACTTCGCGCGCTTCGTTCAGGATTTGGGCTTCGAGCTTGGTCGTCTCGGCGCGCAGTGTTTCGCGCTCTTCGGCGGCGACTTGGTGCACGCGCTCGAGCTCTTTTTCGTAGCGTTGCAGGAGCTCGCCGGCCTTCTCTTGCAGCTGACGCGCGGTCGCACGGGCGCCTTCGGTGCGCTCCTCGCGCAGCGAGAACACCTTGAGCACCGGGTCGAACAAGAGCGGCTTCAACACCACTATCAGCAGCGTGAAGACGATGATCTGCACCAGCACGGTGCGATCGAAGTCGAGCGGTACGCCGCCCGCCATGGCGCTCGTCGCGCTGTCCAGCGCGGACGCGGCGGTGGCTCCAACTAGCTCTAAAAACATGCTTCGGTTCGCCTCGAGCCCGCGTGCCGAAACCGGCGAAACACGGGGGAAATTCGTGCTCTGTCGTAAGACGCGCGCGGCTCGTACCACCTCGCCGCTTGAGTGTCTAGACTGCGTCCTACATGAACGAATGCGCGTCCGATCGATGGATCGATTTGTTCATTCCAGCCAACCTGCACGGCTGTTTTCGAGCTCCCGGACGCTGGTTCGGTCGAGCGCCAGTGCCAACTGCGCATAGGGCGAACCGCTCCGCGGATCACGCGCGTCCGGCACGACATCGAGGAGCGGAAGCAGCGCGAACGGTCGCTTCACGAGCTCCGGGTGCGGCACGACCAAACCGGGCTCGTCGACCACGCGGCCCGCGATCCACAGCAAATCCAAGTCGAGGGTCCGCGGCCCCCAGCGCTCGCGGCGCACCCGACCGTTCGCGTGTTCGATCGCAAGCTGCTGCTCGAGCAAGGCGCGCGGTGCGAGCGATGTGCAGAAACGTAACGCCGCGTTCAAGTAATCGGGCTGTTCGGGACCGACGGCCGCCGACTCGTACAACGCCGAAGCGCTGATTATTTCACCATGCTGAGCGAGCGCGCGTGCCGCGCTGCGAAAAAAACCGAGTCGATCTCCGAGATTTGAGCCAAGTCCGAGCACGCAATCGAGCACGACGACAACTTAGCCCGAATAGGCAGCGCGCGAGCGGGTCGTCGCTGGACTTGCGAGCACCTGGGAGTTGCTTTAGTCGAATCTGATGTTCGGCCTGAGCGGCGGAGAAATCTTCATCGTGGCATTCGTTACGGTGGCAGTCGTCTCGGCACGGTATTGGCCGGCGCTCGGCGAGCGGATCGCGGTTCGGCTGAGCCGAGCCGAGACCACATCCGAGACCGACAGCGCCAAAAAACCATCCACCGAAGACCCGCCACGCGAGTAGCCGCGCACGCGAATCGTCGCGTACACTGTCAGCGTAGTGACGCCTCACCTTCGGGCCGGCGGAGACACCGGTAGCAGCAGGAGCGACGACGGTGGCTCGCTCATCTTCGTGAGCGACGCCTCGGCGGAAGCCGAGCGCCTGACGATCGCCCTTCGCTCCCGTGGCTACCCGGTGATCGACGTTCCGTTGGGGCTGCTCGTGGGTCGCGTCTCGGTGCAACGCCCATCGCTGATCTTGTGCGACGCGGACGCCGCCCAGGCGCTCGACACGATCACACGTGTCCGTGAAGTTCCGGGCGGCAATCGCATCGACGTGCTGTTCCTCGGCGAGCCGGGTCGCACCGTGGAGGACCAGAGCGCGACACTCCAGCAACAGGCGAGCGGCGTGTTCGTACGCCCCGTCGACGACACGCTGCTCTTGCGCAAAGTCGAGGCGCTGATCGGGCCGCCGAGCGGTCGAGCTGAATTCGTCACGCGCACGACGCCCGCGAATCGGGCGCCGGTGCTGGTGGCCGCAACGCGCCGACCCTATCGTTACGAGGCGGGCAAACACGAGATCCCCGCGGAGCCGCCCTCGACGCCGAGTGCTTCCGCGCCGGAGCACGAGATCATCAGCTCGCCGCGCGCCGCCACCGACGGTGGCCCGCTCAGCGCGCCGGCGCACGACATTCCGCCGGATAGCCATCATTCGCGTTCGAGCACGCCGTCCGCTCCGAGCTCAATCGCGCCGCGAGGGCACGAGTTGCCACAGGCTAAATTGAGTCCGGCGCTGGAGTCGTTGCTCGCGACCGCGGAGCGACGCGTGCTGTCGGTGCGAAATTCGTCCGCGCCGCCCTCGGATCGCATGTCGCCGGAAGCAGAGCTCGAAGCCATTTTGCCGGCGGACGTGCTCGACGCG
>DATATR010000462.1:0-4888 GCA_036268695.1 Polyangiaceae bacterium | reverse complement strand
TCCGGCGCGGGCGTCGCGTCCGCGGCCGAGCCGAACAGCTCGCTCTCGGCATTTTCGCGGCTCACCTCTTTCGCGCCGGAGTTCGCACGCATCAGCGCGATCTCTTTTGCGCGATCGTCGGTCATGAACCCGTAGAGCTCGCGAAAGCTCACCAGATCCATCATGTTCATGGTGCCGGCTTGTGGCGATTTTTCGAGGCCTTTAAAGGCAAAAGTGCCGTACACCTTGAGGTTCGCCGACTGCACGTAGCCGCTGCGCGTGAACGCCTTGATCGTGAGTGTGTCGCCGATGCGCACCCGATAAAGCTCGAGCGACGGCGCGAGCTCGCGATAAAAAAACGCATAGCGCTGGTCGAAGTTCTGGTCATTCACGTTCAAGAATTGACTCAAGAGCTTACCGACGTCGGTTTCGCTCGAGTGCAACGCGCTTTCGAGCTTGTCGCGGAAGAGCCGTGTCTTTGGGGCGTCGAGCTCGAGCAAAAGCTCTTTGACTTGTGTCGAGGCTTCGCGCACGAGCCGTGTCAGCTCTTCGTCTTTGGCAATCAGGGCGCCGCGATTCGCGCGCGCGTCGTGAATCTTGTCGAGGTTTCGCGCGGTCTTGAGCTTGACTTGCTCTTCGTACACGTACTTCGAGAACAAGAAGCCGCGCTTGCCTTCCGGGATGGGCTGCCCCTCGACGATCGTCATGCGATCGAACGAATTCGCGAACACCTTCGGATCCGTGCCGACGTAGCGCAAGAACAGCATGTCCGCGTCGGTGGCCAGCGGCGCGATGCGATTCTCGAGAAATTCCAGGTGATCGAGCGGCTCCTGATCGAAGCTGCTCCAAAATTCGGGCGACGCCGCGCGCGTGACCGAACCGAGATCGTCATTCGCGAGAGCTTGGTCGTCCTGCAATTTTTTGGCGTTCTCGCTGTCGCCTTGCAGCACCGAGATGATTTGGTGCACGTGATCTTTTTGGTCATCGTATGCCTGGGTGAGCTCGGGGCTCGTGTTCCCGAGCTGACGCGCGGTCACGCTCTCGCGCAACTTGGCCAGCGCTTGATCGATGGTATTGCCGGACAGCGTGAGCGAGCCGTTCAGCCCCATCGGCACGACGCGCGCGACGTTCGGCACGCTCATGAGCACAGCCCGCACGCGCGCAAAATCGGGCAGCGGCTCGATCGAATTCGCGTCGAAGGAGAAGCCGCCCATCACGTCGAGGTCGTCCTTCGATTCGGACGAGTAAACCTGGACGTCTCCCGCGATGCTGCCGATGATGCTGCGGCTCATCGAGCGGTCCACGCTGTCGAGCAGGGACGTGCCGAGCACCACCAAAAAAGCACCGAACCCGATGATCCCACCGACGATCATCGTCTTATAGCGGCTCGCGAACAGATTGCGAAACGCGATCTGGACTACGACGGCCAGGGTTTCGAGCCAATAAATCACGGGTGCGCCCCGGCTCCGCTTTCCGCGACTTCGTGCGCCGTGGGCAGCGCACTGCCATTTTCGGCGAGCTTGCCGTCCGCGATTCGCACGAGCGAGCTCGCGTGCGCCATCACCCGCGCGTCGTGCGTCGAAAAGATGAAGGTCGTCTTCTCGGTTTGATTGAGCTCCTTCATCAAATCCAAAATGTTTTGGCCGGTGACCGAGTCGAGGTTCGCAGTCGGTTCATCGGCGAGCACGAGCACCGGCCGCGTGACGAGCGCGCGCGCGATCGCGACGCGTTGGCGTTGCCCGCCGGACAGCTCGTTCGGGCGATGCCGCGCGTGATCGCGAAGCCCGACGCGATCCAGCAAGGCGAGCACTCGCTTGCTGCGTTCGGCAGAAGAGAGCCTGTGCTGCAAGAGCAGCGGCAGCTCGACGTTGCGATACACGTCGAGCACGCCGACCAAGTTGAAGCTTTGAAAAATGAAGCCGATCGTGTCGAGCCGAAGCCGCGTGAGCTCGCGCTCGCGAAGCTTCGCCGTGTTGTGACCCGCGACTTCGACCGTGCCGGTGGTCGCGGTATCCACGCAACCAATCAAATTGAGCAACGTGGTCTTGCCGCTGCCGGAGGGACCCGCGATGGACAAGAACTCGCCCTGCGTCACTTCCAGGCTGATGCCGCGGAGCGCCGGCACGACCACTTTCCCGAGTCGATAGTCTTTGGTCGCGTTCTGAATGGAGACAATTGCGGTCATGAGCGTTTCCTGGCTCCAGCGCGGCGGGCGGTCTTGGCTAAAAATCTGGCGGATTCGCGAAGACTGCTGGGGATAATACCCGGGTGAATTCGCTCGTCAATATTACCCGGCAAGAATCATTGTTTCAGTTGACGAACATCTCTTCCATCAAAAATCTTACTGACTAAGATACTCTGCAGGTAAACGGATCAGCCGAGCGATGTCAAGAGAGCATCTCGAACAGTTTCTCGCGGAGCGAGTGAAAGACCTGACGCCGGAGCGTCGGGAAATCATCGCTTCGGTAATTGACCAGAGCCGCCGCTCGAGCACGCGCTCGGTGGTGTTTCACGCGGCTATTGCGGAACGCCTCGGTCTCAATCCTTCCGACCACAAATGCGCTGACTACATTGCCAACGAGAGTGGACCCGTCACGGCCGGTCGCTTGGCGGAGCTCACCGGGCTCAGCACTGGCGCGATCACGGGCGTCGTCGATCGCTTGGAGCGCGCGGGCTTCGTTTCGCGCGTGCCGGATCCGAAGGACCGGCGCAAAGTCGTGATCACCGGTTGCGTTGAAGGGCGCCTGCCCGATGTGCTGCACCTGTTCTTGCCGTTGATGGCCGGCATGGCGACGGTTTGCGAAAACTATTCCGACGATGAATTGAAGCTGATCGTCGGGTTCATGCGCCGCTGTAGCGAAATGGTCGAAGAACGGATTCAAGCGCTGCGCAACGCGACGTCCCTCGGATCGCCGGCTCCAATCGAAGCTCCGGCGCCGGTTGCGCTCGAACCGAAGCCGAAAAAGCCCGCGAAACAGGGCTCCACGCGCACGCTCGGCAAACGCTGAACGCCCACGCTTCTGTCCCGCAAGTCCGCGCCGTGCGCGCTGCGTGCCCCGCACCGACATTCGATTCAGCGTTCCTCGTCCAAAGCAGCTTCGATCTCGCCCACGGCGTTGTCGATGATTTCGCCGATTCGCTTCATCGTCTTCGGGGCCATGCTGCCGCGACGACCTGCGCGACGGAACGTTTTGAACAGCCGTCCGAGTCGCTTCATGATGTCGCCGAAGTCCTCGACGTAACTTTCCCAAGACTCTTCCGCGAAGCGCTCGTAGAAATCCGAAACCTCGTCGCGATGCGCTTCCAAATCGGCGCGCCCCTGGTCCGTGATCTCGTACACTTTGCGATTGTCTTGCTCGACCACGCGCGCGTGTCCGAGCTCTTCGAGCATCTGCAGCGTCGGGTAGATCACGCCGGGACTCGGCCGATACGAGCCGCCGCTGCGCTCCTCGATCACTTGAATGACTTCGTAGCCGTGGCGCGGTCGCTCGGCGAGCGCGTCCAAGACCAAGTAGCGAACGCCACCGCGCTCCGCGCGCGGCGGGGGCGACCCGAACCAATCCCCCCAAGAGGAATTTCTCGCGCCGGCATGCCCGCCGAAGGGCGAACGGCCATGCGGACCGAACGGCCCGCGGCGGCCCTGAAAGTGAGCGTGGCCGTGCGCGTGCGCATGCGACCAAAACGTAGAACGATCGTGAAAGGCCCCGCGCGGGTCCGAAAAAGAGTCGCAGTCGTCCATGTTATATCCTGTGGTTTCCAATATTTACCTTTTGATTGAGAGCCGACTATCGGCCCAGCTCGTTACGCGATACATCGTAACGATATAACTTTTAGATACATCTATAGCTACAGTCGCGCAAGGGGGCCTCGGGATTTTTGAGGATTCGAGCGTCTGCTCTTTCGCACTCCGCGCGCGCGAAGTGCTCTCAGCCGGATCCTCCTCCTCTCTTCGCGCCGACGCGCGCGACGGCTCTCAGCCGCATGCGCGGAAATCATCCAAACCCGCACTCTCCTGCAGCGAAGACGACCCTCGCGGAGCAAAAGAGGTAGAACGACAAGCCGGAGGCCCGATGCTCATCGATCAAATCAAGGCGCGCATGTTCCAGGCCATCAAAAGCGGGGCCACGATCGAGAAAGAGATCCTGCGCGTCGCGGTCGGCGAGATCACGACCGAGGCCGCGCGCCCGGGGCGCCAAGGCTCGGACGACGAAGCGCAGGCGATCTTGCGCAAGCTCGTCAAATCGAACGACGAAACGCTCGCCTCCACGAGCGACGAAGCCAGCCGCGCCACGCTGCTCGAGGAAAATCGGATCCTGTCGGAGTTTTTGCCGAAGAGCCTGAGCCCGAGTCAGATCGTCGAAGCGCTCGCGCCAGTCACGGCCCAAATCAAAGCTGCCGGCAACGACGGCCAAGCGACGGGCATCGCGATGAAGACCCTCAAAGCCGCCGCAGCGAACGTGAACGGGAAAGACGTCGCAATCGCCGTTGCCGAGCTTCGAAAAAGCTGAGTTGCGAGTTGAGAAAAGGCTGATCTTTACGCCGACCCGCCTTGACGAAGGCGGGTCCCGCCGGCACGTTTATCTTTGCGGAGACCTATGCTGGCGGCACCCCACCTCACGGACGCCGTCGTGCTCGTCACGGGCTCGACGGACGGGATCGGCCGAGAAACCGCGCTCGAGTTGGCGCGGCTCGGCGCGCACGTGATCGTGCACGGCCGGAACAAAGAGCGCGTCGAGCAGGCTTACGAAGCCGTCGCGCGCGCCTCGAACGCGCCGCCGCCGAAGCCGGTGGTCGCGGATTTCGCGTCGCTCTCCGCCGTGCGTGAGCTCGCGGCCGAGCTCGCCGAGCGCGGCCAACCGGTGCACACGCTGGTCAACAACGCGGGCGTGTACATGAAGCGTCGCGAGCT
>DATATR010000461.1:0-18789 GCA_036268695.1 Polyangiaceae bacterium | reverse complement strand
ACAGCAACCCCGAGGAGTGAGCCGAAGGTTACGATAGTCTAACCACGCGCTCGTCAGCGCGCTCGACTGGGCCCGTCAGGCGACGAGCGCGGCGCGGCCGGCAAGCCACGCCGCCAGATCGCCCAGCGCCCGCTCGGCCATCGCTTCGTATTTTTCGCGCTTCTTGAGCCGCGTACCGTCCCAAGGCGCGATGTGGGAGAAGGTGATATTCGAGGGCTGATAATCGTGCTCGTTGCGCTTCAAGTGCGCGAGTAACCCGCCGAGCGCAGTCGTCGGCGGCGGCAACGACGGCGCGCGACCCGCCAAGCGATCGGCGACGAACAGCGCACAGAGCAAACCGCCCGCGGCGCCCTCGACGTAGCCCTCGGTGCCCGCGATCTGCCCGGCGAAATAAACGCCAGGCTCGAGCTTGAGCTGCATCGTTTGATCGAGCAGCTTCGGCGCGTTGAGGAACGTGTTTCGGTGCACGGCGCCGTAGCGATAGAACTCCGCTTGCGCGAGCCCGGGGATCATCCGAAAGATGCGGTCCTGCTCGCCCCAAGCCATCTTGGTTTGGAAGCCGACCAGGTTGTACGCGCTGCCAGCCTCGTCTTCCTTGCGCAGCTGCACCACGGCATGGGGCCAGCGCCCAGTCTTCGGATCAGTCAGCCCGACTGGCTTCATCGGCCCGAACGCGAGTGTCTTTTCACCTCGCTCGGCCATGACTTCGATCGGCAAACAGCCCTCGAAATAGCGCACGTCTTCGAACGGCTGCGGCTCGACTTTGCGCGCCGCGCGCACTTCGCTGACGAAGTTTTTGTACTGCTCTTCGTTGAGCGGACAATTGACGTACGCAGTGCGATCTTCGTCGCTCTCGCCTTTATCCCAGCGTGAGGCGTGAAATACTTGGTCCCAATCGATCGAATCCGCGCTCACGATCGGACTGATCGCGTCGTAATACGCGAGCGCGGACTCACCGACGCGCGCTGCGATGTCCGCCGCCAATGCGTCCCCGGTGAGCGGCCCGGTCGCGACGATCAACGGCCGCTCTGCCGGCAAATGCTCGACGATGCCGGTGCGAACTTCGATCCGCGGGTTTTCACACAGCTTGCGCGTGACCTCCGCCGAGAAGCGTTCGCGATCGACGGCCAAAGCGCCGCCCGCGGGCACCGTGTTCGCGTCCGCCGCGCGCATCACGTGCGAGCCCGCGCGCCGCATTTCTTCTTTGAGCAAGCCGACCGCATTCGAAAGCGCGGCACCGCGAAATGAGTTCGAGCACACGAGTTCACAGAAATTGTCGCTCACTTGCGCCGGCGTGCGCGCGTTCGGCTTCTGCTCCAGCAAAAGCACGCGCACGCCGCGCTCCGCGAGCGTGAGCGCCGCCTCCGAACCCGCGAGCCCCGCGCCGATAATCGTAACGCGTGTGCCGCTCACGGCGAGACCGAAGCAGAACCGCCGCGACGCTTCCCGCCCGGTTTCGCCGTCTCCGGCTCGGACGGAGCTGCGCCAGCCTCTGCCGCCGCGATTTCGGCCGGTCCGGGCTCGTCGATCGGGCGCGAATAGCCGCACTCTTTGTTGCCCTTGCCGCAGATCAACTTCGGATTCTTGGCGCCGCCGCCGATCACGAGGAACGGGTGGTTGCAGAGCGGGCACGGTTCATTGACTGGCTTCTGCCAAACCTTGAAATCGCAGTTCGGGTAGTTGCCGCAGCCGTAGAATGGACGCGAGCCGCGCTTCTTCGAACGAATCTCGATGATGTCGCCGCCGCACTTCGGGCAGGGCATGCCGAGCGGCACCGGCTTTGCGTTTTTGCACTCCGGATAGCCGCTGCAAGACAAGAACTCGCCGTAACGGCCGGTCTTGATCACCATGGGCTTCGTGCACTTGTCGCACTTGTAGTCCGTCATGCGGACTTCAGCGGGCGCGCCGCCGTCTTTCGACAAGTCGCGCGTGAATTTGCACTTCGGATAGGTCTCGCAACTCAAGAAGAAGCCGTTCTTGCCCCAGCGCTTCAAGAGCTTCGAGCCGCAGTCGTCGCAGGTAAATTCGGTCGGTTCGGGTTCGGGCGCCCAACGCTTGTTCTTTTTCGCGCGATCCAAGACTTCGCGGAATTTGCCGTAAAAGCGGCCGAGCAATTTCACGCGATCGAGCCGGCCCGCCTGCACCTCGTCGAGCTCTTCCTCCATCTTGGCGGTGAAGGCTGGATCCATGAAATCGAGGTGCGTCGAGACCAAGCCGTCGGTCACCATCTTGCCGAGGTCGGAGGCTTTCATCTGCCCACCAGGCAGCTTCTCGACATAGTCGCGCGCCTGCACCTTGCTGATGATTTCGGCGTACGTGCTCGGCCGACCAATGCCGCGCTTCTCGAGCTCGCGCACGAGTGAGCCTTCGTTGTAACGCGCAGGCGGCTGGGTGAACTTTTGCTCCGCGAGCACGCCGGGCGGCTCGACCAAGTTCAGTACTTCGCCCTCGACGAGCTCGGGCAACAGCCCTTCTTCGTCGTCCGCCGCGCGCTCGGCGGCCGCATTTTTCTCGGCTTCGGCGCGCGCATCTTCTTCACCGGCGAGCTCCTTCGGCGCATCTTCGCCGAAGCCTTTCGCGGCTTCGTACTGCTCGAGCCAGCCGGAGAACTTCAAGACTTTGCCGCTCGCGCGCAGCATCAAGGATTGGTGCGCCGCGCCCGAGCGCGTCGGAATGGCTTCGATGTCGACGCCGGTTTGATCGTAAACCGCGTGCGACATTTGCGATGCCACGAAGCGATCCCAAACCAATTTGTAGAGCTTGAACTGCTCGTCCGTGAGGTGCTTTCGCACCGACTCGGGCGTGTATTCGAGCGAAGTCGGGCGGATGGCTTCGTGCGCCTCTTGCGCGTCTTTCCGCGATTTGAACGCATTCGGCTTCTCCGGCAAAAAGCGCTCGCCGAATTTGTCCTTGATGTGCTCGCGCAGTTCGATGATCGCGTCCGGGCTGACGCGCACGGAGTCGGTACGCATGTACGTGATCAGACCGACGAGGCCGCCGTCTTTCTTGAGATCGACGCCTTCGTAAAGCCGTTGCGCGATGCTCATCGTGCGCTTGGTGGTGAAGCGCAGATAGCTCGTGCCGTCTTGCTGCAGCTTGCTGGTCGTGTACGGCGCGGGCGCGTTCCGCTTTTGCTCGCGCTGAGTGACGCCTTTGACCTTGTATTTGGCCGTTTGCAGATCGAGCTTCACGGCTTCGGCTTGGACGCCGTTCGTGACCTCGATCTTTTCGCCGTCGGCCTTGACCAAGCGGCCTTGGAAGGTTTGCTTGGCTTTGCCGCGCAGCGCACAAGCGACGTTCCAGTACTCTTCCGGTACGAACGCCTCGATTTCACGCTCGCGCTCGACGATCAGCCGCAAAGCAACCGACTGCACACGCCCGGCGCTGAGCCCGAATGCGAGCTTCGACCAAACCAACGCCGATACGTCATAACCGACGATGCGATCCAGCACGCGCCGGCAACGCTGCGCGCTGTACAAATTCACGTCCAAGTCGCGCGGCGAATCGATCCCGCGCTGCACGCCCTTCTTCGTGATTTCTTCGAACTCCACGCGCCGCACTTCGAGCTTCGGCCGCGACAATTCCTCCGCGATGTGCCACGCGATCGCTTCGCCTTCGCGATCGGGGTCGGTCGCGAGCAGGAGCACTTCGGCCTTCTTCGACTCCGCCTTCAGCTCGGAGAGCACCTTGGCCTTGGCCTCGATCACCTCGTACGTCTCTTCGAAGCCGTGCTCGACGTCGATCCCCATCTTCTTGGGCAGGTCTTTGACGTGGCCTTTGCTCGCGACCACCTCATAGCCTGCGCCCAAGTACTTCTTGATCGTCTTGGCTTTGGCGGGGGATTCGACGATTACGAGGGTCTTCGCCATGGTGGGTTACGGGTCCCTTTCGGCACACTGAATGCGAACGCTTTGCTGGTGGCGCAAGCCCTGGATCCCAGGATCCCACCGCAAAACCCAATCAAATCAAAAACTTACCGATTTGTAAGCACCCCGAGGGGTGGGTTACTAAGACTCCTTCCAGGCGAAGCGTCAAGATCAGTTCTGAAACACGGCCAGCGCTGAGCCCGGTTCGAAGGCAGATTTCGTCCGCCGATGCTGCACCGCGTCGGACCGCGTCGAGCACCGCCACGCGCGCGGCTTCGGGCGTCGATACAGCGGTAAAATTTAGGATTTCTTGTTGGGGTTGCCTGGCGCGAGAAAGCTCGGCTGCGGTCGAAACCGCGTGCAGGTTCTGGGCGGCCAGCGCCTTCAACAAATCTTTCGCGCCCCGGAGTGGCCGAGCGCCGAGCAGGAGCTCCGCGACGCAGCCGCGCCCTTTCTTGTGCCAGGGCGGGTACGGCACGGCAAACAGCGGCCGGCCGAGCCGCCGCGCGTACGCCGCGGCGTTGCGCGCGCCGCCGCGACAGCACGATTCGACCACGACCACGACGTGCGCGAGCGCGACGAGTACCGCGTTGCGCGGGAAGAACGCGCTGCGCGTCGCGGGCACATCGCCCTCTACTAAGGAGAGATACGCGCCGCCGCGGTCGAGCACCTCTTGGAAAATGAGCGCGTTCTCTTTCGGAAACGGTCGTTCGAAGCCGGCCGGCGCAACCACGACGGTCGCGCCGCCCGCGTCGAGCGCGCCGCGATGCGCAGCCGTATCGATACCCTCCGCGCCGCCCGAGATCACGACCACGCCCGCCGCCGCGAGCTCACCCGCCAATTTGTGCGCGTACTTCGCGCCGCGCTCACTCGGACTGCGCATGCCGACGATCGCCACCTGCGGACCGCGCGCTAGTTCGCCGCGCAGAAACAGCTTCGTGGGCGGCCGTCTGAGATCGGCGAGGCGCGCCGGCAAGCTCGCGCCGGTGAGGCACGTTTCAACGGTTCCGGACATCGCTCCGCATCGGTCGATGGCGGCGCACAGTTGCGACTTCGCTTCCGCTCCAGGCGAAACCTAGCGAGATCCCGCGACGCCGTGCTAACAGGCCGTATGCGTTTCGTGGTGGCCAGTCACGGCCATTGTTTCGACGGCTTATCGAGCGCCGTGCTCTTCACGCGCTTGATGCACGAACGCGGTTTCGCCGAGACCAAATTCGAATATCGCGCGTGCGGCTACGGCAATGCGCAGCAGCGCGCCGAAGAAAAACTCTTGCTCGGCGAACAAAACGCGATCCTGGATTATCGCTTCAGCGCATCACCGAAGCTGACTTGGTATTTCGATCATCATCGCACCGCGTTTCAGTCAGAAGCGGAGCGGGCCGCGTTCGACGCCGCCAAGAACCCGCAATTTTTCTTCGACTCGAGCTACAGCTCGTGCACGAAATTGATCTTCGACGTGGGCGCGCAACAATTCGGTTTTTCGGAGCCGGCGCTCGAACCGCTGGTGCAGTTTGCAGACACGGTCGATTCGGCGCGCTTCGCGAGCCCGGAACAGGCGATCGATCGCAGCGATCCGCGGATGCGACTGGTCAGCGTCGTCGAACACTATGGAGACGACGGTTTTTACCAAACGCTCGTGCCCGAGCTCCTCTGCAAGCCGCTCGCGGACGTCGCGACTTCGCACTTCGTCAGCGAGCGCTACAAGCCGCTCGGCAAAAAGCACGAACGCTTCGTCGAGCGCGTGCGCGACAAAAGCCAAGTGAGGGGCCGGGTCGTGTTCGTTGATTTGACCGATGCCATGCTGGAAAGCGTTGGGAAATTCGTGACTTACGCCCTTTTTCCGCGCTCGGTCTATTCGGTCCTGGTGGGCGTGCTGAAGGGCGGGCCGAAGATTTCGGTC
Organism: Polyangiaceae bacterium; assembly: GCA_036268695.1. Lineage (GTDB taxonomy): Bacteria > Myxococcota_A > Polyangia > Polyangiales > Polyangiaceae > PMG-095. The sequence goes on along the minus strand of DATATR010000461.1, from coordinate 13,023 downwards.
GGCTACAATCCGTGGTCGGGCGCGCCGCTCGACGCGGACATCAGCGCAATTTGCGCGCGCTACGGCGGCGGCGGACATCCGGTCGTCGGTGGCATCTCCTTCGGTTCGAACGAAGTCGAGCGCGCGCGCAGCGTGGCTCACGAGATCGCCAATGAGCTCGCTGGCTGACGCGATCGCGGCCTGGCGTCGCCCCGCGGGACAGAGGCCGTACGTGCTCGGCCACCGCGGCGCGCGCCACGCGGCACCCGAAAACACGCTCGCCGCGTTCGAGCTGAGTCGCGAGGAGGGCGCCGACGGCGTCGAGCTCGACGTGCGACTCGACGGCGATGGCAACGTGATCGTGCTGCACGATCCGACGCTCGAACGGGTGACCCAAGGCGCCGACTCGCGCCACGCCGAAGACATCCCGAAGAGCGAACTGTCGCGGCTCGACGTCGGCAAAGGTGAGCACGTGCCATTGCTCGCGGACGTGCTCGCCTGGGCGAAGCAGCACGATCAACGCGTGAACGTCGAGCTGAAGTCGGACGTAAAGAATCGGAGGCTGCTACTCGAACGCGTCGCCGCGGTGATGCGCGCGCAGCCGTTGCCCTTGCTTTTATTTTCGAGCTTCCACCCACAGTTCGTGTGGTGGCTCGCGCGCCACTTGCCCGAGCTGCCGCGCGCCTGGTTGGTCCACAAAAAGCAGGGCATTTTGCGGCACGCGCCGGGCGCGCATTCGCTCGGCGCGAACGGCGTGCACCCCGAGCACGTGCTCGCGAACGCAGAGCGCGTGCAACATCTGAAACGCACCGGCTGCCTCGTCAACGTGTGGACCGTGAACGACACGGCGCGAGCGCGCGAGCTCGCCAAAAATGGCGTGGACGCGATCATCAGCGACACGCCGGGCGAGATTTTACACGGCCTACTCTGACGGTGCGCCGTCCGCGACGCCGAAGGCTGTGCCGCAACACGCGCGCCGCGTGACCATCAAAAAACCAGCTTATCAATGAGTTTACTTCTCTTCTCATATCTGGCGCGCGCTCGCGCCCGACAAGGCCTGGGTCCGCCCGCCCGGAAATAAAACAAAGCTACTGATTCGCCGGGCTGATCACGGTTCTCGAAAGAGAGGCGGCCACGTTAAAACTGACCGAACAGGCGCCCGTCGCGCAGCTAGAAGCGCAGGCGGCCAAACGCTTTGACACGCGCAGGGCCCAAAAAACAGCCCAAAGACCGGAAGACTACGCCAGTCCCAAACAACTCCTACGCCGAACGCCGACCACGCCTCGACGGCGCATGATGACTCGACGGCGCGGGCCTGCCGCTTCGGCGTGTGTCGGCGAGGGCGGCTAGGATTTCGTGCACGATGCTCACGCCCGCGAGCGCGGTGATGCCGGATGGGTCATACGTCGGCGCGATCTCGACTACGTCGAAGCCGATGATTTCGGCGCCGACCAACGCACGCAAGAGCTGTTGCAGTTCCCAGGTGCTGATGCCGCCCGGCAGCGGAAACGCGGTGCCCGGCGCGAACGCCGGATCGAGCGCGCTCACGTCGACCGAGACGTAGAGCGCGGTTTTGCGGACGAGTTTGCGCACTTGGCTCACGACCGCGTGGATGTCCCAGCGCACTTCGTCCGTGGTCACGATTTCGAAGCCGTGCGAGAGCGCGAACGACAGCTCGTCCGAGGACGAATACGGGCCGCGCACGCCGATTTGCATCGTCGAATCCGCGCGGATCAGGCCTTCTTCGACGGCCTTGCGGATCACGCTCGCGTGGTGCGCAGCGGAGTCGCCCGGCGGACCCGAAGCGTTGCTTTGCGCGTCGATGTGAAGGAGCCCGAAGGCTTTTTTCTTGGCGCGATGAATCCCGCGCAATGCGCCGAGCGTCAGTGTTTGGTCGCCGCCGATGAAACCGCCGATCGCGCCGGAGCGCGTGATCGTTTCCGCGCGCTCGGCCACGACGCCCAGCGCAGAGTCGGCTTCGTGCGGCGGAACCGCGATGTCTCCGCCGTCCGCGACGCGCAGCTCGTCGTAGACATCGACGCCGAGCGCGGCCGAAAACGAACGCGCGAGCGCGGAGGCTTCGCGCACCGCGCGCGGACCGAAGCGCGCGCCTGGCCGAAACGAAGTGCCGCCGTCGAACGGCACACCGCAAAGCAAGACGTCCACCGCGGGGACGGTGCGTGGGTCGTCGTAGAGCGGCAAGCGCAAGAACGTGGGCACGCCGGCGAAGCGCGGCACGACCTCCGAGCTCGGCGGGCGGAACCTTTGCGCGTCTCGGCTGCTCGACGGCGGCGTGGTCGCGCGCGGCGGAGCGCTCGTCGAGCGCGCGCTGGGCTTTGCTTCACGCTTCTTCTTGGTCGACGGTTTGCGCAAAGTCAGGGCCCTATTCGCTCCGAACTCGATCAATCAGAGCACGAAGAGTAGCGCACCGAAACGCCGCCTGGAGGCGATTGCCGAAACAGGTTCGCGCTGAGCGGCGGATTCTGTGAAACGTCGATGTTTTCTAGGATTACGTCTTGATTGCCTTCAGGCACCAGAAAATGCAAACGCCCGGGCACTTCGGCTTGGCAGCTCGGTCCACTCGGCGGCACTGGCGGATCGAGACCGTCCGGATCGACGCGCGGCGCGGACATTTTCGCCGGCCGGTGGCCGACGAGCTCGGCGCGATAGAGCTCGATGCCCTGCTGCGCGACGCGCACTTCGGTCACGCGCAGGCGCTGCGCGTCGTAAGAAAGCGCGAAATCCGCGGGCACGGGCGCAAGGTGAATTTCTTCGGTCGCGTCGCGCGTGCTCTGGATGCGCACGACATACTCGCCGTCTTCCCAGGCGATCGTCGCGGCACCTGGTTGATGCACGAGCACCGGCGCTTCACCGCGCAGGAGCTCCACCAGTGCGGCCGGCGGCAGCGGCACGTGCGTGAAGCGGCCGAGGTTACAAGCATTGGCTGGGCCGTACAGAAATTGCTTTTGGCGTAGATCGAAGAGCGCAAACTCGTGACCGTCCGAGGTCACGGTCGACACCGTGGCGCCGAACGGGCTCACCACGTCCAGCCGCAATTTGTCGGGCACCGAGACGACGTAGAGCAGATTGCCGCGAATGCGACCAGCGGCCCCGAAGTAGTCGATTTTGGCTTCGCTGGTCAGCCCGCGGCTACAGGCGACGGTCGCGCGCATGCGATCGAGCGCGGCCTGCGCGTTCGGGAACTGCGACGCCGGCGGCGGCGTGGCGCACGCCGCCGTGAGCGTCGCGAAGAGCAGCGCGCTGAGGCCGAGCTTTTCGCGCTCAGCCACGCAGCGCGTCCAGCAAATCGAGATCGGGGTGCGGCAGCGCAAAGCGCGTCGCGCACAAGCCGATCTCGTGCTCTTCGCACAATTTGGCGAGAGCCGCGCCGTCGATCACCGACACCGGGCTCGCGCCAGGCGCCGCTGCTTCTTCACGCGCGCCGCTCAAGACTTGGCCGGTGGTGATGATCAAACCAGCGAACGCGGGACCGTAATGGTGGAGCGCGCCGCGCAGTTCCGTCACGCGCTCGCGACCGACCTCACGGCCATCGCGACGCACCACGACCGCCGTGCGCAGATCGCCCGAGGCGCCGCGCGCCTTACCCGAGAGATGCAGTTCCGCGCCGTGCAACCCAGGCCTGCGTACTTGCACGAGCTCGGAGAAACCGAGTCGCTCGAGCACGAGCGTGATCAGCTCACCCAAGCCGCGATGCGACAAATCCTGCAGCGATCGCGCAAATGAACGGCGCACCACTTCGCGATAACGCTCCGCGGTTTGCATGAGCTCGCGCTCGAGCCGCGCGAGTTCGCCGTCGAGCTGCCACTCGGTGAGCCCGATGCGATTCGACGAAATGCGAAAGCGCGGACGCTCGCCGCGCGCCGTCGCGCGCGCGTTGTCGGCGCGTGCGGCCGCTAGCATCAAGCCGTTCGTGGCAGCGAGATCACCGGACAGGCGACCTTTGCGCTGCGCGGCTTCGGCCAGCGTTTGCAGCGAAACCGGGCCGCGCCCGCGATCGAAGCCGAGCAGCACCGATTCCACGGCGTCAGCCAAATCGCGGCCGACCAAATCGTCCATCGGGCCTGTTTGTTCGGCGCGGCGATCGTCGCGTTGAAAGCTGCGCTCGCGGTCCCGCTCGCGCCCGCGCTCACTACGCTCGCGCTCGCCGCGCTCACCCCGTTCGCGATCGGCGCGATCGGCGCGTTCGACGCGTTCGCCGCGATCGCGTTCGACGCGCTCGGCGCGCTCTTCACGGCGCGGGCGTTCGACGCCGTTGACGGCGCGCGCTTCGAGCTCTTGCGTCAATTCGGCCGGCAGCACGGCGGGCGCGTCCGACACGGTGTAGGACGGCAAATCGTCGCCGCCACGCTCTTCCCCGGGGCGACCGCGGCCACGCCGACGACGGCGACCACGACGCGAACCGTTGACATCAGCGGTCGCGGCATCGGCCACGCTCGTCGCGACTTCACCCGTGCCGCCGAAGATCGGCTCATCGTCGTCCTCTTCGGCGGCGAACAGCTCGGTCGCGTGCGCGGCGAATTCGGCGCGCGAGCGCTCGCCTTCGTCCGGCGGCGGAGTGCCGTCTTCGTCTTCGAACGTGACGTGAGCGGCATGCGGCGAGCTGGTCGCCTCGCCCACCGGCTCTTCGAGCACGTCCACGTCCGGCTCACCCACGTAGCCTTGCGCGGCCAGGCGTTCGAGCGCGGGCGTGCGATCCGCGAGTCCTTTTTCGATCATCTCCGGATCCCATTCGCGCAGCGCGAACACTCCGGGCTTGATGCGCACGAGCGGATTTTCCTTGTCGCCTTTTTTCACCAGCGCCGCGAGCCGCGCGCCCATGGTGACCTCGGGGCTTTTGCCCACGTGGCTGAGCAAGTTCTTCTCGATCGCTACGTCCGTGATCTCTTTGTAATGGAGTGGTTTGCCTACGAGGCGCAGAACCTGCGCCGCGGCTTCGGTGAACGTCATACGCTATCGACTTCTTTCGTACTTGGGAGAGAACCCGTGTTCTCACTGCCTGAAGGTGCCTCCGGGGAAGCGCTGATTCGCTCCCGCCGTCGGCAGGACACCTTCCAAGCTCCGGAGATAGCACGCCGGCCGCGCGCTCGAAAGCGTCCTATTTGCGCGGTTTGTGCCGACGATCGGCGAAGAGGGTCAGCGCGCCTCGCTTTTCCGTTAAAATAGCGGTGGTGGATCCGGCGCGATTATTCGACGAGCTCCTCGGCATCGCGGCCCGCGCGGGGCTCGAGGTCCGCACGCGCAGCTTTCGCGCCAAGGCTCAGCACAAAGTCTCGTTCGCGGGCGGGCTGTGCACCGTGCTCGGCCAACCGATGGTGCTGCTCAACGCGGACGCGAGCGTGGTCGAGCGCTCCGTGGCGCTGGCCGACGCGCTCGTCAGCCGCCAACTCGGCGAAGGTGAGATGAGCCTCGACGCGAAACGATTTCTCATGTCACGCGCGCGCTCGCAGAGCGGCGTGGTCGAGCCGGAGCGCGCGCCTATACCCGGACTTGCAAAGACGCTCGCCGCGCACAAGAAGAAACCCCAACACCGCCGATGAACGGTCGCGACGCGTTGCGGTTTTGCCGCTCGCCCATTATGGTGACAGCGCGGTGAAGATCGAATCGAAAGTCGAGCTTGCACCGCGCTCGACGCTCGGAGTCGGCGGGCGCGCGTCGTACTTCGCGCGCGTGACGAGCGAAGCCGAACTCGTCGAAGCGCTCACCTGGGCAAACGCGCAGAAGGCCGAGGTGCGCGTGCTCGGCGGCGGCAGCAACATCGTGATCGCGGACGCGGGCTTCGACGGGCTCGTGCTCGAAATGGCGCAACGCGGCCTCAGCGAGCGGGCCGACGGCGCGGCGGTCGAAGTGACGGCCGCTGCTGGCGAGCCCTGGGACGAGTTCGTTGCCGCAATGATTTCACGCGGTTATCAAGGGCTCGAGTGCCTGAGCGGCATTCCGGGTCGCGTCGGCGCGACACCGATTCAGAACGTCGGCGCGTACGGCCAAGAAGTGAGTGAGACGATCTCGCGCGTGACGGCGTTCGATCGCGCGCGCGGCGAACGCGTGAATCTGCGCGGCGACGAGTGTCGGTTTTCGTACCGAGACAGTTTGTTCAAGTCGATCGAACCGGGTCGCTTCGTGGTCACCGAAGTTTGCTTTCGGCTGCGCCCGAACGCCGCGCCGGCGCTGCGCTATGCCGAGCTCGAGCGCTGGTTCGAAGCGCGCCCGGAAACTCCGCGCACGCTCGCGCAAGTTCGAGCAACCGTGATCGCCTTGCGCCGCGCAAAGTCGATGGTGCTCGACGCGAACGATTCCAACTCGCGCAGCTGCGGTTCGTTTTTCACCAACCCGATTTTGAACCGCGAAGCGTTCAGCGAGTTTTGCGCGCGCGCCGGCGACCAAATCAACATCCCGAGCTTTCCGCAAGCGGACGGTCGCGTGAAGCTCTCTGCGGGTTGGCTGATTGAACACGCGGGCTTCGCGCGCGGCACGCGCTCCGGCGCGGTCGGGCTTTCGACCGAGCATGCGCTCGCGCTCGTCGCGCATGAAGGCGCTCGTGCGGAGGACGTGGTCCGCTTTGCCGGGAGCGTGCGCCGCGGCGTGTTGGCGCGTTTCGGCGTGCGTTTGGAGTCCGAGCCCGTTTTTTGGGGGTTTGGCGCCGAGAGCACCCTGCCCGACGAAGACAAGTCGTAGTTCGAACTGCTGCCCGTCGCATCTCGCACTCTCTTCTTCTCCTCTTTGCGCGCCGAGCGCGCGCGAAGGCTCTCAGCCGGATGCCCGGAGATAAAACAAAACTTTGGACTCGCGGGGCTGATCGCGGATTAGGCGAGTAGCCACAAGCCAACAAGAGTCTGACCGAACAGGCGCCGGTCGCGTCGCTCGACGCGCGGGCGGCCAACGCCATGCTTTGCGCAGGGCAAAAAAAAATCTGGCACCGCGCAGCGCCAAAAAAACATCGCACAGGATGTGACCGGTCAGGTCGCAGCTCAACTCACGCCGAAGGTTGCACTTGGACGCCCTGCCCGACGCCCGAGTAAATCGATTCGATCGCTTCGTCGAGTCGCGCGGGATCGCTGCCGCCGGCTTGCGCCATGTCCGGCCGACCCCCGCCCGAGCCACCGACGAGCTGAGCCGCGCCGCGGATCAAATCGCCCGCCTTGAAGCGATCCGTGAGCCCCTTGGCGACGGTCACGACGAGCTGCGCCTTGCCTTCGCTCTCCGAACCCACGAGCACGACGCTCGGCCCGAGCTTGTCCCGCAGTTGTTCGGCGAGCTCGCGCAATGCGCCGCGGTCGGTCACTTCGGTGCGCACGCCGAGCACTTTGACGCCCGCGATCTCGCGCGCTTTGCCGAGCAGCGCGTCGATGCCGCCGCCTCCGCCGCTCGCGAGCTTGCGCTGCAATTCCTCGACTTGTTTTTCGAGCGCGCGCTCGCGTTGCACGAGCTTCTCGAGCTTGTCTGCCAAGTTCGCCGGCGTCGCGCGCGCGAGCGCCGCGACTTTGGTCAGCGAGTTTTCCACGTCCCGCAAATAGGCCAAAGCGCCGTCCCCCGTGACGGCGATGATGCGGCGCACTCCGGCCGAGACGCCTTGCTCACTGACGATCTTGAATAACCCAATATCACCCGTGGCGCGCGCGTGCGTGCCGCCGCAGAGCTCGGTCGACTCGGCCATGCTCAGCATGCGCACGACGTCTCCGTATTTCTCTTCGAAGATCATCATTGCGCCGCGCGCGCGCGCTTCGTCCATATTCAAGACTTCGGTGCGCACGACGTGATTGCCGAGCGTGCGCTCGTTCACCAAATCTTCGACTTTGGCGAGCTCTTCCGGAGTCAGCGCGCGCGGGCTCGTGAAATCGAAGCGCAAGCGCTCGGGCCCGACGAGCGAACCCTTTTGCTGCGCGTGCGAGCCGAGCACGCTGCGCAGCGCCCAATGCAAGAGATGCGTCGCGGAATGATTGCGCCGCGTGCGATCGCGGCGCGCGCTGTCGACCGCGAGCTCGACCTGTTCACCGACCCGGAGCGTGCCCGCCGCGACGCGCCCGCGATGCACGACGAGTCCCGCCACCGGCTTCAGCGTGTCTTCGATCACGACCTTCGCCGAGCCCGTGCGAATCTCGCCGAGATCGCCGACTTGGCCGCCGGATTCGCCGTAAAATGGCGTACTTTCACTGACGAGCTCGACCGTGTCGCCCGCGCTCGCTTCGCTCGCGAGCGCACCATTTTTCACGATCGCGACGAGCTTCGCTTGCTCGCGCTCCTTCTCGTAGCCGGTGAAGCGCACCGAACCGCCGGGCACCGCCGCCAGCGCCTCGCGATACACGCCTTCGACCGCGTGCTCCACGCCTTTGAACTCGGAGCGCTTGCGCGCTTCTTCGAGCGCCGCGTCGTAACCTGCTTCGTCGACCGTGAAGCCACGCTCGCTGCAGATCACGTTGGTGAGATCGAGCGGGAAGCCGTACGTGTCGTAGAGTTGGAATGCATCGGCGCCAGCGAGCTCGGTCTTGCCCGCTTCTGCCATTACGTCGAAGCGCTCCTCGAGCAGCGACAGACCGCGCTCGATGGTTTGCCGGAAGCGCACTTCTTCACCTTCGGCGACGGACGCGATGTGATCGCGCCGCTCGCGGAGCTCCGGATATTGCGCGCCCATTTCGTCCACGACGCGCAGCGCGACTTCGTGCAAAAACGGCTTTTCGATGCCCAAACGATGGCCGTGACGGATCGCGCGGCGCATCACGCGGCGGAGCACGTATTCGCGCCCGGTTCGATCCGGCATCACGCCTTCGGCGATCAAAAATGCGGTCGTGCGCGCGTGATCGGCGATCACGCGCATTGAAACGTCGTCGGGGCTCATGGTTGCGCCGTAGCGTTTGCCGGAGAGCTCGCTTGCGCGGTCGACGAGAGCGCGGAGCAGATCCGTTTCGTAGGTGCTGGTTTTGCCTTGCGTGACGCAGGCAAGCCGTTCGAGACCCGAACCGGTGTCGATGCTCGGAGCCGGCAGCGGATCGAGCTTGTACTCACCTGCGACGAGGCTGCGCTCGAACTGCATGAACACCAAATTCCAGATCTCTATCCAGCCGAAACCTTCGACGGTCTGTTCGTCGCCGAAGGTGTCGAGCGAAACGTTCGGGCCGTTGCAGAAAAAGATTTCGCTCGATGGACCGCACGGACCGGTCTCACCCATCTGCCAGAAGTTGTCGCTCGCGCCGAGGCCGCGCACGCGATCGGGGCCGAAGCCGGTCAGCTTCAGCCACAGATCACGCGCGAACGCGTCCTCGGCAACGCCGTTCTCACCCTTGAAGTAGGTGAAGATCAGCCGGTCCGTCGGAAGCTGGATTTCCTTGGTCAAAAAGTCCCACGCGAAGACGATCGCTTCTTCCTTGAAGTAGTCGCCGAAGCTGAAATTACCGAGCATCTCGAAAAAAGTGTGATGCCGCGGGGACCGACCGACCTCTTCGAGATCGTTGTGCTTGCCGCTGACGCGGACACATTTCTGGCTCGTCGTCGCGCGCTTGTAGTTGCGTTTTTCGCGGCCAAGGAACAGATCCTTGAATTGAACCATGCCCGCATTGGCGAACAAGAGCGTCGGGTCATTCGCGGGAATGATCGGGCCACTCGGGCAGATCTCGTGGCCGCGCGCGCCGAAGAAGTTCAAAAACGCCGATCGCAATTCAGCAGATGTATCCTTAAAAGCCATGGCTCGGCCGGAACATGTAGCATGGCGTAAGCCCGAGCGAAGCTCGAATCCGAGCCGAAAAAGCGCGAAAGCACCGGCGCGCGCGCGCGCGAACCGGGGCACTTCATGAGTGACGCGGCACTAGAATTTGCCGAAGAACAAGGCCTCGGCAAGGTGCTCGGTCGCGTGCGACTGGACGGCGGGCTCTTGCTGCCGAACGGCGCCCGCGCGCGAGCGACGCTGCTTTTGACGAAGAGCGGCCTGTGGCTCGCGGCCGCGCGCGATCGCTTCGACGGGCTCAAAGTCGATCTGCTGACGCGCGGCGATCTGCGCTTCGAGCCAGGCCGCGTGCGTGACCGGCTCTGCTTCGGACGTGAAGCCTTGTTCATTCCCGCCGGCAAACGCTCGGCGGTCGAACGACTGATCGCGCTCGCGCGTTTGTCGCCGCAAGGGTCTGCGCGCGCGCTCGAGTTGAAAGCGTCGCGCCTGGTGCAGAGCGACGACGACCTCGGCAAGGCGTGGCTCGAGCGCGAGCTCGCCCCGGGCGAAGCCTTGATTTGTTTTTTGCGCGGTTCGAATCAAATCGCGCTCCGTTCGCAGCTGTTGGGCGAGGTGAAGGTGCTACCGCACTTGTTCGTCACGGAGCGTCGCGCCGCGATCGTCGCCTGGTCGAGTGTGGGCGATTGGGCTTACACGGCGGTCGAGCCGAGCGCGCTCAAGCAAGCCGCGCGTGACGGCAAACTCGAGCTCAGGTGCGGCGATGCGATTTTTTCGAGCCGTCGCGCGGACACCGAGGCCGCGCACGACGCGGCTGATTTGATCGCGCTCGTCCAACCCCAATTGCGCTTGCTCGAGGCAGCGCGGCGCAGCTGGCTCGCGCGCGAACGCAACGACGTCGAGAGCAGCTTGAATTTGCTGCACGCCGCGATCGACCGCGGCAGCGAGCGCGCCCGCTTTGCCCGCCTGTTCGCGCTGGCTGAAGAGCACGAAGCGGGCGCGCCGCTCGATCGCGCAGAGCTCGGCCGCGCGCTCGCTGGCGAGCGGCTCACGCCGCCGGAGCTCGCCGAGCTTTGGGCGCGCTGGCAATTCACGCGCGAGGCGGGCAGCGCGCTGGTGCGCGCGCTGATCGACTTCGGACATACGGCGCTGCCGTTCGCGCTGGCTTTGCAACGCAAAGTCCATGATGCCCCTTCGACCGACGAAAACGTCGCGCGCGACGATCTGCGGCTGGCTCGCTTTGCAGTGCAAGTGCGGCTCGCGACCGGCAGATCGAACGCGGACCCACGGGATCGCGCGCTGCACAACGTGCTTTCGCCGCGTGGGCTCCGGCACGCGAGCGAGCTCAACCCGGCCCAGCCGAAGAGCGCGTTTTCTCCGCGCGCGATCGAAAGCAGCCTGTGTCATCCGCTCGCTCGCGCTCAAAACTCTCTGGTCGATTCACTGCAAAAATTGGTCGCGGTCGCGCCCGAGCCCGATCAAGTCGCGCTGAGCGACTATTGCGAAGCGCTGAGCACGAGCCTCGAACCCGCCGCGGCTCGCGCGCTCACCGCCGCGCGGCTCGCATTCGCGCTGCCCACACTCCAGGCCTACGTCTCGCGCGGCAAAAAATCGATCGGGCTCCGCGGCTACGAAGGCGAGCCGCCCTACCTCTTGCTCGGCAGAGCGCACCTCGATAAAGCGTCAGCCTATTTCATGCACGAGAGCGAGCTGTTCTTCGCCTTCGGCGCAGAGGCCCTGCACTTGAAGCTCGAGCTCACGCGCGTCACCTCGAGCGACGTGTGGGCCGGCGCGCTCTCACACACCAAAGGCGGCGTCGAGCTTTTGCTCGGATTGCTTCCGTTCGTGAAGGGCATCCCGCTCGGTCCCGGCGTGAGCAAAGTCCTCGAACGCATCCCCGAACCGGCGCTCCGGCGCGGACTCGACACGCTGATTCACGTCGAACGAAGCTTCCGCAAGGCGCCGCCGGAAAATGCTCCGGACAGCGCGCTGTCGTTGGTCAACGAAAACCTGCTCGCGGCGCACCGGCTCGTGCAGATGAGCGCGGACCGCGCTGGCCTCGTTTTGTGCGGCGATCTGCGCGCAGGTCTGCGCGGCCTATTGCTCTCGCGGCCAGAGTATCGCGCTCTACTCGATGCCTGCTCGGAGCGCAGCCTGATCGAGGTTTTGGTTTTTGGGGATGACCAAGCGCGGATGCGGGCGGATCTGATCGTGCGCGTCGCGGCGCTGCTCGACTTCTATCGCAGCGAAGATTACGTCGCGCTCCGGCGGGCGCTCTCCGGCGCTTGAACGCGCTAGCGCGGCCGTGAGTCGATGCCCGCGTTGGCCAAGCGATCTGCTTCCATGTTGTGTTCGCGGCGCACGTGCACGAGCGCGCTCGACTCGAAGCGCGCGAGCAGCGCACACGCGCTGCGGTAAAGCGGCTGAAGCCCCGCGCTTCGCACCTGATACTGGCCCTTCAGCTGCTTCACCAACAGCTCCGAATCCGCGCGCACTTCGATCGAGCGCACGCCGAGCTCGAGCGCGCGCTCGAGCCCCAAGAGCAGCGCCTTGTACTCAGCGACGCTGTTCGTCGCCTCGCCCAAATACGCGCTCTCGGCCAAGAGCACGTCACCGGATTCGGTCTTCAGCAGCGCGCCGATGCCCGCCGGGCCCGGATTGCCGCGCGAAGCGCCGTCCGTCCACAAAATCGCCCGGTGACTGCCACCCACCCGAGCCCCACCCGGGCTCTCGTCTGTCATCGCCATTCAGGGGTACGGCGCGATCGACGCCTAGTCAACTCCCGAGAGTGGTTTAGCGCGACTCAGCGATGAGCTCGAGATACGAATCTTCGTATGCGCGCGCTACCGAACTCGCCCGATGATGTAGATCCAAAGCTTCGCGTTGACGTCTCGCGATGAGCTCGCGCCGCGCGGGCTCCGCGAGCAACGCGCAGGCTTCGCGTTCCCAAGCTTCGGCGTCGAGCGTCGGCACTTTGACGACACCGAACAAGTCTTCGAGCGGACCGCGGTCGAGCGCGATCACCGGCACCCCGAGCTCCATCGCTTCGAGCAAGACGATCGGCAAATCCACCTTGCCCCATAGATCATCGACTGGAAAAACGACCGCGCCCGCGCCGCGCACGAGCGCCAAAATGTGCGGCGTGTTTTCGACGAAGCGCGTCCGCTCGGGCGCGAGTCGCCCGGCGAGCTCGGCGGCGATTCGAGTCGCGCGCGGCGATTTGCGGCGATACGCAAACACGATCACCGCTTCGGGCGCGCTTCGCGCCAGGCGTTCGGCGAGCAATGCGGTCGTTTCGGCGCCGGCGCTAGTCTCCAAGTCGCCGGGGTAGATCAGATAATTCGTGGCCGCGTCGAGCGCGATCTCGGCACGCG
>DATATR010000460.1:0-24941 GCA_036268695.1 Polyangiaceae bacterium | reverse complement strand
TCCGCGCATTGCTCTTCGATTTGCGCTCTGGTGGATCAACCTTGCGCCCCGCCGTCGGTGACGGATTCTTTGGTCGAGTGCCGTCAGGTCAAATGCACCCGCGCCGTTCACGTTCGTCCGTAAACGACGCAAACCCGCCATGCCCAAGTCTAATTCTACGGCTATGCGCTTCGAAAGTTCCACGCGAGACGTGCTACATCGCGCTGATGAGTTCTTTGCCGCGAAGTGGCCGTGATCTCCGCACGATTCGCGCGGTCGAAGCGACGCCGGGCTTTCATCGCCTGGCTGAAGGTTCAGTCCTTTACCGTGCTGGTGGAACAGTCTTGCTTGCGACGGCCTCGATCGAGGAATCGGTGCCAGAGTTTCTTGTGGGCCGGGGCAAAGGTTGGATCACGGCGGACTATCAAATGCATCCGCGCGCAAATCCGAAGCGGCGCGAGAATCGTGACGGCCGTGAGAAGCCGCTCGGAGGCCGAGCGCGCGAAATTCAACGCCTGATCGGGCGCTCACTCCGTGCGGCGGTGGACCTCGAGCGACTCGGGGAGAAAAGTATTCACATCGATTGCGACGTGCTGGAAGCCGACGGCGGAACGCGCACCGCGTCGGTCACGAGCGGGTTCATCGCGCTCGCTCTCGCTTGCGACAAACTCACGCGTGCTGGGAAGCTGCGTAAACCCGTGCTGCGCGATCAAGTTGCAGCAGTCAGCGCGGGACACGTTGCAGGCGAGTTGGCGCTCGACCTGTGCTACGCCGAGGACAGCGTTGCGCGGGTGGACTTGAACGTCGCCGCGACCGCGCGTGGCGCAATCGTGGAGGTGCAGGGCACAGCGGAGGGCGAGGCGGTGCCGCGCGCCGATATTGACGCGATGATCGATCTCGCGCTCGAGGGCATCGCGGAGCTTTGCATCGTGCAGCGCCAGACGCTCGAAGCCGCGGGCGTCGAACTCGATCGGCTGCTAGTGATGCACACGAGCTAACCGGATCGCAGCAATTTTTCCACGCGTTCCATCGCGCCGCGCACGCCGAACAGCGTCGAGCAATCGTCCGGCAAAACCGGCCCCAGGCCGACCGCCGCGAGGATGGCGCATAGGTTCAAACGCGCGAGCTCGGAGTCCGCATCGATCGCACTGACCTCCCAAATCGTCGGGCAGCGCTCGGCAAGCTGAAACATGCCCGCGGCTCGTCCGCGTTGCTCCGCGACTCGTGCGGCGTCGAGATCGGACGATTCGACGTTCCGAGTCTTGATCGCGAGGGCTGCTCCGAAGTCGTGCTTTTCCGAGCGAAGCCGGACTCGAACTTCGACGCCGACGTTCGGGATTCGAGTTTGCGCCTCGACGTCGAGTGTCACGTCGAAGTAACGACGCGTCGCGCGCAAGATCTCGGGCAGGTCGAGGGTCAGTTCGCTTCTTTGCGCAAAGACTCGCACAGTTCACAGTCGACCACGGCGTTTGGGCTGCTTCAATCGGGCCGAGATCAGGGTTGCGTGCGTCGCCGATTGCAGCCAAATTTGGCTCGTGCAGCCCGAGCATGGCGGACGACTCGAACTCAAACTCGCAGCCAGTGCGGGCCCGCTGGCGCGTTACGCACTGTCAATCTGCACGCAGCGCGGAGAGTCGAGATGCGAGGTGGCGGTCGACGCAGCCAGCGGCAGCTTGCAGTTTGCCGAGTGGGGCGGTGCGGAACCCCCGCGCTGGCTCGATGCATTCGTGCGCTCGCTGCTGCGCACGATCGCGCGAAGCAGCGGTGCGAGCGGCGAGTGGCCGCGCCGCGTCACGCGCTGGCGGCCGGAGCCCGAGTCGTGATTGAGTCTGCCACCGTAACGCTGCTCACCGATTTCGGTTTGAATGATCCGTACGTCGGCGTGATGAAGGGTGTGCTTTGGCGCGAGTGCCCGACGCTAAAAGTGATCGATCTGACTCACTCAATCGAGCCGTTCGATCGCGTGGTGGCGGCGTTTTGGATCGAGCGAGTATTTGGCTGGTTCGCGCGCGAAGCGGTTCATGCGCTCGTGGTCGATCCCGGTGTCGGCACGGCGCGGCGCGGGCTTGTCTTACGCGCGCACGGACAATTCTTCGTCGGTCCGGACAACGGCATATTGAGTGGCATTCACGCGAGCGACGGCACGGCCGAAGCGCGTGAGATCGACGTCGGCAAACTCGGTCTCGCGCTGCCGAGTAGAACCTTTCACGGTCGTGACATTTTCGCGCCTGTCGCCGCGCGATTGGCCAGTGGGCGACTCGCCTTCGATGCCGTTGGTCCGATCCTCGGTGCACTTTCAGAACCGGTTCTGCCGTCAGTGAGGATGGTGGGTGCGACGATCGTTGGCCAAGTCGTTACCGCGGATCGATTCGGCAACTTGCTCACGAACATCGCCGCACCGACCAGTGCGCGCTACGAGGTGCGCGTCGGTGAGCGACGCTTGCGTGTGCTCGACACATATGCGGACGGCGCCCCGGGTGAGCCTTTTGGACTTTTTGGCTCATTTGGTGTGCTCGAACTGGCGCTTCGCGAGGGGCATGCGGCTTCGGAGCTAGCCATAGCCCAAGGAACGCCGGTCGAGCTTCGCCCCATCAGTTGATGCGGCTGGCTTTGTCGAACCCGTCGGCCATGATGTCGAGTAGATGATCACGCGCGCTTGCATTCGTACGCTCGCCGCAAGTTGTTTGATCGCGGGTTGTCACTCATCAGCCACGCTCGTCGCCGCGAAGCGGATCTCTGCGCCAAAGGCAACGCAGGCTGAACTCGCGCCGGCCGCACGCTTGGCGCGCGCGAACGAACGCCTCGAACTCAGTGCCTACGGTGAAGCGGAAGCGGACTTTCGCGCGCTCCTCCATTCGCCGGAAGCAGCGCGCGCGGCCCTTGGTCTGGGCAAAGTATTGGTGCTCACCGGGCGTTACGCCGACGCGGTCACCCTGCTCGCTCCGCTGCTTTTGCAGCCAGATCAGGCTGAATCGGCGGCAGTGTGGACGGCGCGCGCCGAGCGCGAGCAAGGCGACCTGCGCGCCGCTGAACAAACTCTGCGCAAAGTTTCGAGCGACCCGGCGGCACGCGCCGCGCGGCTGGAACTCGGAGATGTTTTGTTGAACCAAGGTCGGCGCGCAGACGCCCTGCCGGTGCTGATGACGTTGATTAACGATTACAACGACGATCACATCGGCGAGCAGGACGGAATTGGGCTGGCGCTCGTGGGTCGCGCGGCGCAGCTATTGCGGAGCGCGCGTGACGCCAACGACGCGTACAATGCGGCCGAGCACGCCCTCCCCGGCGACACGCAGCTTCTGCTATTTCGCGCCGATTTATTTCTGGATAAGTACGATCCGGGTCACGCCGAGGAGGTGCTGAACGAGATCTTGACCAAGGCTCCGCGGGAGCCGATGGCGCTCGTGCTGCTCGGGCGCGTGAAACTCGCGCAAGCTCTCGACTTCGATGAAGCCGAGCGACTCGCGCGGCTTGCGTTGTCCGTGAACCCAAAGCTCGGCGCGGCGCACGCGATTCTCGTAGGCATTGCCCTTCGCGACCAGGATCTGGATCTTGCATCGCGGCGGATCGATGAAGGGCTCGCTCAGAACCCCGGTAACCTGGAACTGCTCAGCTTGCGCGTGGCGGAGCGTTTTTTGGCGGACGATAGCGCGGGAGTCGAGGCCGCAAAAAAGGCGGTCTTCGCGATCAATCCCCAATATTCGAAGCTCTACTCGATCGTTTCGGAGTTCGCCGATTGGGAGCATCGTTACGACGAAATCGTGCGCATGATGAAAGATGCCGTCGCGCTCGACAACGAAGACGGCGTTGCATACGGCGAGCTCGGGTTGAACTTGATTCGCGCCGGTGACGATGCTGGCGGCGTCGCGGCTCTGAGTCGCTCGTTCGCGCTCGATCCTTATAACGTCCGTGTCTACAACACGCTCAATCTTTACGAAAAGACAATTCCGCGCGACTACGTCACGGTCGACCATCCGCCTTTTCGCATTCGCTATCGCAAAGACGAGCGCGACATCCTCGACCGCTACGTGCCTCAACTTTTGAATCGTGCGTGGGCGAAGATGGTCAAGTCGTACGGCTTTACGCCGGAAACTCCGATCGGAATCGAGCTCTATGCGGAACGCGAAAATTTCGGCGTACGCACCGGCGGCTTGCCCGAAACTGCCATTCAAGGCGTGTGCTTCGGTCGGACGCTCGCCGCCATGAGCCCAAAGAACGAATCGTTCAACCTCGGCATGACGCTGTGGCACGAGCTCTCGCACGTGTTTCACATTCAGCTGTCGAAGGCGCACGTCCCTCGTTGGTTCACCGAAGGCCTTGCGGAATACGAAACCATCATCGCTCGGCCGGAGTGGGCTCGGGAGCAAGATCCCGATCTCTACCAAGCATTGCGAGCGGGTCGTCTGCCTGCTGTAGCGAACATGACTCGCGCGTTCACGCGCGCCGAAGAGCTGAACGACGTCGCGACCGCATATTATGCCTCGAGCCAGATTTTGCTGATGTGGGCGAACAACTACGGCATGCCCAAGCTCGACGAGATGTTGCGAAAGTGGGGAGCGGGGCAGCGGACGCCAGACGTGTTGCGCGAAGTGCTTGGAAAAGAGCCGGAAGAGCTCGATCGCGAATTTCGAAAGTTTGCCGAAAAGAAACTCGCGCGCTACGAGACGCAATTCGTCCCGAATGCGCGCAGCGGACCTTTGACTTTCGCCGAAGAGAGCGCGCGACGAGATCCGGATAGCGCGCAGGCGCACACGACTTACGCGCTTGCGCTCGTTCACGCGGGTCATGGAGATCAGGCGCGGCTCGAGCTCGCGCGCGCGCTGTCACTCGATCCAAAATTTCCGGACGCGCGCTTCTTGGACGCGGAGCTTGTGGCACACGACGATCCGGCGCGTGCGATTGCGGAGCTGCGTTCGCTCGCGGCGGACGGGCACGATGGTTATGCAGTCGAACTGCGGCTCGCCCAGCTGTTCGGCTCGAACGACGAAGCGAGCGCCAAAGCGGCGCTTTTGGCTGCCGCGAAGTTCGATTCAACGCAAGCCGCGCCCGAGTACGCACTCGCGGATTTAGCTGAAAAGCAAGGCGATCAAGCGGCTGAGCTCGACGCACTACGAGTGCTCGCGACGCTCGAACAGCACGAGCCGCGCGTGTATCAACGTTTGCTGCGGCGCTTGACTGCCAGCGGCGCGTTCGCGGAAGCAGTGAAGGTAGGTGAAGCGGCAATCTACGCCGACGTCGAAGGGCTAGAGACTCACCTCTTGTTTGGCGAAGCATTGGCGCAAACAGGGCAGCGTGAACGCGCGCTGTTCGAGTTCGAGAGCGCGACACTTTGTCCTGGTCCGCCCGCTGCTCTGGCCGAGGCGAATGCGCTTCTCGCTGAACTCGAGCTGAAGAGCGGCAAGCGTCGAGATGCGAAGGCTCACGCCGAAAAAGCGCGCGCGCTCGATCCAAAGAATCCCCGGTTGAATCACCTGCCAAAGTAGCGCTTCGACCCACTCGCGGAGAAGACTCAAGATTCTGCTTCGTCGTCTTTGTCACCGCGCAGGCCCAAAGCACGGGCTTTCTTGTAGAGGTGACTGCGTTCGAGGCCGAGAGCGCGCGCGGTCGCCGCCATTTGTCCGCCGTGGTGCGCGAGTGCTTCTTCCATGATGGTGCGCTCGGCTTGCTCGGAAAGCACTCGAAAGGGCACGCCTGGCTGATAGAGCCCCGTGCTCGCCGGCGCGCCGCTCGCCCCAACTGAGCGCTCGACGTCTTCAGCGGTAACGGCGTCGTCTGGATTCAAGATCACGAGTCGCTCCATTAGATTTCTGAGCTCACGCACGTTGCCGGGAAAGGGGTGACGCATCAGTGCGGCGATCGCCGGCTGCGTCAGCGTCATACCGGGTCGCGCGTTGGCTTTGCGCGCCACGACCAAAAAGTGTTCGGCGAGTTTTGGAATGTCCTCGCGCCGCGAGCGCAAAGGCGGCAGCTCGAGCGGCACCACGTTCAAGCGATCGTATAAATCGGCGCGAAATGCGCCGTGCGCGCAAGCTTCGGCCAAATCCTTGTTGGTCGCCGCCACGACGCGCACGTCGATTTTGAATGTGCTGTTGCCACCGACGCGCTCGATCTCTTGTTCCTGCAGCACGCGCAGCAACTTGGCTTGCATCGCGAGCGGCATGTCGCCGACTTCGTCCAGAAAAATGGTGCCGCCGTTCGCGCGTTCGAATTTACCCCGCCGCTGCTTGGTCGCACCGGTGAACGCGCCTGCTTCGTGGCCGAATAGCTCGCTCTCGATCAGTTCGGCTGGCACTGCGGCACAGTTGAGTCGTTCGAGCGGACCCTTCGCGCGCGGCGAGGCGCGGTGAATCGCGCGCGCCACGAGCTCCTTGCCGGTGCCTCGTTCGCCGCGGATCAGCACACTCGCGCTCGAGCGAGCCGCGCGCAGCACCCTTTCGCGCAAATTCTGCATCACTCGGCTCTCCCCGACCAAATCGTCGAAGTGGCCGGCCTCGGCGTGGAGCTCGCGTGCCTCGGCTTCGGCGTGCAGCAAGCGAAGTGCATTCTCCAACATCACCAGCAGACGATCCGTCGATAGTGGTTTTTCCAAGAAGTCGAGCGCGCCGAGTTTGGTGGCGCGAACGGCAGCATCGATCGTTGCGTGCCCGCTCATCATCAACACCGCTGTGTCGTTTCCTGCGCCGCGCAACCGGCTCAGCAAATCAAGGCCGTCGCCGTCGGGCAGCGCGACGTCGAGCAACACGACGTCGTATGAGTGTTTCGCGATGCGTTCTTCCGCGAGCGCGATTCCACCGGCCAAATCGACCTGATAACCCTCGAGTGATAGCGCTTTCTTCAGCGTGTTCAGAATCGAGGTTTCGTCGTCGACAACGAGCACGTGACCGCGGAGCATGAGAAAACGCTAGCCAAAGTGGACGCGGCGCGCCACGGGCCCGGTCGAAGCCGCGGCTTGCGAGAAGTTGTGTCCGGATCCGAGCGGCGAGTGCTAGGCTCGCGAAGCTTCCGCCATGACAGAGGCTCTACCCACTGCACAGGGTTCTCTGGAAGCGACCCCACTCGGGCATTTGTTGGTTTATGGGCTCGATCGGTTGCTGACGGGCACGCTCGTGCTCGAAGAGCCAACCGGAAAGAAGCACGCGATCTATTTCGACGGCGGCGGCCCAGCAAAGGCCAAAGTCCAAGACCCGATCTTGTTTTTGGGTCGTGTTCTCGTCGAACAAAAGGCCATCTCTGACGACGTCTACGAGCGCACGCTGGCGCTCGCGACCGAGCGACGCATGTTGCACGGGCAAGTGCTCCTTGCCGAAGGAGCGATCGACGAACACGCGCTCCGCGAAGGCTTGCGCGAACAGCTCTCGCGTCAGGTACTTTGGATGTTCAGCCTGCCGCCGAGTACGCTGTTTGGTTACTACGACCAGGTGAATTTTTTGGAGCGCTGGGGCGGCGCGGGCGTGCGTGTCAAGCCGCTCGCCCTGATCTGGCGCGGCGTGCGTAGCTATGCCCACGCGGGACACTTGGCGGAAGTCCTTTCGCGCTTCGGCGAGCAACCGATCGTGCTGCACGTGGACGCGCCGATTCGCCGTTTTCGCTTCGAGCCGCGCGAGCAAGCGATCATCGACGTGCTGCGCGCGAAACCGCAGCCTTTGCACGAGTTGCTCGGGCGCGGGCTCGCGGATGAGGCCTACGTCCGCCGCCTGGTCTACGCGCTCATCATCATGCGCCAACTCGAAACCGGCGTGCCCGGCGTCGAGCCGATCGGCGTTGACGAAGCGCCGTCATCGTCGCGCATTCCCGTCGCGAGCGTGCAACCGCCGCGCAGCACCTCGCCTGTGCCGCGCGCGCCGAATGCATCGCCAGTTCCTCGCGCGGCAACCGACGTTCGGCGTCCTTTCAGCGGAAGTAGCTCCGCGGCGAGCGTCTCGAGCTCGGACCACGTTCCGCAGTCGCCTCCGCCAGGCCGGGTCGAGAGCCCCGAACAAGCGGCCTTTCGCGCCGAGATTCGCGAGCGCGCTGGCCGCACCGGCGAGAATTACTACGATGTCTTGGGTGTAGCAGCAGACGCGATCCCCCCGGTGATTCAAGCCTCGTTCTTTCAGCTCGCAAAGAAGTGGCACCCGGATCGACTCGGGCCAGAGCTCGCGGACGTTCGAGATCTTGCGACGAGAGTCTTCGCGCGCATGAGCGAAGCGCACCAGATTTTGAGCGATCCGGTACGCCGCAAGGAATACGACGACGTGCGCAAGAGCGGTGGGGGCAGCGCCGAGGAGCAGGAGCAGGTTCAACGTGTGGTTCGCGCGGTGACAGCATTTCAAAAGGCCGAGGTGCTGATGAAGCGCAACAACCTGAACTTGGCGCTAGAGGAAGCGCGCAAGGCACTCGAGCTCGATCCGTCGCAAGCCGATTACGTGGCGTTGCTCGCCTGGCTCGAGTCGACCCAGCTCAACTCGAATCTGGAAGAGATTTTGGCGCGGATCGAGAAAGCCGCGCGCTTGGAGCCGAACAACACCCGCATTCGTTGGTATCGCGGGCTGTTACTGAAACGCATGGGCAAGAACGGCAAGGCGATCGGTGATTTTCGTTTCATCGTCGAAAACGACGCAAGGCACGTGGACGCCCAGCGCGAAGTTCGGTTGTACGAGATGCGCCGCGCAGAAATGCGTCGCACTGGCCAAAAAACGCCGAGCGATCGGCCGAGCGGGAATCCGCCTGGTGCGAGTTCGAGCTCGAATCCGCCGGCGAGCGGCAAGCCAGCGGACGGCAGCCGCTTCGGCAAATGGTTCAAACGCTGACGCGAATCAGTCGCCGCGCGTGACGGCGAGCTCGGTCACGGTCACGGTGCCGAGTTCGCTCTGACAAATCGCGAACGCCGAACGCTCGCTCGCGTCCGTGAGTGTGCAGTTCGCACGCGCACTCCCGAGGCTGATCGTGATTGCTGCTCCGGCGCGGCGGAAGTCGAGCTTACCGCCGGTGTTCGAGGCTTCGACGGTTGGCAATTGGCATGGTGTCGAGTCAGGCGAATTCACGTCCGCGAAGTCATGCGTGCCGAAGCGGAGGCTCGGCGGCGTCACCGAAGAAAAGCTGATCTGCGCGGAAAAGTCACCGTATTCGGCGTCCGTAATCCAGACGCAATTCGGCGCCGCGCCGCTCGCCGCCGAAAACGCAAGCGTGCCGCTAGCCGCGTCGTAGCTCACGGTGTCGTCCGGCACGTGGTCCGGCGCGAGATGTGCTGGCCGCGCCGCGCCGTCGGCTAGCGAGACCAGCGGCACGTCGCTGACGAAGCGCGAGCGCGTGCCAATGCGAACGCCGCGGACGACGGTTCCGGTTTCGTCTGCGCCGAGCCAGACGAATGCGTCGGGTCCCGTCGAGACCACGCGCGACTCAGTGATGCTTTGATTCAACCCCAAATCCAAATCGACCGCGTCGAAATGTTTTTGCCAAGGATCGAAGCGATAGAGCCCGAGGCTGTGCGGAATCGGGTTGCCTGAGTCGTCCTCTGCGGCGGCGATCAGCCACGGCCGGCCGTCGCTGCCTTGAATCAACACTGGCTGAGCGGCGTCGTGCGGGAAATCGAGCCGGGTGATGCTGCCGTCGCTCGCGAGCCAGAAGGCATCGTAGCTTTGCTGAGTCGTGGGATCGGGCGTGGGCGCGCAGCCGTGAATGCACGATTGCGAGCAATCTTCGCCGGGATCGGGGGGGCGATCCTCGCAGCCACCGACGGCCAAGGCAGCACCGCCGGGCAAACTGACGAACGCGCGATCGAAGCGGGGCGGTAGCGAAGTCGAGCCGTCGAACGGAGCTAGCAATCGGCTGGCATCGACGTCGCGCCATTCGAGCGCGCCGATGGGATGGCCGTTGTCGTCGTTGCCGCCGCCGATCAAGATGCGTCCGTCGTCGAGGTGCAGCACCGTGGGATCGTTGCGTCCGACGCTGAGTGGCTCGAGCAACTTCGAAACGCGCGTCGTCGGCGAGACGACTTGTACCACGTTCGAGGCATCGGAAATCTCGTTGCGGCCACCGATCAGCACACTCTCGCCGTTGTCGAGCGTGGTTGCAGCGTGGTGCGTCGTGGCGTCCGCGAGCGTGATCAGATCGGGTTCGAAGCTCTGTGCGGTCGGGTCGTAGACCTCAGCCGTGTCGCGCAGCACGCTCGCGGTTTGTGCCGGATCGTGAATCGGATTTTCGCCCCCGGCGACCAGCAATTTTCCCGCAAAATCGGTCACGGTCGCGAACGCGCGCGGCTCGCTCAATACCTGCCGCTTGTTTGGATCGACCACGTAGCTTTCGCCGGTGCGGGTGTCGAAGGTGAGCGCGCCGACGATCGCGGCGCTCGTCGCGTCGTTGCTGCCCGCGATCATGACCAAGCCGCTCGCGTTCGAATAGCCGAGCGCTTCGCCGCCGAGCTCGCCTGGAAATGAATCGGTCGAGCTCGGGCGAAATACGTCGCAAGCTTCGCCTTGTGGCCAGAGCACGAAGTCGAAGCGCTGCGCGCCGAGTTCGCTGTAACCGATGAACGGAACCTGAGCCAGATCGGCATTGGCAGTGGCCGTGAGCGCGAGCGTGTCCTGCGGAAAGCTCAAGTTCGTGCCGGTCGCGTCGATGGCGAGCGAATCGCTCGTGCGATTGTCGACCGGAAAGTCGCCGAGCGCGGCCAAATCCAGGCGAGCGGGGACGGGCAGCGGGCAACTCGCGAGCGAGTGCGCCTGAATCGGCACCGTGATTTCGCGCTCATCGGGCTTGGCGCAGCCGGAAAGCAGCCAAAAGATCAAACCGGCGCTAGCATTGCTCTTTCGCATGTTCCCGCAGATCTTCGGCAAGTACGTGCTCGAGCGCGAGATCGCTGCGGGAGGCATGGCGCGGGTTTATCTGGCCACCTTACGCGGAGCCGTCGGCTTCGAAAAGCGGCTCGTGGTCAAACAGATTCGGACCGAGCTCGCATCCGACGACGCATTCGTGACGCGCTTCGTCGAGGAAGCGAAGACTGCGGTCGAACTCAGTCATCCGAACATCGTGCCGGTTTACGAGCTCGGAGTCGAGCAGGGCGTTTACTACATCGCGATGGAGTTGTGCGAAGGCCTCACCTTGTCCGAGCTCTTGGCGGAAACGGGGCCGCTCGGGCCGGCCGAGGGCGCCTACGTCGGGGCCGAAATTTGTCGGGCGCTCGATTACGCGCATCGCCGCGCCGGCATCGTGCATCGCGACGTCACGCCGCGAAACGTCTTGATCGACGACGAGGGCGAAGTGCGGCTGATCGACTTCGGCATCGCGGCGCCGGTGACTCGCGCCGACACCGGCCGCACTGAAGTCTTCGGTTCGCCTGGACACATGCCGCCCGAGCAGCTGCACGGCGCCGATCTCACGCCAGCAACCGACGTGTTCGCGGTGGGCGTGCTCCTGATCGAAGCTTGGACGGGCTATCCGCCGTTTCGCCGCGCGACGGCGCAGGAAAGCGAGCGCGCTCTCTTTGCCACTCCGGCGCCGATCGATCGCCAAGAGCCGCGACTTTCGCCGATTGCGCGGCTGATTGCCAGCAGCGTCGCGCTCGAAGCGCGCGAACGCCCGAGCGGAGCCGAGCAGCTCGCGCGGCCACTGCGTGAGTTCCTGAAGGCCGAAGACAGCGGCGATATCGCGCGAGGTCTCGGCGCTCGCGTGCGTCGCGCGCGCCGGCGTTCGCGTTCGTCGAGCCCGTGGCTCGTGGGCGAAACCGGGCAAAATGAAGTCGTAGTGCAGACGCGGCCACTCCACTCCGAGCCGCCGCCGCGGGCCGAAGGCGCAATCGCGACGGGCTCTCCCGTGACACGCACCTTCGCTGCGCGCGACGATCTCGAGGTTTGGACGCGTAAGCTTTCGACGCCACCGATACAGACGCCCGCGGCCACGCCCCAGTCGATTCGCGTTGCCGAAGAGCGCGCGGCCGCCGCGGTGAAGGACGAAGCGGACGACGGCTCGCGCGAGCCGCCGCCGATCACCTCGACGCGCATTTTGCTCAAACCGAAGAGCAACGCGGGTCTGGCGATCGCGACGCTGTCATCGTTCGCGTTCGTCGCGTTGGCATTTGTATTTGGGTCGCGCCCAGGTGGGCAGAAGCTCGCGGAGCAAAGTCGTTTGCAGACGCAATCCGCTGCGCCGATGACGAGCGCGAGTCATGTTGCGGTGCCCGAGTTGCCCGGCCCAGCGCCGGAACCTGCGGCTGCGAAGGCCGTTCGCGCGAGCTCGGTGGCGGCCAAAAATCAAAAGCCGAACGATTCGCCGCGCAGCGCGAGTTCGGCTCAGCCCGGCGTGGATCCGGCAGAATCCGGCGTGCTGCGCATTACGGCGGATCCGCGAGCATCCGTTGAAGTGAGCGGCGCGGGTTTCCACGACACGCGGCAAACCCCGCTGCTCGGTCTGCACGTGCCGGCTGGCAAATACCAAATCGTATTTCGCAACGACACGATCGGCACGCCGCTCAGCGCGCAAGTCATGGTCGTTGCCGGCGCGAGCCGCAGCGTGCACGCGGATTTTCGCCAAGCCGAACCCACCGTGTCGGTGCGTTGACAGCTCGTCATTCGATCGTGAGCGCGTGAGTTTGGCGAAGCGCTTCGTAAAGCGCGATCGCGACGGCGTTTGCCAGATTGTGCGAACGCACGTGGCCGGGCATCGGAATGCCGATCGCGTCGCTCGCGCGCTCTTCGAGTAGCTCGCGCGGCAAGCCGACGCTCTCTTTGCCGAACACGAATGAGTCCCCGAGCGCGAACTCGGTCTCGAGGTAGCTCCGTCGCGCGTGGCCGCTGAAGAGCCAGGTTCGCGGCTTCCGCGCCGGATTGGCGGCGGCGATGTGCGCCTCGGCGAGCGCGAGCGTTTCGTGCTGCACGACTTCGACGAGGTGCCAATAGTCGAGGCCGGCGCGACGCACCGCGTGCTCGTCGATGCGAAACCCGAGTCGGCCGACCAAATGCAACGGGCAGCAAGTCGCCGCGCATAGACGCGCGACGTTGCCGGTGTTCGGCGGAATTTCGGGCTCGACCAAGATCACGTGAAAGGGCCGCGCGAGCGGGCGCGCGCGTAGGTAAAAGTCGGATGTTGGTGTCTGGTCGGGCACGGCGAGGAGCTTAGCGGCCCGAGGCCCGGGCCGGGAGCGCGGAAGTAGCGGGGCCGCGTGCTTGACGCAAATCCCACGCGGCAAGTAGCCTCGCGCGAACGGCCCTGGTCCGTCCAAGATGAGCGCTCGCTTAGCAGGCTTTGCAGTCGGTTCGCTGCTTTTGTCCGCATCCTTCGTGGCTCGCGCCGAGCCAATGGATTTGGCGATCGAGCGCTTGGTCAAGACTGGATCAGATTGCCACTCGACCGATCCGACCACGCTCTGTCCGGACAACGTCGCGTTCAAGCGCCTGGTGAACCAGCTCGGTTTCGCGCTCGCGCCCGATGCGATGCACTCTGCGCGCACCACCGGCTATGGCGGCTTCAACCTCTCGCTCGAAGCGAGCTACACGAAGATTTCGAGCGACGCAGATTACTGGAAACACGGCACGCAGGGCCCGGTCGATCCGTCGACGAATCAGCCTTCGATCGTGAACGCGAGCCCGCAATCCGTGCTCCAGCAGTACTCGCTGAAGCTGCGCAAAGGTTTCGGTTTTGGTCTCGAAGTAACCGGCGTCGTTGGCTTCATGCCAAAGACGAGCATCATCAACGGCGGCGCTGACGTGCGCATGGCGCTGCTCGAAGGCTTCCGTACCGGTGTGCTCGGCATTTTTCCGGATCTGTCCGTTGGCGGCGGGGTGCGCACGATCACCGGCACGCCCGAGCTACAGCTCACGACCGTGGGCGTCGATGGTCAGATTTCGAAACCGCTGACGATTGCGGATCAATCGGTGCTGACGCCGTGGCTCGGCTATCAGTACTTGTGGATCTTCGGCGATTCGGGGCTAGTCGATCTCACGCCCACCACGAGCGCCATCGGTTATTGCAACTACGCGGGCAACAACGTGCCCGGCAATCCGGACCCGACCAAGACGTTCAAGGATCCGGGCACGAACGTCGTGCACAATGTTTACGACGGTCAGCCCGTGTGCAAGGGCGGCTCCCCGAACGATTTCAACAACGACACCGTGTTCGCTCCAGTTCGCGTGCACAGGCAGCGGCTGATGTTCGGCGTGAACTACCGCTACGAGATGGTGATGGTGGGTGCCGAGTTCATCACGGACCTACTCAGCCCTGGCGACGCCAACAGCGGTGCAAACAAAGCCGATCTGCAAAATGAGGATCGGCAATGGACGCTCGCGCTCGACCTCGGCGCGATGTTTTGATCCGACCTTCGCGGCCGACTCAGTGCGACAGACCGACGATCAACGCACCGACGGCAATCACCGCGAGCACGGGCACTGCGGTGAAGTGCGCGGCGCGGCGCGCCGTGCTGCGGGCTACTTCGGGCGCAAAACCGTGGACACCCACCAAATAACCCTCCGCTGATTGGAGCGGCGCGGTGAGTCCGAGCGGCAACGCGCGCCGCGCGGCTGGCAGGCCTTCGACGAACGCCAAGGTCAACAAGCCGAATGGGAGAGTGATCAAGTCCCAGCCGCAAGCGTAAAGCCCAAAACGAAGTCCGCGCCCGCGCTTTCGCGTCCCGCGGCGCCGCGCTGCTAAGTCGAGCGCAAGGCCGTGCGCGGTGTGCACGCCCACCATCGCGACGACGAGCAGCAGCGCGCCGAACGTGACACTTCGCAGGACGGCCAAACACAGCGTGCTGTCGTTGCGCAGCAAGCTGGGCAACTCGGGCAAGAACAGGAGTGCGAGCGCGCCCGCGCCCAGCGCGAGGCCGCCGACCGCGATCGCTTCGCACAATAGGGCAAACGCGAGCGCCGCAGAAACATCGCCCTCCGGCAGGGAACCGAAAAACGTACGCGCGTGCGTGGTGGCGAGATACGACGTCTGCCAGAGCCGGCGCACCACGCCGACGCCGGGACGCTCCCAGGGAATGATGGCCACGACGCCGGACGCGTGCGTCGGTTCATCGACACCGCAGCCCGAGCAATCGGGATTGCCGCAGGCCGCGCAGACGACTGCCGCCGGCACTTCGAGCAGATCGAAGGCTGAGTCGTCACGCTTGGCGCGATCGGAGCGCGCTTCGGCGTTCGAGCCGTGGGCCATGCCCTTTTCGCTAGCACGCCGCCGCGTTTCAGGCGAATTCACCGTTCAATGCAAGGTTTGGCCCGAACTCGTCTCGCTCGAATCGTCGCTCGAAAGATCAGTGACGACTGTGGGCAGGTCGCCCAAGTCCCCGCCGAAGCGCAGCGCGGCGAAGACGCCGAGCAAGCTCGTGACCAGACTCAGGAAAATGCCCCAGCGCCACGCGAATTGGAGCGGCACGTGATGGGGCGCGTGTGGCGGAATCGACAGCAACATGCCGGTCTCGACCAAGGTCATGGCGGCGAGCAGCGCGGTCACCAAGCGCACGCCGCGCATGCGTTGAATCGTGCGCCGCGTCCAGACCAGCGGCAAGATCACGAGCCAGCCGGCGGCGCCGCCCCAAAGCCAACCCGCACGACCACGCGCCAGATCGAAGCCGCTGCGAACCTCCGCCTCGGGCATCTGCAGCTCGACCCACGGCATGAAGAACGCGAACAGGCCGACCAGCGCAATGACCAGCAAGGCTCCGCGCATGCGGCCGAAGTAATTCCAAGGCAGGGAGCGCGTCTCCGGCAACACGATTTCCCCCGCCTCTAGTTCATCGGCCGCGGCATCCAAGGATGGGGGCAGATTCTCCATCGCCACGAGCTTGACGCCGCATTCCGGGCATTGCTTGGCCTCCGATTGCGGGTAGAGCGCGCGGCAAAACGGGCAGGCATTCAGCCGGGCCACGGGAAGAGCATAGCTCACGCGTGGGGCACGAATTGTTCGACACGCCTGCCTGTTCCAGCTTTGTGTTGGTTGATAACGCGCCGCGTCGTCGCCTCGCACTAGTGCAGGCGGCGTCATCGGCTAGCCTTCGGTTCGGAACCTGCCGACGAAATGACCGATCGCCTTGCCGACCTATTCGGGCTGGATGCAACTGCACCGCACCTCGAGGAAGCGTTGACGCACCCGAGCTTCGCCAACGAGCAGCGCAGCAGCCGCCACAATCAGCGCCTCGAGTTTCTGGGCGATTCAGTGCTGGGCTTTTGCGTGAGCGAGCTTTTGTGCGCGCGCTTCCCCGAAGCCGACGAAGGCGCGCTCACGCGGATGCGCGCGCAACTCGTCAATGCCGAGGCGCTCGCGACCTGGGCGCGCAGAGAACAACTCGCGGAGCTCTTGCGACTCGGTCGAGGCGCGGGCGCAGCCGGGCTCGGCGATAGCACGAACGTGCTCGCCGACGCGGTCGAAGCGTTGATCGCCGCGGTGTATTTGGATTTGGGTCTCGACGCAGCGCGCGCGGCGTGCGCGCGCGTGGTCGAGGTGGAGCTTTCGGCACTGGAGCGCGACGGCACTCGCGATCCCAAAAGTGAATTGCAAGAGCGGCTGCAAGCCATCGGCGGTGAGGTGCCGACCTACGAGTTGCTCGAGACGGGCGGCCCCGCACACGAGCGCTGGTTCAAGGTCGGCGTTCGCCAGGGTGAGCGTCGCCTGGCCGAGGGCTCGGGGCGCTCGAAACGCGCGGCGGAACGCGCTGCGGCGAGCGAGGCGTTGAAGCTCGTCGAGTCGGCCAATCGCGCACTGGAGCCGTCATGAGCGCGGCGCGCGGATTGCGCCGGCGCGCGTTCTTGGGGCTGCTCGCGGCAGGCGCGTTGTTCGGCTCGAACGCGTTTGCTGGCACGTACCTGAACAGCGCTGCGCTACTCCTCGCGCAAGCCAATTCAGAAGCCGACTTTTTGCGCGCCCGCGTCAACGACAAGGAACTGGCGGAGCTCGTTCATCGGTTAGCGGAAGGTCGGCTCGATGCGGCCAAGAACATGCTCGTGCCGAAAGAGGTCGTGCAAGCGCATCCGCACTTGTTGCTCGTGCTCGAAAACTACGAGCGCGCCGCAGATTCGGCGACGCGCGGCGAGGCCGAGAAATTCCTGGTCTACCAGCAGCGCGCGCGCGACGAAGATCGCACCTTCCGCGGCGTGCTCAAGCAATTCGGGTACACGCTGCCGGACGTGAAGCCATAGTATCGATCAGCGCGTGCCGCGCTCGCCGGCGACGGGCAAGCTCGATCCAGCAGGAGCCGCGTGCACCGCGCGCGGCTCGGTTTGGCGCGCCGCGGTGCCATCGTTCTCGAAGTGCACGGTCTCGAGCAAGCCTTCGTTGAGTGCGATCAGGTATTTCGGTTTCAATTCCGCGAGCAAATCCTGACGCGCTTTTTCAACGCGCTCACGCGTCAAAACCTGGCGAATCGAACCTTCTTCTTGGGCCACGGTGCGAGTGATCGCGGGCGCGCTGCCACGGCGCCAGATCACGGCCCAGTGCAACCCCTCCTTGAACGGCTCCTTGACGAGCTCACCGTCCGCGAGCTTGTCGGCGCTCGCAAACAATACTGGATCGACGCGCAACGTAGGCGCGTCAGTTTTTCCGTCTTCGTGCACGAAGCCGAGATCGCCGTCACGAAATTGTGTCGCCTTGTCGAGCGAATCTTCACGAGCGTGCTGGCTCCAATGTTTGAGCCCGTCCACTCCGGCTGCGTCCGTGAGGATCGTTTTGGCGAGCGCCTCGTCGTCGATCAAAATGCGCCAGATTCGGATCCGACGCGGCGTCTCGAAGCGAGTTCGATTTGCCTCGAAATAATGCTTCACGTCGTCGCTCGTGACCGGCTTTTCGCGTTCGATCTCGGCGCGCAGCTCGCGCTCCATGGCTTGGCGCAAAATCTCGCGCTCGCGCGCGGCGAATGAAGGTCGCTCGGCGAGCTTTAGCCGCTCCGCTTCTTGTGCGTAGAGAAGCTCCGGCACGAGCTGGGTCTCGAGCACCTGTCGCTTGAGCTTTTCCGAGCTCTCAGCGAGCGCCGTGCGCTGAAAATCCGGAATGTGCGCGAGGCGTCGCGTGAGATCGGCTGCGCTGATCGTCTCCTTGCCAACCGTTGCGACGGGCTTCGCGTCGGCCGCAAAAACGGACGCGCTGAAACCGAGCAATGGCAGAAGAAGGCGGATCGGCGATCGAGCTTTCACGCGCCGCAAGTGTAGT
Source organism: Polyangiaceae bacterium (assembly GCA_036268695.1). Lineage (GTDB taxonomy): Bacteria > Myxococcota_A > Polyangia > Polyangiales > Polyangiaceae > PMG-095. The sequence continues at coordinate 6,854 of DATATR010000460.1, read as the reverse complement.
CACTTTGCAGGCGAGTACAGCCCGAATCAGGCCACGCGAAGCTTACTCGGGCGCCCCGCTTTCGGCCGCGTGGCATCGGGCGGTCGAACGATGGCTTCGCCCGCGCGAATCCGAGCGGACTCGAGCCGCTGTCGAGCGATGTGCAAAGAGCGAGGATTCGCGTCGATGCCGGTTCCCACACGTCCGAGTCTGGCTGCAACCGAGAGCGTCGTGCCGCTTCCGAGGTACGGGTCGAGCACGGCGTCTCCAGGTTCGGTGCAGGCTTCAATGAGGCGCTCGAGCAGCGCCTCTGGTTTTTGGGTGGGGTACCCGGTGCGCTCGCGGGCAACCGGAGCAACGATGCTGATCTCCCAAACGTCGCCGAGCGGCGCGCCGGCGGTCTTTTCGGCGGTCGTGCTGGAACGGCTGCGTCTGCCACTCGGCTCGACGACGGCGCGTTGCTTCTTATCGCCCCAAGTCGCGAGCGTCGACGCGGCAAGCGGCTCGTATAGCTGCTTGAACTTCGGGGCGAGATCCGGGTTTCGCACATAACGAAGGAGCACATCGTGGACACGCTGAAAGTTCTTGGTTTTGGCCGGCCAGCGCCGATAGCGCCAAACGATCTCGCTGGCGAATGCGCGCGCGCCGAAGATCTCGTCGCACAAGACCTTGGCGTAGTGGCTCGTCTTTGGGTCGACGTGCAAGACCAGACAACCGTCGTCGCAGAGCAGCTCTCGCGCCGCCGCGACCCGATCACCGAGCGCAGCCAAATAACTCTCGAGGCTATCCCAACGATCGTCGAACGCCGGCGTGAGCGTGCGTACGATGCGACCGTTTGCGCTGCGCGTGCGTGCGACCTCCGCGTGCTCGCGGCCAGTCAAAAAAGGTGGATCCAAATAGGCGAGTGCGTAACGCCGCGGCTCTGTGGAGAGTGCGCGAAGCGCTTGCAGATTGTCGCCGGCCACCAGCTCAAAGCCCGACCCAGACTGTTTCGTGCGCTCGAGACTGCCTGCCGCGAACGCGGCAAATCCTGGCTTTTTCGGCCAAAATAGTCGGACCTGGGAGGGCTGACCTCGCATCGTTTTGGGATCGTAACTGGGGGTCATCGCGCGTGGCCAAATTCGTTGCGCGCTTGCCCTCGCTCGTCGTGCCGGCTACGTGAAGCGAGTGAGCCGCGCCCGCGAATCGACCGTGCTGCCCGCGCGCTCGGGGCGCTCGGAGCACCTGTCGCGACGCACTTTGCAGCATTGCGTCGGGCTACTCTTCGTCGCGTGGCTCACCACTCAAGTGGCTTGCGAGACCGAGGCGAGCGACGCGACGCCCGAGCGAGTCGTGCAGGAATTCATCGAACGCATGCAGCACGTGCACGGCGACGCGCACGCCGCGCGGCTGGCATACGAACTTTTGTGGTCCGACGCGCGCCGCAATTTGGCCGAACGCGCCAAGCGGGCGAGCGCGGTCGCCGGCCGTGAAATTGCGCCCGAAGAAATGATCGCGCCGTCGCACTTCACGCTGGCATATCAGCCAAAGAAATTTTCTTCACGCGTAAGCGGCGACTGGGCCGAAGTGACGGTCACTGGCGATGGCGGCACCGCACCGCCGCACGTCATCAAATGCGTTCGCGAGGATGGCCGTTGGCGCGTCGTGCTCGAGTTGCCGCCGCTGCCACCGATTCAGCGACGCGTGGACGGTGGAATCTAACGAATCCACAAACGCAAAAAGCGCGCACCCGTGAGGGCACGCGCCTTTTGTTTCACGAAAGTTTGGCGATCAGTTCGAGAAGAAAATCGATTCGATCTCGTTGCGCACGTTTTCTTCCGTTTGCGCGCGAGCGATCGCGATTTCCTTGACGATCAACGTGCGCGCGGTGTCGAGCATGCGGCGCTCGCCGAACGAGAGCTGCTTGTTCGCCTTCAAACGATAGAGATCACGCAGCACTTCGGCGACATCATAGATCGAGCCCGTCTTGATCTTGTCCATGAAGCCGCGGTAGCGACGATTCCACGTCTGCGTATCGAAGCCGATCGTGCGCTCCTTCAAAATGTCGAAAATCTCGCGAATCTCCTGCTCGCTGATGACCTGGCGAAGGCCGACAGCGTTCGCGTTCGACACAGGAACCATGATCTTGCGATCGGTGTCCAAGATGCGGAGGACGTAAAAGCGCTGCCGCGAACCAGCGATGTCTTTCTCATCAATGCTGATTACTTCCGCGACTCCCTGGGCAGGGTAAACCGCTTTGTCACCGACCTTGAACTCAACTTCCGGGCTGGACTGCATGACGTCTCCTTTGACGCTGACCACTGAGTAACGCGCTCATAGCGGGCGCGAACCCAGTAACCGAATGAACAGAAAGCTCGTTATCCTTAAGCTACGCTCCGCCCGTTTCGCGCGACGAAGGGTTTGACCGCGGACTGAACGGATTGGGCATAAACTTCATTCCAGCGAGGTATACGCGAGGCTTGGTAACGCAACGGTTTCGGCCTCGGACTACCGAATCCCAACCAGTAGTTAGGAATCGCCAGGCGCGGCACTGTAATTCGTCGAAGCAGATGTGTCAAGAAATCTGCACAAATTTCTTCGCGATGTTGCTCAGACGAGCAGTATTCTAGTGGGCCCGAAACTCAGCCCGAAACTCCCGAACCGGATGCGCCGGCGAGCTCGATCGCGAGCCCCCAGCGCACGCCGCGATCCGAGACCAAAAGTTTCGAGGCGCCCGACCAGCTTAGCATCGCTCGAGCGATCGCGCTGCCGACGATGATTACATCCGCGCGCGAGGGCTCCATTCCGGGTAGCGTGCGCCGAGTATTCAAGTCGAGCGACGCGAGCCGCAGCGAGAGTCGTTCGACGACCTCTCGCGTCAGTTCGCTGCCGTGAACCCGCGCGGCATCGTAGGGCGACAGCTCGAGTTCGAGCGCGGCGAGTTGCGTTACCGTGCCTGCAACGCCGATCAGCGTCGTGTTGGGTTCGAACTCCGGAGCTTGCGCGAGCGCCTCGTGAATGTCTTGCTCGACGCGCTGCATTTCTTCTGCGCGCGGCGGGTCGCTTCGCACGTGACGCTCGAACAGGCGCACGCTGCCGATGTCGAGACTGATTGCGCTGCGGATGTGGGCGCCAGTTTGATTGAGCTGCCCAGTCACGATTTCGGTGCTGCCACCGCCGATGTCGAATACAGTGACGTTCCTCGAGACCGCGAGTCCGGAGAGCGCACCGATGAACGTGAGTCGCGCTTCTTCAGTGCCGTCAATCACGCGCGGAGCAACCCCCAAAATCTCCCGCGCGCGAAGCACGAAGGCTTCTCCACCGTTCGCGTCTCGCATCGCGCTCGTGCCGACGACGTCGAGCCGTTCGATGGAGTGCTCCCGCAGCACTCGCGCGTACTCGCTGAGACACGCGAGTGTGCGTTCGCTCGCTTCGGCGGACAGGCATCGAGTTCGATCCACGCCTTGCCCGAGTCGGGTGATCGTTGCGCGCTCGACCAATGGCTGAAGCGCGCCGCCTTTGGCTTCGGCGACCAGCAAGAGTACCGAGTTCGTGCCGATGTCGATTGTGGCGACGCGCATGATTTCGCGCTCGGAAATCAGTCGAATACTTATTTCGCGAGGCTCTTCAGGTCGAGCATTTCCTGCACGTCGGGTTGCACGACGAGCTCGACCCGACGATTTTTCGCGCGACCTTCCTCCGTGTCGTTACTGGCGACCGGATCGGTGTCGGCGTAACCCGCAGCGCTCCAATTCGCCGGGTTCAAACCGCCGCCGATGCCATTCTTGTCCGGTTGGGACGTGAGCAAGAGCGCGACGCTGCGGGCTCGCATCGCGGAGAGGCCCCAATTGTCTTTGAATGGGCCACCGGCAAGCGGCTTCGAATCGGTGTGGCCGGCGACCTGAAAGCGGCGCTTCGAGAGATCCGCGTCGCTGCGAATCACTTCCGCGACCTGCATCAAGATCTTCTGCCCTTCAGGCTTCAACTTATCCGAGCCGGAATCGAAGAGCACGTCGCCCGGTAGCTGAATCAGCATGCGGTTATTGCGCACTTCGACTTTGAGCCCGAGCTGCGTCAATTTTTGCAATTTGGTTTGAAGCAACTCGAAGCGCTTACGAATCGCATCGAGCTGCTCGGTGCGCCGCGCGTATTCTTCGAGCGCCTTCCGTTGCTCGGCGAGGCTCTGATTGAGGTTGTCGAGGTTCGCGCCGCGATCGGCCAGTTGCTTCTTCAGCGCGTCGATCTCTTGGACGGCCTCTTCGTAGTCGGACTGGCTCTTCTTGTGCGCTTCGCTCTGCGCTTTGAGCTGGTTCTGCAGGCTCTCGTTCTCGCGGGTCTTTTGGTCCCATTCCTCTTGCGAATAACCGCAGGCACTGAGGCTGAGCGACAAAAGTAAAAACAAACTTGTGGGGCGGAGCAGGCTCGAAAAATTCATGGGATCTCGTCGGCTGCGGCGCGAATTGGCGCGTCCGCTGAGATCCGACTAGGGCACTCGCAAGTGGCCGTCAACTGCGCGTGTTGACACAGTTTTTTGTAGGCCAGCCGACCGACACGGCGGGCTTTTTCGACTCGCGGAAAAGCACTAAACAAGTGCGCTGTCTGCAAGCTGTGCGACCCTGTCTTCCCGTGTTCTTTGGGGCCTCGTGGATCGCAAGTGAATTTTTTTCGTTGACACATCACAATAGGTGGCAATATACGTCTTGCAACATACCCTCGGATTGAGGTCGACATGACCAAGGTCCGAATGCTGGGAGGCATATCGAAATGGCTGCAAAAAAGACCCGTACCAAGTCCGCGAAGAAACCCGCTGCGAAGAAGGCGCCGAAAGTTGCGAAGAAGCGCGCTGCAAAGCGCAAGGGCGCGAAGAAGGGTGCCAAGAAGCGCAAGAAGGCCGCCAAGAAGGCGTGAGCCCTTGTCGGGCTGATTCGATCGGATCGCGGGCGTTTCGGCGTCCGCGAATCGATGGAGCGGCCCGCAAACTCGAGCGCGCCCGGAAACTGGCGCGCTCGGGCCAATCTGCCTGGCGCGCGCATTCTTGGCGCGCGCGGGCAAACCAAGTCTCGGCTCAGGGAGTGTCCTTGGTGTGCGCTGGGCCTACGCGGGTTTCAGCCTGATCCGAGCGAGTGTTCTCACCAGTTTGGTGATTCGTCACTCGCCGAGATAGAGACGGAGAGAGCCAGCCGCCGCCCGTCGATCGAATGCGACGCCAGCGAGTTCGTCGCGTTTCGAGATGTCCTCGAAGAGCTGCAGCAAGAAGCCGTGAAACGCCACGCATTCGTCGATCGCTGCTTCGAGGCGCGACGGATCGACGAGATCGGTATCCTCGAGGCCGGACATCGCGGCCATGAATGCGTCGAAGCGTGGATAGTCCGTCGAGCGCAAGAGCGGGTAACCCATCGCGCGGAAGTAGGCGAGGAACTCGCGCACATACTGAAAGTTGTACACCGCGGCCCAGCGATCCTCCGCAGGTGAGTGCTGTGCCTTGCTCGAGAACGCGCGCACGATTTGCGCGAACATCCAAACGTCGCGGCGCAGGCGTTCGCTCGTTTCGCGACGGGCGGCTTGGTCGTCGAATACGCCCCCTTCTTCCAGGCTCGCGCCGAGGGCTTTGCCTAGAAAAAGCACCGCGTTCTGCAGCGCCGGGCGCAAGTTCTCGACGCAAACGTCGACGCGCTGACGTAGCTCCGCCGCGCGCGTGCCTGCGTCGAGCGCCGGCAAATCGTGCTGAAACGTGCGGCGCATCTCCAGCCGTAAGCTACCCGCGATACCTTCGAGCGCGCTGCGAATGCCGATCAAACGATGACCACCAGCGCGCAGCGCAGCCGATCGACCGCGTATCTGCGGTGCACCGAGCGCCATCAAATCGCGCTCGAAGCCTTCGGCGAGTAAGAGCCCGGAGTTCTGGCGCAAGTAGTCGCTGAGTGCACGCGCGTCGGAGCGGAGTACACTCAGCACTAGGTAAGTGCTGCCGATTTGCTGACGGCGCCGCTCGACGTCACCGGCAATGCGCCCGAGCAGCGACAAGTAACGCAGCATGCGAAACAGCGAGAGAAATGTCAGCGCGACCAAGCGATGCGCTTCCGCACCAGGCACGCTGCGGATCAGATCCAACACTTGAGCGGATTTGATGCGATCGAATTCGGGCCTAAATTCCAGCGCATTCAACGGATTGAAGAACGAGCTGCGATCGATCTCGCGGTACACGGTGGCGAGCATCGCGTGAAAGAGGCGGAACGAGACACGCGGCGTGCGCAGCATACCTTCGAGCACTTCGTTTGCCGAAGTGAGGCCATGGCGCAACGTGATGAGACTTTCCTGTGGCGTGTTTTGCTGCGCGCCTTGCGTCAGAAGCCGCGTCCGCGCGTTGTCCTCGGGCAACATGGTCTCGAGGTAGCGATGGAACACGAAGGCACGATCGAGTGAGCCGAGCAATTGTCGCGCGAGCTGAATCGCGCGTTCGAGGCCGTCGTGGTACGTCTGCAGCGCGAAACGAAAATCCTGCGTGACGACCAGCGCGCGCCGCGGAGGGCCGGGATGATTGCGGGGGTTCGAGAAGCACGCCGTGGCCTTGAGCAACACCTCGAACTCGAACAAGACGTCGTCTTTGTTCTCGAGTTTGAGCTCGTTGAGCCAGCTCTCGCGCAGGACGCGATGCTCGCGATGAATCGCGCGGGTGCCACTGAGCAGCGCGCTGTACGGGTCTTCACCCGGCGTACTCGGCAGTAGTGAGCTTCGCCTTGGAAACGCTGTGACCACGGAATTTACGCTGACTGCTGCAACTCAGGGCGTGAAGTTGAACGGGTAGTTCGTGCTGGTTTCCATCGCCCGTGAGGACCTCGGGAATTTGATGCCCTTGATCACGCCGATCACGCAATTGACGACGTCCGGCGATTTGA
>DATATR010000459.1:0-3633 GCA_036268695.1 Polyangiaceae bacterium | reverse complement strand
CCCGAAATCCGGCTGAGCTAGTCGTGTTCGACGCGGCTTCTGCTAGGCGCATTGCCACTGAACCCTGCGTGGGAGACAGCGACGACCTGTTCTACGACGCGCGCCGCGCGCGCGTGTACGCGATCGGAGGCGAAGGCTACGTCGACGTCTTCGATGCCTCCACGGCCGGCAAATATCAGCGACTGCAGCGCATCGCGACGCGAGCCGGTGCTCGGACCGGGCTCTGGTCGAGTGAGCTCGATCGGCTCTTCGTGGCCTGGCCGAAGCGCGACGCGCACGCGGCGGAGATCCACGTGCTCGCGCCGGCCTAGCTTCTCGAGGCAGAGCAGCGAGCGCGCTCAGATTCACACTGTACGCGCTCGGGCCGTAGCTCACGAAGCTGCTCGTCTTTTGATTTTTGGACTCGCGGCACTGAAGTCGCGTCGCGGCGAGTCAGTCGCAGTTGGGCCTAGAATGCCGGCGATTCCCGTCATTAGCCGAGGCTCGTGGCCCGAGCGTGCTACGCTGAGCCGCAATGTACTGGCTGCGACGGCGCCTCGCGTTTTTAGCGTTCTTCGTCGCGCCGTTACTGGTGTTGCCCGCGTTGCTCGTGCAGAAGGCGCTCTTCGTCTGCCACATGAGCGGCCGCGTGATCGACACTTGCTGCTGTGCGCGAGCGGAGCGCGCTCCAGAGTCGCGGCCGAGCACTCTTGCGGCTCCGGAATGTTGCGAGCGCGTCGGACAAGTCGCGAAAATGCCTGCGCCGCGCTTGCCGCAAGCCTCGACCGAGATCGCGCCGGCCGCGCTGCTCACGGTGCTCGAGTTTGGGGCTCCACCGCGAATTGCGCGTCGCGCGAGCTCCCGTTCGGGAGTGATGGCGCGCGCGCCTCCGAACGAAGGCCCGTCGATTTTTCTGAAGAACCGCGTTTGGTTGATTTGAGCGTTCGTTCGAGCTCCCGCTCGAGCTTCGTACGCATCAATTCGTGCCGCCGCGCACGCTCTCGTCGAGCGCTGCGCTAACCCTCGCGAGCTCGCGCCTCGGTGCGCGCTCGTGATCCTCACTCGGTTCAGTGTTCGATCGGAAACATCATGGCTCTTCGCGTGCGACTTTGCGCCGGCGCGCTGGCGCTTATTTTTTATTGGGTTGCCCTGAGCGACGTGGCACTCGCTGATTCGCCGAATGCCGCCTCGGCTCGCGAGGCAAAAGCAGCCCGAACCTCGGACAGCCTGGCGCGCAACGGCGTGCTCGATCGCGACGCATTCGTGCGCGTCGTGTTGAAGCAAAATCAAAGCCTGGAGGCGGCACGACAGAGCGCGCGCGCCGCTGCCGCTCACGTCCGCGCAACTGGCGCATTGCCCGATCCCATGATCGACGCTTCGCTCGCGCCGCTTTCGGTCGGCTCGTCGAACGCGCGTCTCGGCTATGAGTTCGGCATCAGGCAAGAGGTGCCGTGGTTCGGCAAACTCGGGCTCGAACGCGATGTCGCCGCGGCCGAAGCAGGCGCCGCGCGCAGCGACTACGAGAGCACGCGCCGCGATTTGGCACTCGCGGCCGCGACGCTCTACAGCCAATACTACGTCGCGACGCGTTCGCTCGAGATCAACGCGCACCACGTCGAGCTGATGCGAGCCATGCGCGACAGCGTCACGGCCAGCCTCGAAGCCGGACGTGGCTCGCTACGCGATTCACTCTACATCCAGGCCGAGCTCGCGCACATGGAGCACGACGCGGTGGTGCTCGCCAGCGAACGCGACGTGCTCATCGCGCAAATGAACGAATTGCTGCATCGCGCGCCCGCTGCGGCGTTGCCAGCAGCGCCCGCGAAGCTCGAGCGCGCGCCGGCTCCCGAGCTGAACGAAGCCCAGCTCGAACGAGAGGCACGCGAAAATCGACCTGAGATTTCCGCGGCGAAGCAGCACGCGCGCGCATAACAGGCGCGCGCGCGCCGCGCTGCGCGCGATGCTTATCCGAACTTCACGCTCTCGACTTCGTACAATTCGATGTGGGACATGCCCGAACACCGCTGGATGGTCGGGATCGGGTTTGCGTTGCCGATCCAATCCGCGGCGCGCGCCGGCGCAGAAGACGAAGCCAACGCGCTTCAGTCTCGCTACGAGAGCGAAGCCGAACGCGCGAGCGACCGCGCTACTTCCGAAGTCTACATCGCTCGGCAGCGAGTGCGCGAGGCGGAACACGTGCTCGACGTGTTCGAACGCCAACTCTTGCCGCTCGCAAGGCAGCAAGTGGAAGCCGCGCGCGCCGACTTCACGGCGTCACGAGCGACGCTGATGGACGTGCTCGGCACCGAAAAGGATTTGCGCAGCACCGAGCTCAACTACGAAATCGCGCTCGCCGACGACGATCGCCGCCACGCCGAGCTCGACCACGCTCTCGGGCGAATGCCGGCGAGCAACGCGGAGGACGCGCGATGACGCCCGCAACACGCACTGGCTGGCTGGGCTGGCTCGGCTTTGCTTTGGCGCTAGCCGTCGCGGGCTTCGCCTTTCGCACGCCACTCAGCGCTTGGTTTCGCACTCCGGGGGCGCCTGCGTCGAGCGCGACAACGAACCACGTCGCGACCGACGCGGCGATCGATCACTACACCTGTTCGATGCATCCGTCGGTCAAGGCGGCGGTGCCCGGAAAATGCCCCATTTGTGGCATGGAGCTCATCCCAATCACCAAGGAGCAAGAAGCCGAAGGCATTGTGTTGATCGATGGCGCGCGCCGGCAGTTGAGCGGCGTCCGCACCGAGCCGGTGACGGTCGGCCCGATGACGAGCGTGTTCAGCGCGACGGGTCGCGTCGCTTACGACGAGTCCTCGCTCAGCGAGGTGAATCTCAAAGTGCGCGGCTGGATCACGAAGCTTGCCGCGAATGAAACCGGGCAGCGCGTGAAGCGCGGCCAGACTCTGTTTTGGCTCTACAGTCCCGATTTGTACGCCGCAGAGCAGGATTTTTTGCTCGCCAACCGCGGCGCGAGCGCGCTCGGATCCGCGGCGGACGCGGCGCCGCACAGCGACGCGGTCGCGAGTGCGGCGCGCAAACGGCTCGAGCTACTCGGCTTGAGCGCCGCTCAAGTCGACGCGGTCGCCGCCCAGGGCGAACCACTCGAGAGCATCGCGGTGCCGGCACCGGCGAGTGGCTTCGTGATCGAGAAGAACGTCGTCGAAGGCGCGGCGGTCGAAGCGGGGATGAGGCTTTATCGCATCGCCGCGCTCGATCGCGTTTGGATCGAAACGGACGTGTACGAGCAAGATCTCGCGCGCGTGCACGTCGGTACTTTGGCCGAGGTCACACTCGATTATCTGCCCGAGCGAAAGTACGAAGCCAAAGTCGCGTACATTTATCCGTATCTCGATCCGAATGCGCGGACGGCGCGGCTCCGGCTCGAGCTCGCGAACAAACAGCTCGAGCTCCGTCCGGGCATGTACGCGCGCGTCGAATTGACGGGTGACTTGGGCGCGCACGTGCAAGTGCCGAGCTCTGCCGTGGTTTACACCGGGCCGCGACGCTTGGTGTTTCTCGATTTGGGCGACGGACGTTTTCGAGCGCGGGAAATCCGCATCGGCGCCGAGTCGAACGGCATGATCGAAGTGCTCGAAGGACTCGAAGCCGGCGACGTGGTTGCCACTTCGGGCGTTTTTTTGATTG
>DATATR010000458.1:0-51027 GCA_036268695.1 Polyangiaceae bacterium | reverse complement strand
AACGACGGACACTTGCAATAGCCACCACAGCGATCGGTGACCGCGAGCAGCGCCGAGCCGCCCGGTCCGGTGACTTGGTAGCAAAGGCCGGAAGGTTCGGTCAGCCCGAGCCCCCAATTTTCACCGAACTTTTCGCGATTGCCCTCCATCATCGGCGGGATCGCGACGATGCCGACACACGTCGAGCCCGCGCTCGCCGACTTGCACAAAGGCAAACTCGATTGGGACGCCAAGTTCTGCGCGGTGGTGAGCACCGGATCGAGCTGATGCACGCCTTGGCATGCACCCGACTGCAGATCGCAGTAGTGCGTGGCCCAAGCTTCGGGCAGCGTCTGCACGCCATCGTAGCCCGCGTCGTAGACGCAGGCGTTGTTTACGCAGCTGCCGAGCGTGGGTGGGCAGGTTTCGGGTAAACAATTTTGCGGCGGAATGCAGAGCTCGATCCCGGGCGCTACATCGAGCACGTGGCCCTGATTCATGTAACCACACCGGAGCGCGGGCCCGCTGCCACCGTTCGCGCTGCCCGCGTTATTTGCGCCATTTCCGCCGGCGTTGCTTGCGCCGCCGGCACTGTTTCCCGCAGCCGACGAGCCGGCGTTGTTCGTCGCGCCCGCCTGATTCATCGCGCCAGCCGTCGCGCTGCCGCCGTTCGCGGCGCCAGCATTGCTCGTCGCGCTACCGCCGTTCGCGCTTTCGCCACTTGCTCCGACGGTGCCGGCGCTGCCTCCGGTTTCAGCGCGCGTCGCGCTCGGCCCAGTCGACGCGCTGCACGCGAGCGCCGCGACGAGCAGTGCGAGCAAACCCAAAAACAAACGCGAAACGCGCCGCATCTTCAACGAAGTTAGCCGCGGCGAGCGCGCGAAACGCGCCCATTTTGCCTCCCAAAGCTGGCGCTTTTGCGCGCTACTGCACGAGCCGCGAGCCGCAGACGACGAGCTCTGCGTCCGCGTCCGGCGGTGACGACGCGCTCGGCCCGGCTTCACAGGCCGCGACGGGCGCGACCGATTCGTGCGCCATGCGCGACGGAGCCAAACGAACGTCCGCGACCCAAACCGCCATCGAAAGAGCGAAAATCACTGCTGCGGGATGCGCTGCCATGGGCGATTCCTTCCTGGGATAGAGACTCGACGTGGACGAAGGCGACGCGCGACGAAGCCGAGCGCGACACAGCAGCGGACCCACCAACGCTGCTCCTGGACCGCGATACGCCGAACCTGCGACACCTCTTCCAAGGTGGGCTCGGCGTCCGCGAGTAAACGAGCCAGCTCTTCGGGCGTGGTCGGCCCGGTATGTACGCGCTGGATGCCTGCAGGCACGAACAGCGGCCGCCCGAATTCGCACGAACGCGCAGAAATAACGCTGAATCGGGTGAAGGGCTGAAGGGCGTTCGGCATCTCAGCGAGCAGCATAACTATCGTTTAGACACAATAAATCTACGTGAATGTCACTAAAAGTCAAACTAACGTCACTCAAAAGCCATGAACAGCTAGGCGATTGGACGCTCGGGCCTTCGCCGCAAGCTCGACCCAAAACGCCCCGAGCCGGCCTTCGTGGCGCGGAGCATCGCCCCGACAGCGTGCCGCGTTCAGAGCTCGATCTCGAAAAACTGCGACGAAGTGTTGCGGGCACATTGCTTGCTCTAACGACGCACGTGCACAGTCGATTGATATCGGTTGCTGCGCTCGTGATCGGTTGTGGTGGTGGAAGCGTGGTGTCGGTGTTGCCCGCGCGCGCGCCAACAGAAGCCGAACGCGCGCCGCCATTGCGCGTTGCCGTCGATGCAACGAGCACTCACTTGCCGCTCGCCGTGTCCGGCGCGAGCGTGAGCTACGGTGACGTCGATCGCGCGCTCGCGCAATCGATCGAACATGCTCTCTCGACCACGAAACGAGAGCTCGCGGAGAGTGACGCTCACGCGCTCGGATTGTCGATCGAGCTGGTCGATGCGCACGCGGAATACACTCGCGATCGTTTGGTCGTACGCATGGGCGTGCGCGCCACGCTCAGGCAGAGCTCGGGCAATGTTTATCTGGCGCAGACTCACGCTCACGCGAGCGCATCTGCGATGACATCGGCCGAGCGCGGCGCACCCGTGGTGCTCGAGTGCGCGGACTCGATTGGACGTCAACTCTCGGGTTGGCTCGCGGGCATGGATTTGCACTGACACCCATCGCCCAACGCTGGCATTCCCTCAAATTTCTACGCAAAAAACCGGAGGTTTTCGATGCGAACGTGTGTGCTCTTGGCTCTGCTCGGTCTCAATGGTTGTGCGTACTACACGGTCAATCCCGGTCATCGCGGGCTGCGCTTCGATCCACACGAGGGCGGATTGCATCAGCAAGTGTTGCAGCCCGGCATTTACAATTTGGGTTGGTGCTTCCTGCGCGATTGCGGCCAAGTCGACGACTACGACGTGACGTATTCGACGCACAAGGATCTGGTGCACACGGTGTCGAGCGAGGGCCTGGCGATGGATGTGCATCTGGCGATCATTTATCGACCGGTGATCTCCGAACTCTACGATCTGGCAAACGAGATCGGTCCGCAGTACTACGACGAAGTGGTCGGCCCCGAGTTTCGCTCTTCGTCGCGCGGCGTATTCGCGCGCCACGTGTACGGCGAACTGATGGTGAAGAACGAGAAGATCGAGGACGAGATCGAGAACGAAGTGCGCCGGCGCACGCGCGGCAAGCACGTCGAAATCGCCTCCGTTACGATCGAAGGCGTGGAGTTCGCGCCGGAAATCTCGGACGCCGTGCGCCAGAAATTGGTCGCCGAGCAGGATGCTTTGCGCCAGAAAGCCAATGTCGAAGCCGAGGCGTTGCGCAAACGCACCCAGATCGAGACGGAGGCCGAAGCCGCGCGACTGCGCTCACAAGCCGAAACCGACGACGAAAAGCGGCGCGCCGAGCTCGAGCTACTCAAGCAACACAACACGCGTACGGTCGCGGAAGAGCAAGTCGCGGTGGAAAAGGCGCAAGCCGAGGCGAGCCTCGTCAAAGCCAAAGCGGACTCCGAACAGATGAAGATCCTGGCCGAAGGCCAAGCGGCGCAAAATCGCGCCAAGGCACTCGAGCTGACGCCGCTCGTGATTCAACAAAAGGCGTTCGAAGCGCTCGGCTCACTCGGCGGCAACGGCACGACCATCTACCTCGGGGATTGGTCGCATGCGCCGACGTTCTTGTTCCCACGCGCCGCGCCGTACGGGCTCACCTTGCCACAGCTCACCGCTCCGGCGAAGTAGCTTCCACGGCATTCGCGCTAGTGCGTCGCGAAGACGAGCCACTCGACGAGCGGCGCTGCGGCTTTCGCCTGCGTGATGAGCCAAGCGGCGAGTTTAGGTGAAGTCAGAATGGCCTTGGGCAACTCCGGGAAGCCGACCGTGAGCCCTTTGCGCTTCAGGTGTTCGGCGCGCGGGTGTTCGGCGTCGTAGCCTTTCGGGACGCGCTTGTATTCTTCGTACGAGCGCACGACGAAACCTTTTTTGCCGAGTGCGCTCAAGATTTTATCGAGCTCGCGCCCGCGCTTGTCGTCTGCGACGGAGGCGCGAAAGCGCTCGAGCATGCGTGGATCCATCATGTAGTGCCCGGCGGCGGCGAATGACTTCGGTTCGCCGACGTGCACGTAGATTGCCATCGGCACTTCGGTGACTTTGCCCTTGCGCTTGGTCGGGATGAGGCCGCCGACGTGCGTCTTGTACGGCGACTTGTCCTTCGAGAAACGCAGGTTGCGATAAATGCGAAACAGTTTGGGTTCGTCCAGATCACAGTGCTGGTATGCGCTGTCGACACCTTCACGCACTTCGGCCAAAAGCTCGCCCATTGGCTTTTGCCAACCTGCCTCGAATTCGGCTTTGCGCGCTTGAAACCATGCGCGGTCTTGGTTCTTTGCTAGCAACTTGAAAAACTTCGCGTTCGGATCGGCAAAACCCTCGAAGGCCATCCGAATTGCTTATCACAGACGCTCGCGCCTCGGCTGCGTACGTAAAATGAGCGCGAAGTCCGCACGAAAAAGCGCGCGACTCCGCGCTCCGCGACTCGATCTGATTCGCCAAACTCGAGTTGACCCAAGGTTGCACGCTTTCGATTTGCACGCTTCTCGCGTCGAGCTTCGAGCGCGATTCGCGTACACGTAAAATGCGAACGCTCGCATTTCGGTAAAACTCGTTTGTTGACCATCATTTTCGTTGCTCGGTCGAGCGAAGTGGTGAAGCGTAACTTGGATTGTGCGTGTCTCGTGTTCGTTTGCTGGGCACGCTTTGAATCTTCGAATGGTTGGTCATGACGCAAGTTGAGACATCGCGGTTGCGTTTCGTTCGCTCGCTCTCGACGCTTGGCTTGTTCGCGCTCACGGCGAGCTCCGGTTGCGGAGGCCAAGCGCCGAGCGGTCTCTTCAGCTCGAACGCAATCGAGAGCGGCGGCGATTTCCCGACCGATTCGGCGGGAAACAGTGCGGGCGGCAGCGGCGGCTCACTCAGCGCGAGCGGCGGCGACGCGAACGACGGCAACAGCGCCGGAACGAGCAGCGGCAACGCGAACGGCGGCAACGCGAGCGGCGGCACGGCGAGCGCGGGCGCGCCGAACACGGCTGGCGACGCGAACGGCGGCAGCGGCGGCGATGGGCTCAACGGTGGCGGGAGCGCGGGGGCTCCACCAAACACCGGCGGCAGCGGCGGCGCACCAATCGCGAGTGTGTGCGACTCACAGCTCGTGAAGCCCGCCGCGCTCGTCACTGACTTCGAACAAGGTGTGGCAGGTTGGCTCGGCTACATCAACGACGCCCCAGCGCCGGTCACGAGCTCCGAGCCCGGCGCGAACATGACCGCACAGGCCGCGACGTTCAGCGGCGGCGCCGCGCGCATCTCCGGCATGTATTTCAAGATGCCGTGTCGAGATGTTTCGGACTTCGACGGCATTTCCTTCTGGGGCAAGAGCGACGGACCGAGCGCCGTGCGCTTCCTCGCGGTCATCCCAGCGACCGACCCGACGCCGGGCATCGGCGATTGCAACCCGGCGACCATGACGTGCTCGGATCACCCAGGAAAACCCTTCAATTTCGGCTCCGATTGGGTGCACTATCACGCCGCTTGGACAGAATTGAAACAGCTCGGCTTCGGCAACAAAGCAAGCTTCGCCGGCGTGATCAACGCACTACTTTGGATCAACGACGGCTCGGTCGAACACTTCAGCTTTTCGATCGACGAGATCTCATTTTACCAAGGCGCGCCACCTTCACCTTAGTCGCCCGAAGTCGTCGCGACGTGCGCTGGCGAGCGCGATGATCTAAAGTCGAATCGATGTTCGTCACGGCTCGCAGTTCGACACGCTGCTCATGATGCTACGCGCCTTGAAACGTCGCGTCGCGTTTTTGATGGACGCGGTCGAGGACGACTACCAAGTCGGGATCTTGCGCGGCGCGGTCCAAGCAGCCGAGCTCGCGAATTTGCAGCTCGTATGCCTCGCCGGCGGCGTACTCGCGGACGCGCGCACGGATCGCCGCGCCCAGCGCAACTTCTTGTACGATCTGATCGAACCGCGACAGTTCGCTGGCGCTGTCGCGCTCTCGGGCGCGCTCGGCAACGAGCTCGGGATCGAGAATTTGGCCCAGTTTCTCGGGCGTTTTTCTGGATCTCCCGTCGTCAATCTCGGGGCGCGCGTCGCGAATATGCACAGCATTTCGGTGAACGGCGCAGCCGGCATGAAGAGCGTCGTGTCCCATTTGATCCAGGTGCACAATCGGCGACGGATCGCGTTCGTGCGCGGACCCGTGACGAGCATCGAAGCCGAAGAGCGCTATGCCGCGTATGCCGCCGCGCTCAGCGACAGCGGCATCGCGCTCGACCCGCGTTTGGTCTTGCAGGGCAGCTGGCTGCGCGAATCCGGGGCGCTCGCGGTGCGCGAGCTGTTCGACCAACGCGGCGTGCGCATCGAATCACTGAGCGCGATCGCCGCGGCGAACGACTACATGGCGCTCGGAGTGCTGGACGCGCTCGCCGAGCGCGGCATCGCGGTGCCGACGGAGCTCGCGGTCACCGGCTTCGACGATCTCGACGTCACGCGCTGCGCGGTGCCGCCGCTCACCACCGTGCGTCAACCGACCGAAGCGCTCGGCCGAGACGGGCTTCGGCGCTTGGCCTCACTGCTCAACGGCCTCGACGAGCCGCTCGAAACCGAGCTCGTCGCGGAGATCGTCGAGCGGCGTTCGTGCGGTTGCGCGAAGCTCGAAGCCGAGCAGGAATTGCGCCGCGCGCCGACGCGCGGCCGCAGCTTCGAAGCGGCGATCGTGGAGCGGCGCGTGTTGATCTGCGCCGAGCTCGCGCGCGTCGCGCATGGTGCGCTGTTCGGTATCGGGAGCAGCTGGGAGCAACGGCTGCTCACCGCGTTGCTCAATGATTTGACCCAAACCGGCTCGAGCGACTTTTTGCCGGCCATCGATCAGATCATGGCCAAGCTCGGGCGCGCGGGCGGAAACTTGAGCGTGTGCCAAACCGTGCTGCGCGTACTCCGGCGTGAAATCAAACACGCCGCGTCGGAAGATCCCACCGTGCTCGCACGAGTGGACGATCTGTTCGAAGCCGCGAGCGCACTCGTCTCCGAATCGCTCGTGCGCGTGGAGATCTCGCGCAAGCTCGAGACGCTCGCTCAACTGCGCGAGTTTTCACGCTTGACCTCGCTCTTGATCGGCGGCGGCGAAATCGCGGATTTGCGCGAACATTTCGCAGTTCGCATGCACGCGCTCGGCGTGCCCGCGCTCGCGCTCGGCCTCTTCACCGAGCCCGGCAAAGTGACGACGAATTGCCTTTGCCTGGCCGCCTACAACAGCGCGCGCCAAACGCTACCCGCCGAGACATTTCGCGCGAGTGACTTCGGACCGCCTGACTGGTTCGCGCAAGAGCGCGGCGCACTGCTCGTGCAACCGCTCGTGTTCGACGGTGAACCGATGGGCATCCTCAGCGTCGCGCTGAGCTCACTCGACGTCACCATCTTCGAACAATTGCGCGAAATGCTGGGCGCAGGGCTACGCGGCTATCGGCTCGTACGCGCTCAGAACGCGAACGTTTGAGCTCGCGAGCTCGCGCTGCGTTCGAGCTTCGGTAAAACTCCAATCTTGACTACGATTTCGATGGCCCAAACGATGCGGCTCGTTAACTTGTAAAGTGTGCGAGCAAAGTTCGTTTTGAGCGCAGGCGCGTGTGTGGCTGGGTTGAGCTTGCTCGGCGGTTGTGCGGGCACCGCATCGAAAGGCACCGGCCCCTTGCGCGGCGTGGGCGGTGACTCGAGCAGCGTCGGCACTGGCGCCGGCTCGAGCGGCATCATCACTCCACCGGACGGCACGGGCGGCGGTGCGGATGCGGGGCCCGAAGCGGGCATCATCATGACTCTGCCACCAGACTTCACTCCGACGGACGTGGGCGGTTTTCAACTTGGCGATCCGTTGAGTGCACCGGATGGCGGAGTGCTACCGCCACCTGCGAATAGCGGCACGTGCGGCAACATCTTGCTCGGCGTGGTGCGCGATTTCGTGGGTGGGAACGGCGCCGGACAAAACCCAGATTTTGAAGGCCGCCTCTATGGCATGAACGTGACCACCGGTTTGGTCGCCAGTTTGCTCGGCACGGATCAAAAACCGGTCTACGCCTCGAAGTGTCAGCCGGATACGTTCGCTGCGGCGGGCTCCACGGTGTGCCCGTTCCAAGCCGAAACCACGACTCAGGCTGACTTCGACGAGTGGTATCGCTATACGCCTGGCAAGAACCTCCCCTACGTTTTGCGCTTCTTCTTCGCACCCCAAGCAAACGGACTCTTCACCTTCAATAGCTCGTTGTTCTTTCCGCTCGACAACGCCGGCTTCGGCAACACCATCGGGACCAACGACTACAACGGCGGACCGATTGCTGGCGAAGACGGCAAGGTCCACAACTTCAGCTTCACGACCGAGCTGCACACCCAATTTGCCTACAACGGCGGCGAGACCTTCACCTTCGACGGAGATGACGACGTGTGGGTCTTCATCAACAATCACCTCGCCGTCGATCTCGGCGGTCTACATCCCGCCGAAACCGGCTCGATCAACCTCGACGCTTCCGCGACCATGCTCGGCATCAGCAAAGGCGGCACTTACGACTTGGATTTGTTCCACGCCGAGCGTCACGATCCGGGCTCTCACTTTCGCATCGACACCAATTTGTCCTTCGTGAACTGCGGCGTAGTCGTGCCGGACGTCGTGAAGTAGCGCGAGCCGCACTGAAGCAGCGCTACGCTCCGCTCAGCCGCAGTTCTGAGGCATTGCCCGCGCAATTCGGACGGATCACCGCTTTCTGTTGTGCTTCCCCATGCCGGCGCATAGGGTGCGCGCACCATGAGCGAGCCCGGGTCGGAGGATGACGAGCGCGAGGACGATTTCGAAGACGAAGAGGAAGAGGAATCACCTCCGCCTCCAAAGACGAAAGCGAAAGCGAAGTCCGCGAAGACGAGTGAACCCGTGAAGGGCAGCGCAGCGAAGCCCGCCCTGATTTCCTCGACCAATGCCATCGCGATCGCTGCCGGCGCGCTGATCGTCGGTGCGGCGGCGGGCTGGTTCGGCCAGATTCAGCAAGCCAAGGCGCACCTCCGCGCGGAAGTCGCGGCGGCACCCGCAGGCAGCGGCGCGGCCGCGGGCCCTTGCGGCGCTTGGCAATCGAAGATCTGCACTGGCGCGGGCGCCGAAGCCGCGGCTTGCCAAGAAGCAAAAGCCGCAGCCGAGCTGTTATTGCCGAGCACGTGCGAAACCGCGCTCGGCACCGTGAGCGAAACGCTCGCCAAAGTAAAAGCCGGGCGCGCCTCGTGCGACAAGCTCGTGAGCAAGCTGTGCGCGGATCTGCCGCCCGGCTCGAGCACGTGCGAGATGGTGAAGCAACGCACGCCGAGCTTCCCGCGCGAACGCTGCGATCAGATGCTCGGCAGCTACGACAAAGTCATCGCCGAGCTCAAACGGATGGACGAGCAAGGCGGGATGCCCATGGGCGGCGGTATGCGCATGCCAGGCGGCATGCGCCCGAGCGGAATGACACCCGCCGCGCCGGGCGCCGCGCCGCCGGGCATGCCTCACATCACGCTGCCATCGACACCGCCGCATCCGTGAGGGCTCGCTACGGGCGGGCGGCGTAGTACGTCGCGATCGCTTGCGCGGCGTGCTGATTGCTGTCGACGGAGAGATGCGCGCCATCGACCGGATCCTTGCACGCGAGCGCTTCCACCTGAGGCCCGACCGCGACGAAATCCGGATGCGCCGCGGCGACCTTCGCGATCGCCGAGTCCTCGAACGGTGGCACATAACAATCTTGGCGTGCCGCACTCATGTTCGCGCCTGGACCGTAGTCTTCGTTCGGATTGCACTTCTGATTGCCCGGGCAACGAATCATGGTCATGAGCTCGACCCGGCGCAGGCTCGGGTACTTGACTTCGAACGTCGCGAGCGCGGCTTCGAGCGCGCTCACCCACTGATCTTCAGTCGACATCTCCCAATCCAGCGCGGCAAAAACCAGGCGATCCGGCAGATTCGAATTGACGCTGCAGGGTGATTGAATCGCCGAACCTTGCGTCAAATCGAAGGAGTCTCCCGTGTCGCTCCAAAACACGCTGTTCGGATCGGCCCAGGTGTTCACGTAGCCGTAGTGGTGATACTTCAGCTGCCACTTCGTGCCGTCCACGCCGTCGTTCTCGAAGCCTTGCGAGTACCACTCGTCCGTCGTGAGCAACCCCAAACACTCGCTGCACGTGAAGTTCGACGCTGGCATCGTCGTGCCACCTGCCCCCGAGCTCGCACTCGCGCCGCCGTTCGCGCTGACACCGCCGCCACCTGCGCCAGCGCTCGACTCACCGGCGCCGCCGCCACTGCCATCCGCCGTGCCGGCAGTGCCTGCGCTCGATGCGTTCGTGCCGGCCGCGCCGCTGCTCGCGTTCGCGCCGCCGTTCGCCGTGCTCGCGCCGCCACTCGTCGTTCCGGCGTTCGAGTTCGTCGCGTCCAGCGGCGCGCTCGCGCTACCCGAACACGCGACGCCGCACAGAACTACAACTGCAAGCAGCACGACCCACGACTCGAATTCGACGCGCATGGCAGCAATTGGTGTCCGCGCGGCTCCGCGCATGTGATTTTGTTTGGGGGTGCTCCTCGGCGGCGCGTGCCGGACTCGCGTCAACCGCAAAATCTCGGCAGTTTGTGCCGAACTATTCGAATTCGGCTCGGCCGCGTATCCACTCGGTGCGGCGTATCATTGCGGGGATAGCCATTTTGCCGGCGCCATGGCGAACTCTCGCTGCATTCGTCAGCGGGACTCTGGACGAGACCTCGCGCGCCAGTGATTTCGCAGCCTGCGGACTGCGATCGACTAAAGTTGCGGGGCGATCAAACGCGCCACGTCGTCCAGCGCGCTGCGCAGCATGCCGGCGCGTGGCGGGCCGCGGCGTGTGTTCACGAAAGTCTGCTCGAACCAATGCGCGAGCCGCTCGACTTCGGCCGGACCGGAGAAGAACAGCGCGATCTCGTAGTTCAAAAACAAACTGCGCATGTCGAAATTCGCGGAGCCGACCACCGCGAGCGTTTCGTCCACGAGCAACGTCTTCGCGTGCAGCATCTTTTCGTAGCGATGAATCGCCACCCCGGCTGCATTCAAATCGCGCAGACACGAACCGGACGCGAAATCCGAAAGCAAATGGTTCGAGCGCTCGGGCGTGACCACGCGCACGTCCACGCCGCGCCGCGCCGCGATCACGAGCGCGCGAAGCAGCGCTTCATCCGGCACGAAGTACGGCGTGGCGATCCAGATCCGCCGCTCGGCGCGGTAAATCGCGGTCAAGTCCGCGTCGTAAATCGGATCGCTCTCCGAGTCCGGACCGCTCGGCACGACTTGCACCGGGATTTCCGCCGCCGCGGCGCGGCTCACGGGGCGGAGCTCTTCACCGCACGCGAATTGCCAATCGGCACGCAAAATCGCGTCGAGCGCGCTCACTGCCTCGCCTTCGACCAGCAACGACAGATCGCGCCAGCGCGCGGGATCCGGGGTCTTGCCCATGTACTCCATGCCCAAATTCATACCGCCGACGATCGCGCGGGCGCCGTCGAAGATGGCTATTTTCCGGTGATTGCGCAGGTTGCCGTGGCCACGAAATGGAATGTGCACGAGCGGCATGAAGCGCTCGACACGCGCGCCCGCACGAACGAGCTCGCGCAATTTTGCGTGCGGCGCGTGAAAGCGCAATAAGTCGTCGATCAAGAGTCGCACTTCGAGGCCGTCGCGCACGCGGCGGATCAGCGCGTCGACCAGCGAGTTGCCGGTTTCGTCGTCGGCGACCACGAACGTGATGATGCGAATCGAGCGTTCGGCTCCCAGGATTTGACGCAGAAATTCTTCGTACGCGAGCACGCCGTCGTCGAGCCAGAGCACGCTCGAGAGCGAGCTCGTGCCGAAGCCGCGCAGCGTCGTCGCGCCCACTTTGCCGCCCAAGTGTGCTTTCTTGGCCGCGCGGCGCGACAATTTGCGCCCCCCAAAAACCAAATAAAAAGGCACGCCCAAGTACGGAATCAGAATCACCGCGAGCAGCCACGCGATCGCGCTGCCCGCCGGTTTGCGCTGCCGGAGCAGCGAGACCACGAAGCAGAACACGAGCACGTCCGTCGCGAGCGACGCGAAATGGTGCGTGAGCAGCGAGTGCGGATTCAGTGTTTCGTCTCGGTCATGGCCTGGGCAATCGAGCCATGTTTACTGAGATCGATCACGGCGACGGGTTGACCTTTGAGCAAGAGCGTCGCCTGTGGACCGATCTCGTTTTTGGACAAGCGCCCGGCGAGCCGCGATACGCGTTCGGTGTCGCCGATGCCGAGCGCGGGACAACCGCCGGCGAGCTTGCACTCACCCGGCGATCGACACAGCTCCGGCGCGTACGCGAGCGAGAGCATCACGTCCGCGTTTTCTCCGTTGGTCAATTTGAGGGTCAGGTCGGATTGCTGATCTGCCGGAATCTTCACCGGCAAACACGTGAAATTGCCATGGCCCCACACGCTCGGATCGTAGGCGGGTTCGCTCCAGGCCATGGGCAAGGAACCGGGCGGCGCGTTCGGCGGCGGCGGTAAACCCGCAGGGTTAGCATTGGCTGGACCGGCCGCGCCCGCCGGGCCGGCGCCGAGCCGCTTCGTGAACGCCTTCTGCAACGTGGCGAGCTCGGAGTTGAGGTTTCGGTAAATCGTGCCGTCCGGGTGCACGTGATAACCGGAGGCCGAGAGGTGCACGCCGCCGCCGTCGACTTGCACGGCGATGATGCTGAGCTTCGCCGGGTCGTGCTGATCGACATGGCTCTTCACGTGCACGACGTGCGCCGTCGCGTCTTGATCGATCAGCTCGTACTTGTCGTTCTTCAACGTGTCGAGCACCACGCCGTAAGTCGCGTTCGGATCGGACGCGACGGCTACGTCGTGCGCCTCCATCGGCCGATAGCGGGCGCCGCAACCGAGCGTGGCCAAAGCGACGAAGAGGCACGAAAACCCCAAGAAAGCACGCGCGGGCGAAGGCATGGCGAGCAGCGTAAGGAGCCGCTCTCCGAGCGTCAAGCCTCGCGCGTCTTCGGCTGTCGCGGTAGGCGCGGTTTGGTCGTACAATCAGGATCGAGAACGCATGCAAGTTTTGGCTGGACGCTATCGGCTCGACAGGCAGCTCGGCAAAGGCGGCATGGGCTCGGTCTGGCTCGCCGAGCACCTCGCGCTCAATTCTTGGGTCGCGATCAAGCTGATGGATCCGTCGATCGCCGCCACGGTCGAAGGCGCGGAGCGCTTCAAGCGCGAGGCGCAAGCCGCGGCGTCATTGCGCAGCGCGCACGTGGTGCAAGTGCTCGACTATGGCGTGCACGAGACCACCCCGTTTTTGGTGATGGAGCTCTTGCAAGGGCAAAGCCTCGCCGATTGCCTGGAGCGCGAAAAACGGCTCCCGCCCGCGCGCACACTCGCGATCATCTCGCAAGTCGCGCGCGCGATCGGCCGCGCGCACGCTAGCGGCATCGTTCACCGCGATTTGAAGCCAGACAACATCTTCTTGGTGCACGAAGACGACCAAGAGCTCGCCAAAGTGCTCGACTTCGGCATCGCCAAAACGACCGGACCGCGCTTCGGCGGCATGGAAACGCGCACCGGCGTCACCATGGGCACGCCCTATTACATGAGCCCCGAGCAGGTCGAAGGCAAGAAGGCGCTCGATCATCGCTCGGATTTGTGGTCGCTCGCCGTGATCACTTGTGAGTGCATGACCGGCGTGCGGCCGTTCGACGGCGAAACATACGGCGAGCTTTTGCTCAACATCTGCGCGCGGCCCGTCGCGCCGCCGTCGAGCCTCGGCTTTCGTTTGCCGGGCTTCGACGAATGGTTCGCGAAAGCGACGAACCGCGACATCAATCAACGCTTCAACTCGGCGCAAGAAATGGCTGCAGCGCTCGGCGATGTCGTCGCGGGTCGTGCGCCAATCGCTGCTCCGCCGGTCGTGACCGGACCGCAAGGCACGCTCGCAATGAGCCCCGAGGCCGCGGCCGCGCTGGTCGGCGCGATCCCCGCGCAAACAGCGAATCAAGCCTTCAGCGCCAACACCGTGAACGACCGAGCGCCGCCGAAGAAGAAGAGCGCGCTGCCGTTCGTGCTGATCGGCGGGCTGGCGCTGGTCGGCGTTTTGTTGGCACTGGCGTTCAAATTCGC
The DNA here is from genome assembly GCA_036268695.1 of Polyangiaceae bacterium. Lineage (GTDB taxonomy): Bacteria > Myxococcota_A > Polyangia > Polyangiales > Polyangiaceae > PMG-095. Next base: position 37,317 of record DATATR010000458.1, on the reverse strand, counting down.
GGCTTCGAAGCGCGACGACGCGGATGCCGAGCGCGCGAAACCCGCGGATTCGGCGAGCAGCGCGAGCTCGCCCGCCGCGACGACGGTGCTCAGCGTCGATCCCGCGGTCGCGAGCGCGAACAATGCGAGCGCGAAACCCAGCGTGCAGCCCGCAGCGCAAAGCGCAAACACCAAGCCGAGTGCGCCGGCCACTGCCGAAGTCGCGAGCCCGCCCGCGACGTCACTCGCCCTGCCCGCGACGCCTGCCATGCCCACGGTTGCAACGCCGAGCGCGCCGGCTACCGCGCACGCAGCGGCCGCGAAGACCGAGCGTTGTTACGCCGATCCATTCACTGGGCAAATCCGCGTCGCGGGTGCGGCTCATAACGACGGCAGCTTCGCCTGCAAACAAAATCCATTCACCGGCGCCTATCAGCGGCTCTAGGCGCGAAAGCTCGACGGCCGCGACCGCTCGCGCTTCGCGGGTCAGCGCGCGCGCTCGAAGACCAAATAGCGAAATTCGATCAGCCCGCGTACGAGCGCGAGTTGCAGCGCGTTGCCGCCGACCCAGCTCTGCCAGCGCCGGCCCGCGATCGGCAAATGTCGTCCGAGCGCGAGCAGCAGCGCGAGCGCGCGATCGCGCGGCCGACGCAATTCGAGCGCGGCGCTCAGATCGCGATTTTCGCGCAGCGTGAAGCCGGCGCGCGCCGCATCGGCTTCGGCCCGAGCGACGCTGACCAGCGAGTTCGCGAGCCAGCCCGTGCGCACCTCGTCGAGCCAGCGCCGCTCCCGGCGCGTGCGCGCAAGGCGCCCCCCCAAAAAATCATCACACAAAATCAAACGACCGCCGGGCGCGACGTGGCGCGCGGCGGAGGCGAAATAGGCGGCGGGATCGGGCCCGTGGATGAAAGCTTCGATCGAAAACGCGAGCACGACCGTCGGAATTTCCGCTGGCAAATTCAAAAAATCGGCTTCGAAGACGCGCACGCGCTGAGCGAGGCCGAGCGCGCTACTTCGCGCGGTCGCGACTCGCGCTTGCACGCCGCTCAGCGTCACGCCGAACGCCGCGATGTTTCGTTCGCGCGCCAAGAAAAACAAACTCGCGCCGAGTCCGCAGCCGAGATCGAGCAGCCCGAGCGGCTCCGGGAAATCCCGCGCGAGCAAATCGAGCTCGCGCAAAATCAACCGATCGAGGTAGCGAAACGCTTCGGCGCGGCTGGCCACGCCGTCCGCCCAAACCGCGCGGTGAATGCTGTCGCCGCCTTGTCCGAATTGCTCGAATTGCGCGCTGTTGGCGTCGTAATAATCGCGGACTTCGGATTGTGCGGACATCGAAAGCCAGAGCCTTCACTCGTTGCGTTTTGATTTGGGGTTTGCCATGTCCGGCAAGTCGAGTCGCTCGACTTCGGCGTGCACGATGCGATCGAGCCTGAAATGCCTGCGTTCGTCGGTTTCGACGTCGATTGCGTCGAGCCGCGTTTCACGTCGCTCCATCAGCACGCCGACGATGCGCAGCGTGCGTTTCTTTTCGACGAAGCTGCCGTCCACGTACACGACGCGAAGCGGGCGCTGCTCGAACCAAGCGCGCTCGAGCGCGCTGCGGACTTCTTTTTTGATTGGCAAGCCCGGCACGCCGTGAAACGAAAGCTCGGACAGCCGCGTCAAGAGCTCGCGCTGAGCGGAGGTGGAGAGCGCGGCGCGCACTTTATCGAGCGCGGTCTCGAGCGTCTCGGCGAACGGCAACAGTCGCATTTCGATCGCGAAGCGGCCGAGCGCGACGAGCAGCGCCGCTTCGCGCGCGGTGAAATTCACCGGCGGCAAGCTGTAACTGCGATCGAGCGCGTAGCCGCCGCCGCGACCGCGCTCGGCGCCGATCGGCAGCGCGGCCGCGCGCAGCGTGTCGAGGTCGCGGTAGATCGTGCGCACGGTGACGTCGAAGCGCTCGGCCAACGTTTCGGCGGTCACGCCGGTGCGGCGCCCGCGCAAGTACTCCGTGAGCGCGAACAAACGTTCGGTGCGCGACATGACAAAACTGACATAGTGCTGACACGCGGCGGCGCAAAGCTCAGACTTTGAGCGCGGACGCGCGACGCAAATGCGGCTTTTGCAGCACGAAGTGGCCGAGGAGTGCGCACAAGCCACCGAGCGCCGTGTTGACCACGCGCGCGCGCACCGTCGCGAGCTCGGGCAAACCGACGAGCGCGAGCAGGAACACGACGTAAGCCGTGATCGCGACCGCGTAGACGGCGTAGTTGACGTTGAACAGCGAGTAACAGAGCGCGACGGACACGAGCACGAGCACCGCCAACACCTCGGGACTCGGCCGGAGTAGCGCGGCGACGAGCGTCGCGATCGCGGCGCCGACGATCGTGCCCGCGATGCGCGCGACGCCGCGCGCGAGGGTTTGTTGCAGCTCGGGTTTGAGCACGAGCCCTGCCGTCATCGGCACCCAATACCATTGGCGCATTTCGAGCGAGCGCGCGATGCCTGCGCTCGAGCCGAGCGTGAGCGCGAGCCGCACGCCATAGCGGAACGCCGGCGAAGCGAGCGAGACGTGCGCTCTCAAGCGCTTGAATGCGCGGCGGATCCCCGGTCGACGCCAGGAACCATGCTCGCGCGCTGCGGTGCTCGGCTCGCGCAGCTCGGGTTGGAGGATCAACGCGCACAGCGTTTGCAGGAGTCCGCCGCTCAGCACCAAGCACGCGCGCAAGCCCGCGGCGGCGAGCCCACCCGTGTACGCTGCCGCAACCAAGAGCGCGATCCCGCACTGCAATCCGACCCACCAAATGCCGGTGTCCAACGCCCAGAGCAACCCAGTCAAAAATCCCCAAGCCGCGACGGTGAGTGCCAGCGAAATGCCGTAATTGCCGACCAGAGTGCCGAGCGCCGCCGTGAGCGCCATGCCGAAGCTCGCGCACAAGAGTGGCAACGTGCGCGACGTCGAAATGCGTTGCCACGAACCGAAGCCAACCGAGACCGCGCCGCCCGCCATGACCAAGCTCTCGCGATGACCGAGCCAGAAGCCCGCGATCAGCGGCATCGCGACGGCGGGAATGCAGCGCAGCGCGACACCGAGATCGAGCTTCGAGGAATCGAACTTTGCGGCTTCGCGTAAGCTACTCCGGAACATTTTCGAATTTCGGAAGCTACTCGCGTCGGCGGGAGCGAAATTTTGGCCAACAAGCCGCTCGGCCGCTGGCCAGGCGCGAAAACAATCGCACACAATCTGATAGAGTGGCGCCCGGTTCGAGCACCTGACTCGACAAACTTCAGGCCAGGCTTCTTGACTCGAAACGCTTCGAACGTGCGCCGCGCGGCGCGGAAAGAGAAACCGATGCTACGTAAGCCCTTGTTCGCCCTTGCGGGGTTGGTGTTGACGATCAGCGCTTGCGCCAAGGACAACGACACGCCGCCGCCCGCTGCGCCCGGCCCCGCACCGTACGGCGCGCCGACAGCAGCATACGGCGCCCCCGGAGCTCCGCCCGCGGCATACCCGCAACCCGCGGTGACCGCGGCAGCGCCCGGGGCACCGGTGCCCGCCGCGCCGACGCCGGTCGCGCCCGCGCCGACCGCTCCCGCCGCTGCCGGCACGATGGCCACACCGAACGCTTTCGCGCTGCCGTGTCAAAACGATCAAGCGTGCGGCTTCGCGAAGTGCAACACGCAATTCCAGAAGTGTGCGTTCCCGTGCCAGAGCGCGGTCGACTGTGCGGCGGGCGCGAGCTGCAACACGGTCACCGGCTTGTGTTTGCCAGGCGCCGCTCCGCAATAAATCGAAACGAGCGACCAGCGCGCGCGGCTGCCTGCTCGGCACGCTGCTGGGTACTGGGTTCTTCAGCTAGCTTTGTGCGTCGCGCAGAGCTCGATGGAGGACCCAATGACTTTCTTCAGGCTTTTCGGCAGCAGCGCACTTCTCCTCACTGGCATCGCGACTCTGGCCACCGCGTGTGGTTCGCGCAGTGAAGAAGATCTGATCGACACGAGCGTGGCAGGTTTCGCAGGAGTCGCCGGCGCGTTTGGCGTCGGCGGCGACAATGGCGTCGCTGGGGCAATTGGCGTCGGCGGTTCGACCTCAGCGAGCGGCAGCAGCAGCACCGGCGGGGATGGCATCAGCGCGGGTGGCGATTTCGGAGTGAGCGGCAGCTCGAGCGGCGGCGTGAGTAGCGCGGGCACCACGTCGACTGGCGGCGAAGGCGGCGTTGTCGACGTCGGCGGCAGCGCGACCGGCGGAACTTCGAGCGCCGGAACTTCGAGCGGCGGTGTGAGCGCCGGCGGAACCAACACAGGCGGCACGAGTGCGGGCGGCACGAGTGCCGGCGGCAGCGCGGGCAAAGCTGGAGCGGCAGGCGCGGGTGGTACGGGCGTGGGCGGGGCTTCGGGTAGCGGCGGCGCGAGCGGTGGAGCTGCGGGCACGGGCGGCGCGCCCACTTGCCCAACGACCGCGCCAGTCGGAACCCCGGCCACGCCAGTCGCGTGCACGGATCAGAACGAAGTGTGCTCCTATGCGGGTGAGCTCTGCACGTGCATGCGCGCCGCCGGTCGCGCCAACGCGCTCGATTGGCGCTGCACGGGTAGCGGCAACGCATGTCCGGGGACGATGCCGACGGATAATACGTCGTGCCGCGGCGCACTGATTTGCCCGTATCCCGGCGGCGACGAATGCGACTGCCAGAACGGACAGTGGAACTGCTTCACGCCGGGTTGCCCCGCGACGAAGCCAACACCGGGCGGCAATTGCGGCCGCGCCACGGTTTGCAGCTACGGTAATCAGGGCAACTGCGATTGCATCAACGGCGAGTGGCTCTGCGACTGAACGCGTGACACAAACCGCGCTCGCGCGCTTCGAAGCATCAACGCGAGCGCGGCGGCACGCCGATCGCTGGGAAGGCTTTGCCGGGCTTGGCAAAGAAAAAACCCTGCAAATAGTCGCACTCGAGCTCGATCAGGGTCTCGGCTTCGGCGCTACATTCGACGCCTTCGCCGATGATCGCTTTGCCCATGTCGTGGCAGAGCTGCACCATCGAGCGCACGATCTTCTGCTTCATCGCGTGGCTGTGAATGTCGCGGATGAGCTCCATGTCGAGCTTGACGAACTCGGGCTCGAGCTGCGCGAAGCTCGTGAGCCCGGCGTAGCCTGCGCCCAAATCGTCGAGCGCGATGCGGAATCCGAGCGCGCGCAGCGCTGCGACTCGATCGCGTAGATCGCGAATGTGCTCGAGGGATGCGCGCTCGGTGATCTCGAGCACGATGCGACTGGCGAAGCGCGAGAACGGCGCGTTCGCCGCGTACAGCCGCTCGTCTTTCAGATCTTGCGGGTGGAGATTGACGAACAGGACGTGCTCGGGTTGTCGCTCGAGCCCATCGAGCGCCAAGGAACGCACGCTCGCGCCCACTTCGTGCACGCGATCGAGGCGCTCCGCGGCTTTGAGCACGGCGCCCGGATGCGGCAGATCGGGCTCGGTGCTGCGCATCAGCACTTCGTGCGCGAAGAGCGAGTAATCGAGGCCCTTGACGATCGGCTGATAGGCAACCCAGAGCGAGCCGAGCGCGCGCTCGAGCACCGTGCTGATGCCCGCGCGATCGCCGACGCGAAACGTGGCGCTGCCGAACTCTTCGACGTATTCACGCTTCACGCGCGCGATGCGCCCGACCGTGGCAGCGCGCTCGATCACCTGCCCGAGGTGCTCGCTTTCGATCGGCTTGATCAAATATTGAAACGCGCCGTATTCGACGGCCTCGGACGCGCTGTCGACGTCCGGATTGCCGGTCACGAGGATCACCGGCAGATCCAAATCGTGCTCGCGCACCGCGCGCAGCAGCTTCAAACCGCTCATGCCCGGCATGCGCACGTCGCTCACCATCGCATCGAACGAAGCAGAGGCGAGCCGTTCGAGCGCCTCCCGGCCGCTGCTGCACGGGAACACGGAGAACCCGCGACGCTCGAGCAGGCGGCGAAACGCGGAGCGAACCGCGTCGTCGTCATCGACGAGCAAAACCCTCACCTTCGTCGCCGAAGCGAGCGCGTGTGCGTCCACGGTTCGGTTCTCCTCGCGAGATGTCGAGGCCATCGCACCGCCGGCAATGCTGCGCAACCCGAGTGCCATGTGCGGTTCAACGGCCGTTCGAAAAATCTCTCCATATGGCGATTAGCAACACCTTTTCGGGCAGATCCGCCACGATTCGAGAAAGCATGGATAATGCCGAGGCCGCGTCGATCGCAGTCGATTTCAGCCACGGCTTTACGTGCGCATCGCCACCTAAAAAAAGTGGCACTCGAAGCTTTCGTTCGCCCCGAGCGCGGCTCGGATCCGCCGTCGGGCATTCGTCGCCGAAGCGACCTGCTCGCGCGGCGATCGGAGCTCACCCTGCTCGCGGAAGGCGCGCAAAATAGCTCGAATCTTCGCGAACTTGAGCGCCTGATCGTACGCCTTGCGCCCGCGGTCCAACGCACCTGCCGCGGCGTCTTGGGCGCCGGTCACAGCGACTTCGAGGACGTCGCGCAGGATTGCTTGCTGGAAATCTTAAGAGCGTTGCCGAACTACCGCTTCCAAGGCGATTTCTTGCACTACACGAACAAGATTTGCCTGCGCGTCGCGTTACTCGCCAAACGCCGCGAACGCGACCGCAGCCGCCGCTCGGAGCCGCTCGAAAGTTTCGTACGCGAGCCGCCTGGCGCAACGGCGAACGAGCTCGATCGCGCGCGAGCATTGCGCCGCGTTTTGTTGCGTATGCCGCGCGCGCAAGCAGAGGCGCTTTCGCTGCACTTCGTCGCCGGCTACTCGGTCGAAGAAGCCGCAGAGCTCACGCGCGTCTCGCCGAACACCGTGAAGACGCGTATTCGGCTCGGCAAACGTCGTTTGCGGAACAAGCTACGTGGGTTCGGAGCGGAAACTCCAGCCCGAGAGAGCTGCTGAACACTCGAATCGCTTCGCGGCGGAGGAGCCACTCGCTACGGCTTTTCACCGGTGTGCGTCTCGTATTTCTTCCCGCGCCAAAAGCCGAGGCCTTCGTCGAGGACAGTGACCTTTTTGAAGCCAGCGGCGACGAGCTTCCCAGCCAGCGTGCCGGATTCGGCGTGCGGGCAGGCGCAGTAGCAAACGAGCCAGGCATTCTTCGGTAGCTTCGCGAAGTAATCGGTTGGGTTGTAAAACGGCACGCTCACCGCGCCGGCGATGTGCTCGTTCATGTAGTCCGAGGGCGTCCGCGCATCGAGCAATGCCATCCGCGCGCCGCGCTTCAACTCGGCGTGAATCACGTCCGCCGGTGTCGTTGCGGGGGTTGCTTTGAAGCCGACCGGGTCGGGTCCGTGCGGGTTGAGCGGCACTGGGCCAAGCGGCAAGGGCGGTGGCGGCGCGGGTGCAGGCGGCGGTGGCGGCGGCGAAGCCCAATTGCGCAAGAGCGCGGTCACGTCTTCGATCCCAGCATCCCCGAGCGTGCCGGCGAAGCTCGGCATTTGTGTGCCCGGGCGGCCGTTCTTGATCGCGTAACGGAGGTAGCCGTTGGTCGCGGTTTGCAAGAGCTGCGGGTTACCGATGTGCAGATTCGGTCCGCCGACGCCCTTCGTGCCGTGACAGCGCACGCATTCACGCGCGAAGGTGTTTTCGCCGCGGGCGATATCGCCGCTGAGCGGGCGCTCGTCGAGTTGCTGGCGCGGCGCCTTGCCCCATGAGTCGCGCATGAATTTGATCAAGGCCGCGACGTCGTCGTTGCTGAGTGGGCCGCCGCGCGTGGTAGCCCAAGCGGACATGGTCGTGCCCTGGCGACCATTTTGGATTGCTTCGCGCAAATAGGCGTCGGTCACCGAAGCTTGGAAATCCGGCTGTGCCAGGCGCGGCGCTTGATCGGCCTTGTAGCCTTCGCCGTTCGCGCCGTGGCACACCGCGCACATGGTCGTGTAGAGCTCGGCGCCGTGTGATAGCGGCGCGGGCGGTGGCGCAGGCTTCTGCTTACAGGCGAGCGGCGAAAAAGCGAACAGCGAGAGCAGCAGCGTGGACGAGCAGCGCATGACGGTTCCGAAAGGCGGGCGGATGCTACGCCGAGCCGCGCGCGAACACCACTCGCCCGTACGCACGCAAAAAGCTCACCAACGCGCGCTCTGCGCTTCGATCACGCGCTGCACGGCTTCTGGCACGGCGTTCAGGAAGTCGTAACCCGAAGCTTGCTCGATCGCGTCGACCGAGCTCGAGAATTCGCGAAAATCCTGGGCTCCGACGCCCTTTTGATTCGGCATCAGCACGCTCACGACTTCGGTCTCGTTGGTCACGTCGGCGGCGCCCTGCCCTTCGCGCATGACGACCACGATTTTGAAATTCGCCGCCGGCACCGCGACGCCGTCGCCGAGCGTGGGCGAAGGATTCGAGAAAATACCACCCGCGACGATGTACAGCACCGTCCCCGGTCGTTCCGCGCGCTCGCGCTCGTATTTTTCGAATTTCTCCCAGGGCCCGGCGTTGAGCTCGTGAAGTTGAGGCTGCATGTTCGTGAACACGAAGGTGCTCGAGTTGTCTAAAATCGTATCTTGGCGATCGGCCGACGGACAGAGATGACCGCGATCGTAGCCGCTGTGCGCGTAGTCGTGCTCGCTCACGTGATAGAGCTCGCTCGGGAGCAGCGGATCGGGCCGAAAATCATTTTGGCGCCGCACGTGCCCCAAGTACGAGCGGTCGAGTCGCCAGGCGACCCAATTCGGCACCCGCTTGGTCGGGCTGTAAGAAACCACGAACGAGCGCTCGTCGAGCAACCGATCGTCGGAAGGATCTCGGTCGGTCGGGATTCCGAGCGGCAAGTGAATCGCGATCGAAGGCTCGGTCGAGCCCGCGTGGCCGGCGTTCGCGCCGCCATTCGGTGCGGGCGGCGGCAGCGAGCTCGGTGCCGGCGGCTCGTGCACGGGCGGAACGGCACTCGCTCCGCACTGCACCAGGACGAAGCGCGCCACGAAGAGCAACAAACCCAACCAAAAGAAGGTGCTGATCAGCGCCCGCTTTCGGGGTGGGTTCGCTCGGCGCGCGAGAGACACCGCGGGACCATAGCAAGCCGCGGCGAAATCAGCCTATTTTCCGGCTAAAGCGCGCTCTCCGTCGCCAGTGACTGCACTCCGTCGCTGACGATACGCTGGCCCGAAGCCAAGCCAAAGGAGACTTCGGTCAGCTCGCCGCTCGAAGCACCGAGCCCGATGGGCGTCGCGCCGACCGCGTTGTGCCCGTGTTCCACGAACACCGCCGGCTGCCCCGCAATCCAGACCACGGCGCGCGTCGGGATCACGACTGCGCGCACCGAGCCGGAAGTGTGAATGATGGCCGACACGCTCGCGCCCGGTCGCAACTGGCGCGCAGCGTTGTCGACCGCGACGCGCACGAGCACTCCCGAGCCGAGCTCGGGCCCGGTCAGTAACCCAATCTCGCTCACTTTGCCTTCGATCGCGGCGCCGCTATTTTCGCGCGAAAGCTCGGCGCGATCGCCGATCGCGAGCACGTGCGCCTCGCTCTCCGCGACTCGTACTTCGAACACCAAGCGATCGAGGTTGGCCACGACGAACAGCGCACGCGCACTCTTCACCGATTGCCCGGTCACGACGCGGCGTTCGATCACCGTGCCCTCGATCGGCGAACGAACGACCGAGAGCCCGAGCTCCGGCGTCGCGCTGCCGACGCTCCGTGCGCGCGCAAACGACGCGGCCTCGAGGCGCGCGAGCACGGGGCTCGCGACCTCCGCCAAGGCTTCACCCGGTTTCACTTGGTCGCCTTCGTATTTCGCCACTCGGCGCACGGTGCCGAGCGCGCTCGCCTCGACGATCGCGACAGCGCCGGGATCGAGCGCCACTTTGCCGCGCACGGTCGGGTCTGGCGAAAACGCCGACTCGGTCAGCTCGGTCGTGCGAATGCCGGAGCGCGCGGCAAACGCGTCCGAGTAGTGCAGCGTTTGCCCTTCGACGTAGAGCTCGCTTTCGCGCGCGCTCTCGCTCCGCGCGGCGACGCGCGCGAAGATCGCAACACCGGCGACGATCGCGCTCAAAACCCAGCCTGCACGAACGAGCCTCGAGGAGCCCAGGCGACTGCTCGGCGGCGCGCTCAGCGCGGCAGTGCCGAGCTCGGCTCCGGCGAGCGAATCACTGTGCACGTCATCGAAGCCAGCGCGCATCGGTAGTGTGAAAACTACCGAGTGCGTGTTTCATGAGTGTTACCGCAAACTGACCGAGAAAAACTCAATCCGAAGTCAGTAGATCGATTGGCGCGCTTTGGCAGCGTCGCTCACGCTCGAAGTCGCGGGCGCCGGATGCGAGTCCGCCGCGTGCGCCGAAGCGGAAGGTGCCGCGATCGCAGGCTGCGCCGAGTGCGCCGCGCTCGCGCTCGGAACCAGTTCCTGTGCGCCGTGGGGATTGGGTTGGGTTGCCTTGGCCGACACGGCCGCGCTCGGAGAAGGCGCAACTTCGGCGTTTGGCGAAACGACCGCGGCCGACGTTGCAACGCTCGGCGCGCTAGTCCGCGCGGGCAACGCCGCGGGCAACGCCGCGGGCAGCGACGGCTGTGCCGCACCGAGCCCCGCACTGTTGCCGAGTGAGCGCGCGGCTTCTGGCGGAGCCGGCGCGCGCACCAGATAAGACACGATCAACGCCAGCAAGAGCGCGAACGTCGCGGCGCCGATCACCCAAGACACCGGTACGGTCGCGCGCTCGAGCCGCTTCGGTTCGGGCATCGGCGCCGAGTCGCGCAAGCTCGGAAATGATTCGCGCGCCGGGTCGACCAAGATCGTCATCGCCGAAGCGCTGTTCGGATGTTGGCTCGCGCGCTCACCCGGCACCGAGTCGCGACGCGCGGAGACCGGCTCGCGCGCGGCGTCCGAATCGCTCGACGGCAGCGACTTGCGGCTCGCAAGCGGCTCGCGCGTCGTCGCGACGCCGCGCAAATCGAAGTTGTCATCGCCGAGCTCGTGCGGAATCGCGTCGAGCTGAGCGTGGATTTCGAAGCGCGGCGCGCCTTCACTCTCCGGCGGCGCCGAAGTGCGAGCCACCGAAGACGGCTCGCCCTGTCGTCCCGCTGAGGAAGGCGCAGCCGTGCGCCCGACCGGCGAATACGCATCAGGCTCGCGCGCGAAATGGCGTGCGATTGGCGCGGAAGAATCCGCTCTTTGCGAGCCACGCGCGCTCGACGTCGCCGGCGCGACCCGAGCCAGCACGCCGGGCGCGCTCGACGGCGGGAGCAAATCCCGGTTCAACGGCGCAGCACGCGCGGCGGTCGGCGCAAACTCGGCTTTCGCATTCGGCGCGGTCCCACGCGGCGCGCTCTGCGCGCTGACCGGCGTGCGATCGACCACCGCCGGCGGACCGAGATACACCGCGCGCTCGGACTGCGAGAGCACGCGCGGACTCGGCAGCGAAAGCTCGGTCGGCGCGCGCGGATCGACCGAACCGATCGACATCAGCGTGCCGCTTTGGATCGAGCGCGCGCTCGGCGTCTCCGGCGTCACGTGGTACGACTCGCCCTCGGGCGGCACCGAGCGCACCCGCGGCACTTCGACCGACACCGGCGTCGGTGGAGGCGAACTGACCAGCTCGGATCGATGGCGAGCCGCGCGCGCCACGTGCGGACCATCCAGCGTGTCGGCTTCGCGCAGCGCGGCGAGCTCGATTTCTTCGGGATTGATCCGCTCCGGCGCGCCCTGCCCGGGTTGTAGTGCCGGGCCACGGAGCCCGCGCGGCGGCACGGTACCCGCTGAAACTTCCTTGTATTTCGCGATCGGCACATCGCGCGCGGTGGGCCGCGGCGCGCCTTGCGATGGTCGCGAGTCGTCTTCGCCGCTGCGCGTGCTCATGCAAAGCGCTCCCGCGCGCTCGTGCTCGAAGTCACGGCGCCGAGATGAATTCGCGAACAGAGCGCCACGCGCTTGCTCGAGCAACCAACGATCAAGAACAATTGAGTCCCGCGCGCTCGACCCAGAATCGAGCGACCCCAGAGCATCGCCTATCGCCGAGGCCGAGCGCAACCACTCGTCACTTGCGATTTCGATTTTGATCCGCGCTCGGCGGAGCGCGCTTACTGCGATCGACCCGCGCCGGTCCACGGCGAAGCGGGCGCGGTGTGATACGGGAACGCGGTGCCGTGATCGCCGATCGATGGCCAATTTTGGCCCGGTTGCATGCCGCCGCCGCGTGCGCTCGATCCGCGTGACGCGCCTGTGACACCACTGCTGCGGCCCGCGCCACCGCGGCCGATGACACCACCATAGTAGTAGCCCGCGTATCCAGGCCCAGATCCACCCACCTGACCGTAGTTGTTGATCGTCACCGACACCGGCGGCGGACCATAACCATAGGCGGCCTGCGCATCCGGCGGAGGCGCGTCCACTGCTCCGAGCGTCACGGTGTGGTTCAGGCGCTGATGGTTTTCTTGCGCTGGTTCGCCATCTGCCGACGCTGGAATCGATTCGTCTGCGCGTTGCACGGGAACGTTCGCGACGCTGCGCTCTTCGGACCCGCTCCAACCGGTCGCGGTTTCGGGTTGGTCGACCCAATCGAGACCGGTCGTACCGCAACCCACAAGTAGCATTGGAGCCGAGCACGCGAGCAGCACGAGCGGCAGACTGCGCGTAGCGATTTTCGCCAGCATTCTGCGAGAAACTCTGCCACTCCCGAGACCCGAGCGCCATCGACTTTACGAGCGCGCGTCATTCTTCCACGACTGGATGGGCTGAGTGTTGCTCTGTTATCCTGGCATCCGATGCCCTTGGCTCAAGTGTCCGAAAGTCCTCCAAAGCTCGCGCACGCGCCGACCGCGCGCGTGCTGCTCGTGGATGACGACGCCGAAGTGCTGAAGTCGCTCGAACGACGGCTGAGTCAGGCCGGCTTCGAGGTTTCGGCGCACGCGCGCGCGGCTTCGGCGTTGGCCGCGCTCACGCAGGGCGGCTTCGACGTCGCGATCAGCGACATCGCGATGCCCGAGATGGACGGGCTCGGCTTCATTCGCACCGTGCGCCACCACGACGTCGATTTGCCGGTGATCCTGATCACGGGCGCACCCGCGTTCGAAACGGCGATCCGCGCCGTCGAGTACGGAGCGTTTCGTTATTTGGTCAAACCGCTCAACGACGCGGAGCTTTACTCGACGCTCGAGCACGCCGTGAATTTGTGCCGCTCGGCACGCGCTCGGCGCGAGCTGGTGACCGAGACCGAGCACGGCTCGGTGCTCGCGAGTCGGCAGCGCCAACTGAAAAACCATTTCGAGCGCGCGCTGGCGAGTGTGTGGATCGCCTATCAGCCGATCGTCACGGCCAGCGACACGCGCGTGTTCGCGCAAGAAGCGTTGCTCCGAACCCGTGACGCGACCCTGCCCGACCCGACCGCGCTGCTCGACGCAGCCGAGCGCTGCGGCCGACTCGGCGATTTGGGTCAACTGGTGCGCGCGGCTGCGGCCGAGCAGATCAAACGCGCGCCGTGCGAGTGGTGTTTTTTCATCAACCTGCATCCACACGAAATCAGCGCCATCGATTTGCTGATGAATGGGCCGATGCGCGAGCTCTCTTCACGAATCGTGCTCGAGATCACCGAGCGCGCGTCGCTCGACCAAATTCCGAATGCGCACAGCGCGATCGCGCAGCTCAGGAAATCCGGCTATCGCATCGCGATCGATGATTTGGGCGCGGGTTACTCTGGCCTCAGCAGCTTCGCCGAGCTCGAGCCCGAGTTCGTGAAATTCGATATGTCACTCGTCCGCGAGATCGACAAACGCGCGACCAAGCAGCGCCTGGTCGCGGCGATTGCCGCGATGTGCAAGGGCATCGGGACGCGCGTGGTCGCCGAGGGCGTCGAGACCGAAGCCGAGCGCTCGACGTTGATCGAGCTCGGCTGCGAGCTCTTGCAAGGGCATTTATTTGCTCGGCCCGGGCCGGCTTTCCCCGAGCCCAACCGGGAGCACGGCGCGACCGTTTGAATATACGCCGAGCCGCTCGCGCGCGCGCTCGAGATCGAGCTGCCCTTCCCAACGCGAGACGATCAAGGTCGCGACCGCGTTGCCCACGAAGTTCGTCAACGCGCGTGCTTCGGACATGAAACGATCGACTCCGAGCAAGAGCGTGAGCCCAGCAACGGGAATATTGCCGGTCGAAGACAGTGTCGCCGCGAGCGTGATGAAGCCGCTGCCCGTCACACCCGCGGCGCCCTTCGAGGTGAGCAAGAGCACCGCCAAAAGCGAGGCTTCGCTGGCGAAACTGAGCCGAATATCGAGCGCTTGCGCGACGAACAGCGCGCCGAGCGTGAGGTAAATCGATGTGCCGTCGAGGTTGAAGGAGTAACCCGCGGGCACGACCAACCGCACCACCGAAGGCGCAGAGCCCACGGCTTCGAGCTTTTCCATCAATTGCGGCAGCGCAGACTCCGACGACGAAGTGCCGAGCACGATCGCGAGCTCTTCCTTCAAGTAGGCGAGCAAGCGCCAAATCGAAAGCCCGAGCACGCGCAGCGCGAGGCCAAGCACCAAGCAAACGAACAGCAGCGAAGTGCCGTAAAATGCGGCCATCAGCTTGGCCAAGCTGCCGAGCGTGCCGAGGCCATATTTCCCGACCGTGAACGCCATCGCACCGAACGCGCCGAGCGGCGAAAGCCGCATCACCAGCCCGACCATGCCGAACAGCGCGGCCGACACGCTCTCGAGCACATCGAGCAGCGGCTTCGCGCGTTCACCCAAACGCGACAAAACGATGCCCGTCAGAATCGCGAGCAACAAGACCTGCAGCATGTCGCCCCGCGCAAAAGCGCCGAAGAACGTGTCCGGGATGATCGACAGCACGTGCTGGACGAAGCCGTGCGGGTGTTCGATCGAGAGCGTGCGATCGAGCGCCGATTGATCGAGCTTTTGCACGACCGCGTGCAGGCCCGAGCCCGGCCGAACCAAGTGCGCCATCGCCACGCCGATCATCAGCGCGAGCGTGGTCGTGAATTCGAACCAGACCAGCGCCTTCGCGCCGGTGCGGCCCACGGCTTTGAGATCCTTCATCCCCGCGATGCCGAGCACGAGCGTCGCGAACACGACGGGCGCGATCAGCATTTTGATCAGCCGCACGAAGCCGTCCCCGAGCGGCTGCATCGCGATGCCCCAGGCGGGGCGGAGCCAGCCGAGCAGCGCCGCAACGGTGATGGCGCAGAGCACCTGCGCATACAGGCTCGGACCGCGCGGTTTCGTGCTCGCGGGACGGCTCTCTTGAATCGACACCTCGGAAAGCAGCGTAGCATCATCCCTCCGATCAGTGCCGACGCGCCCGAGCGTTCGCACTCAGGTGATCGAGGATGATCGAGGCAAGGCCTCTTCATCGTGATCGAGGCGTGGCGCAAAATTTCACGGTTTTCCCGAGGAATGCTAGGTAATACTGCGTCGTGCAAGAAACCTGGTTTCTCTATATCGCGCGCTGCAACGACGGCTCGCTCTACACGGGCATCGCGCTCGACATCGCCACGCGCTTGGAGCAGCACAACGCCGGACGCGGCGCACGCTACACGCGCGGCCGCGGACCGCTCGAGCTCTGCGCCAAGCGGCGCTGCAGCTCGAAGGGCGACGCGCTGCGGCTCGAGCTGGCCGTGAAACGACTCGCACGACCCGAGAAAGAGCAGCTGCTCGCCAGGCGTCGCTTGGCGGCATTCGCACGCCGCGTCGCGAACGCGACGTCGCGCGTGTAGCGGCTGTTCGCCAGCGTTACACAAAAAATCCGCGACTTCGGCCAGGCGCACATTCAGAAACCGCGCACATCGCCGCTGATGCCTGCGTCGTCCATCGCTCGATCCATCGAGCCATGCGCACCCCCGCGCTGCGTCTAAGCAGCAGGGCGCTTGCGCTCGGCGCGAGCGGCGTTGACCAGATCGAGCGCGAGGCGGCGTGCGTTTTCACTGCGTGAACCCGAAAGCATGCGCATCAGCTCGTCGACGCGTGAGGCTTGACCCAGGGCTTCGACTTCAGTGCGCGTGCGCCCGCCGCTCTGCACTTTGTGCACGCGGAAGTGACCCGCCGCGCGCGCTGCAACACAAGCCTGATGGGTGATGCAGATGATTTGACGCGATTCGGCGGCGCGGCGCAGCCGCGCGGCCACGGCTTCCGCCGCCGCGCCGCCGACGCCCGCGTCGATTTCGTCGAAAACCAGGGTTTCTGCGCCGGTTTCGAGGCCAGCGCAGCGCAGCGCGACGAGTAGGCGCGAGCGCTCGCCGCCCGAGGCCACCTCTGCGAGCGGGCCGAAGGGTTCGCCGGGATTGGCCGCGAAGCGCGCTTCCAGCTGCGTGAGCCCGAGTGGACCGAGCTCGCTCGGCTTGGCTTGGCCAAGCCCAAGCTCGACGCGTGCCCCCAACAAACACAAGGCGGAAAGCTCGACTTCGATCCGCCGCGTCAGCTCCGTGGCATGCGCGCTTCTGCCTTGGTGCAATCGCTCCGCCAAAGCGAGCGCTCGCTCCGTCGCGGCCTCGACTTCGGCTTCGGCGAAGCTCGCGCGCTCTTCTGCGCCCTCGAGCAAGGTCAATTCTTGGCGCAGCGATTCGAGCCGCTCGCACAGCGCGTCCCCCGAAATGCCGAGCGCGAGCGCCAGCCGATCGAGCTCGGCAAAGCGCGCCTCGAGCGCGTCGATGTCCTGTGCTTCGACGTCGAGATCGGCGCGCAAGCGCTCGGCGGCGCGCAGCGCCTCTTCGACTTCGAATGCGGCACGTGAAAGCGCGTCGCACAGCGCACGCGCTTGCGACGCATCATCGGCAACGCGCGAAGCTTGGCGGATCAAGCCGGAGAGCTCCTCCGAGATCGAACTGTCCCGCTCCGCGAGCGCATGCTCGATGCGCGCGGCGAGCTCGAGATAAGTCTGCGCACGCCGCAAAATGCGCAATTTCTCCGCCAGGCGACCGTGTTCGCCCGGGCGCGGCCCGAGCTTTTCGAGCAGCGCCACTTGCTCGCGCACCAGGCGCTGCCGCGCGTCTCGACCGGCAAGCTCCGAGCGCACGCGCGAAAGTTCGACGCGCGCAAGCGAGAGATCGGCGTAGGCCGCGCCGTATTCGCGACCGAGCGCCGCGTTTCCGGCGAGCACGTCGAGCCCGGCCAGGAAAATCGCGGGGCTACCGATTTCGATTTGCGAATGCTGAAACGCGAAACACAAAAGCGATTTGCCGACCTCGGCCAGGCGCGACAACGGCACCGCCTCGTCGCCCACGAAGCAAATGCCGCGCCCGACTTTACGAATCGAGCGCGACAAGCGCAGCGGACCGCTCGTCGCGGCAAAGTTCGCTTCGACCAGCGCGCTGTCGTGGCCTTCGCGCACGCACGAAGCCGGCGTGCGCGCGCCGAGCAAGAGCCCGAGCGCCGTCAGCACCAGTGATTTGCCCGCGCCCGTTTCGCCGCTCAGCACGTTGAGGCCAGGCGTCAGCTCGATGCTGACGTCGTCGAGGAGTGTGAAACCTTGGATCCGAAGCCGCTCTAGCATGCGCATGGATTTACGCCGCGCGTCGCGCGCTCGCTAGCAAGGACAATGTCCGATCGGACTTTGTCTGTCAGCGCCGAACCAGGCTAAAAACCCGATGAAATCACCAGGGCGCGGGCTTGTAGTCCTTGAGGAATTTGCCGAACACGTGTTCGCCGGTGAGCAAGCCGGAGAAGAACGGATCGCAGATCCGCGCCGCGCCGTCGACGATGTCGAGCGGCGGTTGAAAGTCCGCTTCGCGTTGCTTGCGCTCAGCGTGGACCAATGGATCTTCGTCCGTGACCCAACCGGTGTCGACTGCGTTCATGAAGATGCCATGCTCGGCATAGTCAGGAGCCGACGTGAACGTCATCATGTTCAGCGCCGCCTTGGCCATGTTCGTGTGCGGATGCTTGTCGGTCTTGGTGTAGCGCGCGAATTGCCCCTCGATCGCCGACACGTTGACGATGTGTTTATCGCGCGACGGCACGCGCATCATCAGTGATTTCAGCTTGCTGCACAAAATGAACGGCGCGACGGCGTTCACGAGCTGCACCTCGAGCATCTCGGGCGCCGGTACGTCCGCGAGCGCCAGGCGCCAGCTGTTCATCTCGCGCAGATCGATCTGCTGCAAATCGGCGTCCATCCGCCCGCTCGGAAAGAGCTCGGCTGCGCCGCTCGCCTCGTCGTAAGAAAGTGGGACCTGCGACAGCGCGGCCGAGCGCGCGATGCCCGGCGCGAGTCCCTGCTCGGCGTCCGCGCGCTCAGCGACGATGCCCGTCTGTTCGCCGAAACCGAGCGCCCGCACGTGGGCGAAATGCCCAGAAAACTTGGCTTTGCACGCCTCGTGCTCGGCGAGCAGGCGCGCTGCGCGCGCGCTCACCAAAGACAGCGGCCCGAGCTCGAGCTCGAGCAGGTGTCGATAAAATCCGGGCGGACGCCGCACCGTTTGCGCCGCGTTGTTGATCAAGATGTCGAGCCGATCGAGTCGCTGCTCGAGGGAGCGCGCGAACAGTTCGACGCTCGCGCAGTGCCGCAAATCCAAACCGTGAACCTCGAGCCGTTCGGCGAACGAGTCGTAATCCGTTTCGCGCGCAAAGCGCTCGGCTGCGTCGCGCGGAAAACGCGTGCTGACGATCACGCGAGCTCCCGCGCGCAGCATCATCAACGCCGCCCGAAAGCCGATCTTCACGCGCGCGCCAGTGATGAGCGCCACTTTGCCGACCAGCGAAGCGCTTTGAAAACGCTTTCGATAGTTGAACTCGGCGCACTCCTCGCACATCGAGTCGTAAAAAAAATGCAATTTGCGATATTCGGTTTTGCACACGTAACACGCGCGCGGATTTTTCAATTCGCGCGGCCGCGTGGCGCTCGAAGTTCCGGGCAGCTCCGGCGGCGGCGCGTACACGGCCGCTTGGCGCGCGACGCGAATCGCGGTTTCAGCGCGCGCCGCGCGATCGCTCTCGCGCGCGGTCTGCTTCGAATAGCGGCGAAATGCCTTGTTTTCTCGCTGCCCTTCGTGCCGCGTCGGCCGCGACAAACGCCCAGCCGCGACCAACAGCGCGATGCGATCCGCTTGCGACAGCTTCACGAGCCGAGTGCGATCTTCGACCAACTGCTCTAAGATCTCGATGCAGCGCGCGAGCTCTTCGGGCGAAAACTCGGCCATGGTCGCTCGCTCGCGTCAGCGCAACACGACTCGCCGCCGACGCGGCGGCGTCGCGCCGTCACGCGTGGCGTTCGGTTCCGGCGTGCGTTCCGCCTCGCGCGGCGAATGCGGCCGAGCGCGATCGCGCGAACCCTTCGCGTCGCGCGGATAGCTGGTGACGACCCGTGGACGCGACGGAGCGCGCGGCAATCCGCCTTTCGACTGTTGCAAAGGCGCGGCTGCGTGCGGCTTTCGTTCGCGCGCTTCGTGAACCGGCGGCGAGTGCGGCTTTCGTTCGCGCGCTTCCGAGCTTTGGCGTTCGTGGATTTTTTTGGTGGGTTTTCGCGGCTCTCGCGCTTCGGCAGTCTTGGGACTCTGCGCGCGAGGTTCGGCTTCTTCGGCGGAGTGCGGCGCTTCACTCCGCGCGGCATGCTCGGGCCGAATCGTCACGCGCGGATTGCGCGCGTCGGGCTGACTGGTCGCCTCGGCGAAGCCCGCGGCGACCTTGGCTTTGACGCTCAAGCGCGAGAAATTGCGCTCGATTTCGATCGCGCCGATGTCCGAGCCGCGCACATTTCCCCAGCGGCAAACCATCGCCAAGAGTTTTCGCGGATCCGCACCGTGCTGACCACCCCACGAAATACGAAACGGAACCCAGTCGCCGCCGCGCTCGGGCACGCGCTCATTGCGCGCGTGCGCGTCGCGTCCGCTGAACTCGCGTTCGACGCGGCCCCGCGAAGCACGCCCGGGCTCGCGCTCGCGTCCGCGATCGTCGCGCGGACGGCGCTCGGCGTCCAAGTGACGAACTTCGCGCGGCTCGGTTGGACCTGAAACTCGGGCCAGCGAGAGCAAGCGCGCGATCGTACGCACGTTGTCCTCGCGCTCGGCCAAGCGCTCGGCGAGCGCGCGAAGGCGCTCGGCGGCGCCGGACTCGTCGTCTTCGCGCGTCAGCAACTCGAACAAGCGCTGATCGCTCGCGGCGCGGATCTCGTTTGCGCTCGGCACGGGCATCGCGCGTGC
Source organism: Polyangiaceae bacterium (assembly GCA_036268695.1). Classification (GTDB taxonomy): domain Bacteria; phylum Myxococcota_A; class Polyangia; order Polyangiales; family Polyangiaceae; genus PMG-095. Next base: position 17,261 of record DATATR010000458.1, on the reverse strand, counting down.
GTTCACTTTGGCGCGCTTCAACAAAATCAGCGTCTTTTGCAGCGCAGACGGCGTCACGATCACGACACTGCGACCCTTGCGCCCGGCGCGGCCAGTGCGACCGCTGCGATGCGTGTAGCTGTCCGGATCGGTCGGCGGTTCGAGCTGAATCACGAGCGTGATGTCTTGCACGTCCAGGCCACGCGCAGCGACGTCGGTCGCGACGAGCACGCGTTGATCGGCGCGCCGAAACGCGCTCAGCGCACGATCGCGTTCACGCTGATCCATCTCACCGGACAGCGCATTCACGGCAAATCCAGCTTCGGCGAGCAGCTCGGCGATTTCCGCGACATCCGCGCGCGTGCGCGCGAAAAGCAGTGTTTGCGCCTCGGGATTCGCGAGCAACAGATTGATCACGGCATCGAGCCGTTGGCGCGGCTCGACCACGTGAATCACGTGCTCGATATCCGCGTTGGCCGCGCCGAGCCGAGTGCCCTCGACGCGTGCCGGCGTCTTTTGCACGCTGTTCGCCAACGCTTCGACGTCACGCGGGAAGGTGGCGGAGACGAGGTGCGTGCGCCGGTCGCTCGGCGTCGTGGCCAAGATCGCTTCGAGCTCTTCGCGAAAGCCGAGATCGAGCATGCGATCGGCTTCGTCGAGCACGACCGCGCCGACTTCGTTCGGCACGACCGAGCCGCGCTTCAGATGATCGAGCAAACGCCCCGGCGTGCCGACGACGATCGCCGGCGCGGCGGCGAGCGCGCGGAGCTCGTCGCGATACGAAGCGCCGCCGGTAACGCCCGCTACTTTCGCCGACAGCGGCGCGTACAGCCAGCGCAACTCTTCGACCACTTGCTTCGCGAGCTCGCGCGTCGGCACGATCACGAGCGCGCGCGGATGCGCGAGCTTGTCTCGAAGCGGGCTCGGATCGGCCGCGAGCTCGCGCAACACGAAACCGATCGCCACCGTTTTGCCCGAGCCGGTCTGCGACGTGACGCGCAGATCCCGACCCGCGAGCTCCGGATCGAGCACGGCCTTTTGGACCTGCGTGAGCTCAGTGAAACCTTTTGCTGCGATTGCCGCGCCGAGCGCGGGGCCGAGCTGCTCGGCGAAGTCGACCATGACCATGTGCGGCCGCTCCGTAGCACTTGTCGGGCGAGCGTGCGTGCGTCTCGGGTCGAGACCGCGGAAATGGCCGAATTTCGCCAGCTCTTCAGCGGCTTTGATCGGGCAACTTGAAGATCACCAGCTTGCGCATGGGATAGGCAAAGGTCACGAAGACGGCGAAAGTCCCGATGAAACTCACGAGCTCCGGCGGCAAAAAGCCGACCTTGGGCACGAGCCAGCGGAACAAAAAATAATTCATGATCAGCGTCGTGAGCTCGACGACCACGAAGAGCCGAGCTTGCTTCGAGATGCTGCCTGCCTGCGCGCGAAACGTGTACCGGCGATTGCCGAAGAATTGCACCGAGGCGCCCGCGCACAACGCGGGCAAGCGCGCCGTGGTCGGCGCCATGCCCACCACGCGAATGCAAGTCGTGAACAGCGAGAAGTCGACGAGGGTCGCGCCGCTTCCGACCACGAGCGCGCGCACGAAACGCCACGCGCGGTCCGACCAACGTTCGACTTTGGCCACTCAAACGAACCCTGACACATTCGCCCGCATTTCGATACGATGCGCGCGCTCACGCGGCGACGGTCACGATAACGTCACACGCATCAAGCTTCGGGAGGCGGGACCAGAGAGCAACGCATGAGCGCGCCGTTCAGCGTTTCAGCTGCAAGCGTGAGGTAGAGCTGACCGTCGGTGCGCACGAGCTCGAACTTCTCATTTTTGCCGATTTTGTCGGCGAGCGCGTCGAGGAATGCGGGCTCGATGCGCCAAACTTCGAGTTCTTCGAGGCGATGAATCGGGCGCGCGCTCGCTTCGCGCAGCAAGAGCGAGAGCTCCACGTGCGTGAAGAGCGCAACACGCGGCGCGGCCTTGCTCGCCTTGTGCAAGCGCTCCGCCGACGGTTGGCCGATGTCGATCCACGCGCGCAGCGCTCCCGTTGCATCGCGCACCGAGAGCGGCGCTTCTTCGGCCGAAGAAAGCCCGCCTTTGGCGAAGACGATGCCGTCTTCGTAGGAGAGGCAATAGGCGAGCGTGCGCGTGAGGAGATAGCGCATCGTCTCGGAAGGATGACGCGCGACGCGCAAATCCAGCGCTTCGTACACGCCGCGATCGACGTCCGAGAGCGTGATTTGAAAGTGGTACATCGTCGCGGTCAGGGCCATACCGACCTATTAGCAGGGTGTTGAAAAACACCCTGCTAAATGCACGACGGCACCTTGATGCGGGCTGCGCATCACGAAAGCCCATAAAAGTGAGGCTTTCGTGATGCTTGCCATTGCCTCTCGTGCGTGCCTGGCATTGATCTGTCGTGATGCAGGGTGTTTTTCAACACCTGCTAGCGCAGATTCCATGCGCTGCCGCGACGGCGCTCAGAGCGAGCGCAGGAAGGTGATCAGATCTGCTTGCTCGCTCGCGCTCAGTACAGAAGGCGTGCCGTGCGCATCGCCGCCGCACGGCCCAAAGCGTTCGGCGACGCTCTTGGCGCAGCCGTCGTGGAAAATCGGCGAGCGGAGGCCCACACCGAGCAGCGACGGCGTCACGAACTCACCGCCGGTGCCGACATCGGCCAATTGGTTGTTGGTGTACTCGGCGCCCATGTGGCACGTGGCACAACCGACGTCGTTGCGGTTGAAGAGGGCGTGACCGCGAGTTACGGCGTCTGGGTCCAAGCCGTCCGTCGCGGCCGGTTCCGGGATTTGATTCAAGAACGAGCCGAGTGCCGCGATCTGCTCGTCGTCGACGCTGGCTTGCAAATCCATGCGGTTGACCATCACCTCCGTGAATAGGGCGTTCATGTCCGGCAATGATCCATCCCAATGAAACGGGGCGCGCGAAAGAATGCCGCCCTGGAGCGGCAAGGTGCGACGCATGCCCGCGGCGAAGTGCCAGGTGTGGCCGTCTTCTCCGCCCTCGGGATGGCACGACGAGCAGGAAATACCGACGCCGCTGTCGACGTGAAACAGCATGTGCCCCGTGTCGGCGTGCGAGTCGTCGCTCAATTTGATGATCGAGCCGTCTTGGAGCTCGAGCTGTGCGGGCTCCCGCGATTGCACGACGTACGAGCCATTGTTGAATGCGACTGCGACGGCTTGCCCATTGAGCGCAAACGAGCTGGCCGGGGCCTGGCTGCCGTTCGACAGGCTGCTCAGCGGAGCGAGCCAGAGCGAGGCGCCAGGTGTCGACGAAAAGATTTGCCCGACTGGCGGCGGCAGCGCTTGGCCGCCGAGCGTGGTCTGCGCGGCTGGTCCGGTCGCTCCGCCGAATCCGGGTTTCGCGTTGAGCGAACCATCCGTCGCGATCATCGCAACCTCTGCGGTTTGCTCGTCGACCGCGATGTCGAGCGGGCCTGCGGATGGAACGAACGCGGAGCGGAAGGTCATGGCCGAGCTCACGCCGACCGCGCTCGGATCGGGCGTATCCACATCCACCGTGCTGACGACGCGATTGACCAGGCCTCCGCCACAAGACGAACCCGACGGAGGGCTCGAACCATAGCCACCGGGTTGGGTTCCGACGATGCCGTCGCTAGAAGTTTGATGCGCGACCACGACTTGGCCGCTCGAGAGCAAGAGCGCGCGCGACATCACGGTGGCGGTGGCGCAGCCGGGAGCCGGATCGGGCGTGGCGCGGCGCGAAACGCTGCCGTCGGCGCCGATCACCAACACTTCCGCGTTGAGGAAGCGCGTGACGACGAGCCCTTGGCCGCGCACGATCACGTCGCGCAAATCTGGATCGAGGGTGAGCGTGCGCGTGACGGAGAGATCGCTCGCGCGCAGCGTGATGAGCTCGCCCGAGCGACACGCGACGTAAACCGCAGCGCTCGCTGCGTCGTAAGCGAGGCCACGCGGTGAACCACAAACCGAAGCGCGCTCGGAGACAGTGCCGCTCGCGAGATCGAGCGCGACCACGGCGCCACCGCGGCGCAGCGCGACGAACACCGTGCCATTCGGCCCTTCCGCGACTCGGCCCGGTTCGTCTCCCGGTTGAAGCGCGACTTCGGTCACGGCGTGGCTGTGCGCGTCCACTAGGAACACCGCGTCTCGGTCGGCGTCGGCGGCGACAATCGTGTTGCCGTCCCGAGTGCTGAGTAGCGTTCCACCGACGACGGGAGCCGCTGAGCGGCCCGTCTGCAAGGTGCCGTTTTTGAATTCGAAGCTGGAACTCGAGCCTGCCGAAGGCGTCCCGACTGCTGCCTGGCCTGGCAGCACTCCACTCGCCAACTGGGCGTCGCACGCGGAAAGCGCGCCGACGCAGGCGCAAATCCCCAACCCAACAATGCTCGAACTGGTTTTCATCACGGGCTCCCCGGTGTGACGATTAATGGATCGGGATCGAACAAGTCCCCCTGAAGTGCTTCGATGATAGCCGCGATCTGCGCGGGCTGCGAGAGATAGCTCTGGTTCACCAGCGCAAGCGACTGGTCGTACGCGTATTCGTTCGGGATGGACTGAAATGGGGTCGGCGAATTGACGGGTGGGTCGACGACCAAATCCCCGCCGAACCCAGCAGCTCCGCCGCCGTTCAGGCTCGGCGCAGCGCCCGAACCGGGAGCGCCTGCGTCTCCGAAACCGGAGTTCCCGCCCTCGCTCGCGCCCGCGGCGCCGCCGGAACCCACCGCGTTCGTTCCGTTCGCTGAGGCGACGAGCAAACCTGTAATCAGCGCGTCGTCCGCCCAAGAACAACTGACCGCGACGCTCCACGACGCGAAATCGCTCGCCGCGGGGCAGCTGCGCGTCGCGTCGAGGAACGCGCTCAGATCTTGAATGTTCGACTTCAAGCGATCGAGCATGTCTTGTGTGCCGAGTGACCACTCTTGAACTGCGGCGATATTGCCGAGCATGAACCCGCGCGAGTTCGCGGCGCTCGACGCACTCGGCGTGAGGCAAAGTGTTTCGTCTGCGGGAACCGTATCGAAGTAGAGCGCGCCGATGCGTTCGGGCTGTGCCACGGCATCGCTATTTTCGACGCGCTGCCCGTTCGAGTCGAACACGAACAGGCCCGTGGTGTTGCTCACGGCAAGCCAAGCGTCCGGCTTGAGCACGATGCGCACGAGCTCGCCGCCGGGATCGCTTCCCGGCATGCCCATGCGAATCGTCCAGGGTTCGGGCCAAGCGTAGCGAGCCATTTGCAGTTGGCTCTTCAATGCCTGCACCAGCTCGAGATCCGCGATCTGATTGCTCGACAAAGCGTCGAGCAGAGTGAACGGCGCGCCGGAGCCAGCGGGCTCGCTGAACAACGCTTGATCTTGGCGTAGCGCTGCGGCCGCGGCGCTCGTGGTCCAGGTGTAGAGCTCGCGACTGAGTAGCGCGCGACTGCTGTTGAAGGTTTGCGCGGCGAACACGGGCGCACCCGCTGGCTGAGCGCACGGAATGTCCGCGTTTCCCTCGAGGCTGCCCCCGGCGCTGAAGCCGCTACCGGCGCTGCCGCCAATGGGAACGCCCGTCCCATTGCTCGCGACAGAGCAGCCGGCCGCCGCGACGATTGCGCCGAGGCAGATGAAGCCCAGCGCTCGCCCGCGTGAAAACCCCAGAACCCGCCGAGTTCCGACCATCCGCCCCGAGCGTAGCATCGATCCGCGCGGACGCACGACGCGACCGATGCTAAGGGCGACGCCCCCAAACAAAAGAAAGGCCGACCATTGGGAGCCCGCGGCGGATCGCTCACGTTCACTCGATTTTTTTGCACGGGCGCGCTGCCCAAGGATCTGCGCCGGCGTTTTCTGGAGGCCGCGCGCCTACGCGTGTTTCAGCCGCTGAAACCCGACGACGAAGCGCTCGAAGCGAGCGGCTGGTGCGTCATGGAGCGTCCGTTCGATCTCGAGCTCGACTCGAGCAAGATTTTTCACGACAGCTACGTTCTGCTCGGCTTCCGCGTCGATCGGTATCGCATTCCGGGCGTGCTGCTCAAATCACAAATCGCGGACGAAGAGCGCCGCTTGCTCGAGCGCACGAAGAAGCCGAAGCTGTCGCGAAACGAGAAGCTCGAAATCAAGGATCGCGTCGTGATGCGGCTCCGCAAGAAGGTCTTGCCCGCGTCGAAAGCGATCGACGTCTGCTGGCAGCTCGACTCGGGCACAGTGCTATTTTTCGGGCACTCGAAGCGCGCGATTTTGGATTTCGCCGCGCTGTTCGAAAAGACGTTCGCGCTGCCGCTGGTCGAAGATAGTCCGTACGCGGCGGCCACGCGCGCGAAGCTCGGGCGCGAGCTCGAACGCGCGCTCGGCGAGGTCGAGCCGGTCAGTTTTTCGAGCGGGCGAAAAGTGCTCGGCAAAACCGCGCTGAAAGTCGAAGCGCGCACGGTCGAGGCCGTGCCGAACGAGCGCAGTGAAGGCAGCGAGGACTTGCTGGAGCGGATCGAGAGCACGCGGTTTTTGGGTTCCGAATTTTTGTTGTGGCTGTGGCTGCGCGTCGAACTCGGTGCAAAACCGCTCGAGCTCGCGGAGCTCGGCAGCTTCGACATCTGGCTCGACAATCACTTGAGCTTGGAGTCGGATTTGGACCCGAACGAGCGCGTGACCGTGCGCGGCGCGGCGCCGTCCGGCAGCGCCGAGGCGCGCGAAGCGGTGCGCGCGCAAAAATTCCCGGTCCGCGCCAAGCTCGCGCTCCGCAATGAAGAACGCGATTTCGCGTGCGTGCTCGTCGCGCGCCGTTTCGCGATCGCGAGCGGCTCGATCCCGGCCGTGCTCACCAAAGACACGGACGACGCCTTCCTCGAACGCATCGCATTGCTCGAACACCTCACGCAAAGCCTCGACGGTCTCTACGCGCTGTTCCTCGCGGATCGCTTGAGCGACAGCTGGCGCCTCGGCTGGGAGCCCGCGCTCGTGGCCTGGGCCGACGGCGAGGCGGTTCCCGCCGCGATCTTGGCGCGGCTCGCCGCGCCGCGCGGCTCGAGGAAAAAAGCGCGCGCACGCTGAGTCACGACAGGCTTTGAGCCGAGAGCCAAATCCGCTATTTGCAGGAAACTTTTCGCCCCTGCTTCCGCCGTGAAAGACAAATCGACTCTGCTTTCGTCGCCGCTCTCGATGGCGGACTTCATCGCGCGGCTCGCGTTCTTCGCCGCGGCGCCGTTCGGGATCGTGCTCGTGGCCGAGCTCTTTCCAGTGCGCGGCGCGATCATCGACGTGAGCCTCGCGCTGTCGGTGTTTATTCTCGGCGAGACGCCGCGCCGGCTCGCGGCGCGCTTCAAGCCGCTCGGTTACGTGCTGCGCGAAGCGCTCGCATTCGAGACTTACTATCGCGAACGGCGGCCGCGCGGTTTCCTTTACTATCTCGCGTATCCGTTCTTATTTCCGTACTGGCTCACGAATCGAGAAGCGCGCGAAGAGTTCTTGATGTTTCGCGGCTACACACTGGCAAGCTTCTTGGTTTTGGTATTCAGCCTGGTTTGGCAATATTTCCGCGATTGGACGCCGCAGCTCGGTCTCGGGGCGTATTTACCTGCAGTCGCGATTTCGTTCGCGGTCGAGACACTGCTCGTACTGTCGCTCTTGATGCCAATCGCGACGACCGTGGTCTGGTATCACTCGAGCTTTCGTCGGCGGCGCTTGATCGCGATCTTGGTCGTGGGCGCGCTGTCCACCGCGTTCGTGATGACGCGCGTGCTCAGCCACCGCGATCCGATCGTCTCGTATTTGACGAAGCAGCGTGTGCGCTTGCGCACCGCCGCCGCCCACAAAGAGGCGCACAAAGCGCTATTTAACGCGGTCGAAGTCGCGTGGCGGGATTTGGTCAAGGCGCGCGGCGTGGACGGCGATGGCAAAGTCGAAGGCAAAGCCCTCGACGACGCGCGCACCGCATTGCAAACCTTCTACAAGAACGACGAAGCCTACGCGTTCGATTTGTGGGCGAGCCCGCGCAGCCGCCCGCGCGTGCTCGTGCTCTACGCGCAGAGCCGGCGCAAACAACCTTCGATTTGGGTCGCGCTCAAAGACGGCGGAGAAGTGCGCAAGCCCGACCAATTGCCGAAAGGCGCGTTCGACGCGATGCACTCGGCCGAAGACACGACCAATCCCGTCGACATGGTCTGGGAAGACGACTCGGCAGAAGCCAGCGCCGCGCCGCCCGCGAGCGCCCTGGCCCCGCCGAGCTCCGCGCATCGCGAGCACGCGGCGAAGCCCGAAAATTCGGCAAAAACCGCGCTTTCGGCCAAGCCGCCGAGCCCCGCGCACGTCGCGAAACCGGTCAAGCCGAAGCACTGAACCAGAAGGACATTTCCGCCGCGCTTCACGTCATGGCGCGCGACGCGGCACTACATTTGCAGTGCCCCGCGTTCATGCGACCCATCCTTCGTCCGGTGTATTTCACGCTCTCGCTTTATTCGCTCTTTCACATCGTGGGCTGCACCGCGGAAGTGCGCCCCGAAACCCCACACGAGGCGCGCCAGGAAAGGCGCGAAGAACGCCACGAAGAGCACGTCGAGCACAAAGAGGAAGAGCGAGAAGACCACGATCGCGGTTACTGATCGCGTGAGGCAGATTACGACTTTGCGCGCGAATGAGGCGCAGGCGCTCACGCGTGCTCGCGTTCAATCCTCTTTGCGCGAGTATTTGCCCTTCATGAACAGCTTGAATTCAGGCTCGCCGAGGAATTTGTTTTCGATCGAAAATTCGCAGGAATTTGCGGTAATTCGGTAGGTATAGCGGGACGCGCCGCGTTCGCTCTCGCGATTCATCGTCAAGACATCGCCTTCGAAGCGACCGCGCGCGGGGCCTTCCGGCGGCAGGCCGAACGAGTCGAACCAGTACCAGAGGATCTCTTTCGTTTGCGGATCGACCGTAAACACGCCGTGGCCACGAAAGGTGATCCGGCTCTGCTTTTGCTCGATGTAATCCTGAATCACGGCGAAGCCATCGAGATCCGCGCGAAAGCTCATGCGCCCGAACGCTTCGCCACCTGGTCCCCACGCCGTCGCGTGGAGCTCTTCGGGGCCTTCCCACTCACCGACGAACGGAAGCAGCAGCGCGTGCTCTGGACCAACCTTCGGCATTTCCATGATCTTGAGTGTATCACGATGTAAACGGCGCTTTCCACGCTCGCCGCGTGCCGAGTTCGCGCGGCGCGATTCGGCTTATCGCTCGCGTAAACAGCGGAAAAATAAAATGCGCGCGCTACGCTCGGCAGTGACGTGCGTAGTCACCTATTGGATTCACTCGAGTCCGGCTGAAGCTCTTGGAGTGCCGGGTGAAGCAGCAATTGTCGACGGGATTTGAGACCCAAGCGGCCCGCGGCGCGCGCGATCAGCACGCGCACGGTCGTATCCGAAATGCCGAGTGTGTACGCGATCTCTTTGTTCGAAAAGCCGAGCGCGGCGTGCAGCACGATCTGGCGCTCGCGATCGGTCAGCGCGTCGAAGCCGCCGCCATGAGCTTGGTTTTCGCGCGCGACCAGGTAACGGCGCCCATTTTCTTGGAAGCTGTCGACGAGCGTCCAGCGCGCGCCGGTGAGCGGGTGCCAGTGATCGAGCGCGCTGCGGCCCGCGTTGCGCGTGGTCTCATTGCGCTGCGCATCGATTGCACTCATCGAGCTCTTGATCCGCTCTTGCGCCAGTTTCCCGGCAGCCGCGCCCGTCGCGTGCACGAATTTGCCGCGTTCGTCGAGGATCGCCTCCGCATCGTCGATGCGTTGCACCGGCTTCAGGTCGATCGCGCCGTCGACTTGCGCGACCCCGAGCCGGCGGCGCAAGCGGAACGCCGCGGCCAGGTGATTGGCGAGCCGCTTGTAGACCAACACGTCGCTTGCGGAGGGCACGCACTCTCGCGCGCGCGTGCCGATCGTCACGTCGCAACCGACGCCCGAAGGATCGATGCCGTTGATGTTGAAGATATCACCCCAACCGTGCTTTTCGCGCACGGCAAATACCGGCGCCAGGTATGGCATGGCGGTGCGGCGCGCGCTGCCCACGGGCAAGCTGCGAAATGTGGTGCGAACGAAAGTGGGATTCTTCGAGATCTCCCGAAACACCTGGAACGCCTCCATCGACTCCGGCGGCGTATTCTGCACAGCGACGTTCCAGATCTTCAAGTCGGCGACGTCGGAAGCGTCGTAGAAAAAACCGACATAGGAGTGGTCGTCCCCGCACAACGCTCGAAGTGCCGAAAGGATTCCGTCGAGCCAGCTGCGATCGTCGAGCTCGAGCGCGTACACCGCCTCGAGAAAGCTCACCAGTTGCGTGTCATCGAGAGCATCCACGCTGAGCAATATAGCAGCCGCGCGGGCCGTCGCGCGGCGCGATTCGGCCGCAAATTTCGGGATTTTTCGTAGAAAGCAGGAGTATCGCCTTGTCGAACCTCGAGCACCAAATCCGTGAAGTCGTGCCGCAGTCAATCCGAGTCAGCGGCGTGACATTTCCGCTCGGCTCGGATCGCTGGGGCGTCTGGATCGTGCAAGACGCGCGCTTGCTTGGTCTGCGCCCGCTGTCTTACGTGGTCGCGCACCTCTGTTCGCAGCGGCTCGGCTCCGACCGCACGCTCGAGCTCGAAGAGCGGCGCGACTTCTCGCTGCACCTGCGGCTCTCCGCGACCGTGGTCGGCACGCACAACCGAGACCAACTCGGCGATGGCGTCGCGAATTGGACCAAGCTCGCCGGCCAGCCGCCGGATCTCGACGACGCGTACCTGGTCGGCACGCCGTTTTTGAGCGAGCTCTTGGTCGTGCCGCGTCACACGCTGATTCAATTGGTCGAGCGCCTCGGCACCTTGCACGATCGGGTGATCGCACTCGGCCGGCGCAGCCAAAACGAGCAAGCCGACGCGACACCGGCTACGCTCAGGGGCAGCTGAAGCTTTCGGCGTAGACCGTGTCCGGTCCCGTCGTCGGCGTTTCGACCCAGCCAACCACGGTCGAGGCAGTGAGCTCCGCGAGGCGCACGTCGCTCACCACGTTGGCTGAGCCAGTCACGCCGTAGATCGCCGATTGTTCGGTGATCGTATCCGAGGTCTGGTCGAGCACCCATAGCGCGAGGTTTTGCTGCTTCGCTTGATCCTCGGAAACGATGTACACGGTCGTGCCCTGAATCGACCACTCTTGCGGGAAGTACACATCCGCAGCCGCTGTGTAGGATTGAATCAGCGCTAGCTCCGGCGGCGGCACTTGCGTCAGCGTGCCGTAGGCATTCGACGCGATCGAGCCGGCCCAAACTTCGACCGGAACGAGCCCGGTCTTCGGGTCGTGCAACTTGGTGACGGTCATGAACGTGCCGCCATCCGCCGCGGGGATGCCGCTCAGGATCGTCTGTTCGAGCCAGTTCGGGTCGCTCGTCATGCTGATCGTGTTCACGGTCTCGAGATCGGCGACTTCGCCCGTGCGGAAGTCGGCCGTCGGCAGCTCGTCTTGTCCGACCAGCAACAGGTTCGTGACCGCGCCACTCGGCCCATTGCGCACGAAGGAGCGGATCAGATTGTCCGTGGTCACGGCGGTCGTGCCGATTTGGGTCACGTTTTGCAGCGAAGCCGTGCTCAGCCAAAGCGACAAACTGTTGGCGTGGGTCAGGTCCGGCACGCAGCTCGCCACGTAAGAGAGCATGCCACTCGCATTGCGCGCGATGCGCAGCTGGCGCACCTCGGTCATGCAATCCGTGGGCGTCTGCAGCGGCTTCACGACGACATTGTTCATATTCGACAAGTCTGCGTTGCCCATCGCGTTGAGTGGAATCGTCACTTGGATGATGCCGCGCGAATCGGCGCCGATGAGGTCGATCTCGCTGTCGGTGGCCCAGGCGCCGCCGAACAGGAACGTGGCCGGGAACGTCAGATCCGCGATCCCGCGCAGCGTGCCTTTGTTCGCATCGACGATGTTGCGAATCAGCGCGTGCGTCTGTGTCGCGGCTTGTCCCGGCACGTCGACGAACGCGAGCGCAAACACCGCTCCGGTGCCGGCAATGATGTTGAAGCGAGTGACGTTCGTTTGATGCAGATCGGCGGAACTGAACACCGTGAGCGGCGTCGCCATGTTGACGACGCAACCGTTCGACGCCCCGCTCGCGCCGCCTTCGCCCAGCGCACCCGCAGCCGCCATCGCGCCCGAGCTGCCGCCGCGACCGGCGCCACCTTTGCCGGCCGTGCCGCCCGCGCTCGCGCCGCCACCGCCCGAAGCAAGCGCGCTGCCAGCCGCGCCGCCCGCGCCGGCACCACCGCTCGCGGCCACGAGCTTGTAATCGTTCGCGCTGAACGTGCACGCGAACACCGACCCGACGACACCGGCCAACAGCACGAGCGGCGACCAACGAGCCGTGCGCATCAGAACGCTCCCCTTGCCGCGATGCTGCCGCCGAACGGCCCGAACGACGTCACGAGACTCACTTGTTCGCGCTTCGATGAACCCGCGACGAACAGCGTGATGCCGGTCGCAGCGAGCACGCCGCCGCCGATCAAAAGCGCTGTGGTTGCCGTGCCGAGAGTTTTCAGGGAATCCTTGTCCGACTGAAACGAGCTCTGTTCAGCGGCCGAGTGATACGTGCACGTGTGATCCGGACATTTGTCGTTCAAGCTCGATTGCTTGCTCGCGCCGAGAATGCCGGTGATGGTGCCACCCACGAGCGCCGCGACGCCGACCCCACCCACGATCAAGCCGGCGGTGCGCAGCGGCGAAGCCTGTGACCCGGCTGGCGTCGCCTGCAGCGGCGGGCTCGAAACTGGCTGCGGCGCGAGCGACGGAGCCGCTACGGCCAACGTGACCTCTTGATCGCGTCGCGTGTCCGAGCTCACCTCGAGCTCGAGCTTGGCTTGCTTGTCAGCAGAGCTCACCACGAGCGAATGGTGACCCGCGACCAAGCGCAGCGTGAGCGGCGCGTTCGGTGCGAGCTGATACTCGTTCACGACTGGTCCGCCGACGCTGCGCTGACGCGTGTCCGTAATCGTCGCGGCCGAGCCGTCTTTGACGTGCAAGGTGACGCTGCCGGCGGAGTTCTTCATGATCTCCAGATCGCGCTGAATCTGCTCGTGTTCGGCGGGATCGATCTGCGTGCCGCCCGAGCTCAAGTAGCGTTCGTAGGCTTCGATTGCCTCGGTGTCGCGCTCGAGCTTCAGCGCCGACAGCCCGAGGTTACTCAGCATCTTCCACGACGGGCTGAGCTCATAGGCATGTTTGAAGGATTTGAGCGCTTCTTCGTAACGCGCGCCGTCCGGATCTTGGAGCAGCTCGACGCCGATCTGAAAATATTTGCGCGCTTCTTCCGAAGGTTCTTGTTCTTGCGTCGGTGCCGGCGGCAGCTGAGCGCGCGCGCTCCGCGGCACGACGACGAGCGCCGCTGTGCCGAACACGACGCAAACCGTGAAAGTCTTTTTCGCCCGGACCAATGGGTGTTGCAAGATAACCTCGGACTATAGGCGAGCTCACCGCCAATCCCAAGGCTCTCGCTCCTTATTTTTTCCATATGCAGCGCCAGGCGGCGCGCCATTTCGCAACTCGGGAACAGGCGCGGTTGGCTACTTCGCTGCGAGCTCGAAGCTCGCTACGTCGATCAATTCCGGCTCTGCGCCGGGCGCGAGTGGATCGGTCAAACCCACGCACCACAGGTCGAGCGCAGTGCCGTCTCGGCGCAGACGAAGGCGCAAGAAATGCTTGTAGCCTGGGTGATCGAGCGCCGTGAAAGCCTGTGTTTGCTCGAGGCCTAAGTAAGTGAGCACGGCCAGGAACGCGCCGAAGACGAACGCGCCGTAAAACACCGCGACCGTGAAGGTGAGCGTCGCAATCACCCAAACCGAAGGGATCAAATGCACTTCGTAGGCGATCCACGTGAAGACGATCGAGGCGACCACCGGAATGCCCGCGGTCGCGAGCCCTGCGCCGAGCGCGAGCCCGAACCCGAGCGCGCCGCCTTTGCGTGCTCCGCCGATCAAGGCATAAATCGTGGTCGTGAGCACGGTGATCACGAGCGGCGCAGACAAGATGAAGCCGAACTTTTGAAAATTGTGCAGGCCGAAGTTCATCGCCGGCAAGAACAACAGCGCGAGCACGATGTGCGGCAAAAATCCGGAGCTCCCGCGCATCACCTTCCACGGCACTTGCCAAAGCAACTTGCGACTCTGCAACGCCGTGGGCCACTCGAATTCAGCGGCCAGGCGCGCTTTGCGATCGAGCGGCGCGGGATGCAAAAACGCGCCGCCGCCGCCGGCCGTCACGTGCAGCGCCGCGCCGTGACGCAAGCGCTCGTAGTGATGCACGTCGCCTGACAGCAAGAAGTGCGGCTTGGTTTCGAGATCGAGCCCGAGCGCTTCGATCATTTCGGTGCCGGTGCGGCTCGGCCGTCCGAACGCGAACAACGGGTCGGGCAGCATCACCCAGGGCGTTACGTCCGGATGTTCTGCGCGCCAAGTCTCGAAGAAGCGCACCTGGCGATCGTCGAGCGTGCGGAGCTGACGATCGACCGCGAACAAATGCAGCTTTTCGCTGAGCGGCAGCGCGAAATAGCTCGCGCCTTGCACCGCCGTGTAGCCGCGCAGCGCAAGCGCCTTGGGCTTTTCGATCTTGCCGCCGCGCACGAACTCGCGCGCCCACTCCGCGTAGCGCTCGATCATGCGCTGCGAAATGCCGACCACGCTCGGCCGCGCGATGTGCTCTTCGTCTTGATAGCGGCGAAACATGCGCGCGAAGCCGTCGAGGCCGTCGTACCAATCGTGATTGCCGGGGATGCCGAGCAAGACGCGCGGGCGATCTTCCGGCACCGATTCGAGCACTTGATTGAACGGCACGATCACGCGATTGGTGATCTCCTGCGCCGTCGCCACGGGATAGGCCGTGTCCCCGCCGAAGAGCAGGATTTCGCCGCGCGGCGCGTGCACGAACTCGCCGTCTCGCGCTGGATCGGGCAATTCGTAGTCTGCGAAAATCAAGCCCGCGACGCTGCGGCTCACGCCGACGTCGTCGCCGGTGTCGGCCACGAAATCGAGCCACAAGTCGCGGTCCAATGCGCCGAGCAGCGAACGCGAACCGAGCTCCACGCCGAGCACTTGCGCGACGCGCGCGCACAACTCGTTCGGCTCGTCCGCGGTCATCCAATCGCGCGAATCGATGTCCTCGGTCGCGATCGCTGCGGCCAGAAAATGGCGCAAATGCCCCCAAAACGAGCGCACGCCGAACCAGACCACGCCGCGCGGTTGCTCTCTGCCGCGCACGAAACGCGAGCTCGGAACGAGCTTCGGCCGCGCCGGGCGGAACGCTTTCGTGTCTGGCTCGGCCGGCGCGCGAGCGACCCGCGGAGAAGAAGCTTTGCCCGGAATGCGCGCAGTAAAACACGATCGTTTTGCCCAGGCAATCGCGAGTGAGGAGAGCTTTGCTGGGGACGCGGGGCTGTTTTATGCGTGAGCGTTCAGCGGATATTTCGGGCGTTTTTTTGGCCCTGCGCGTATCAAAGCGCTTGGCCGCTAGTGCATCCAGCTGCGCGGCGGGCGCCTGCTCGGTCAGTTCTCATGACTCGCCTCTCTTTCGAAAACCGTGATCAGCCCGGCGAATCAGGAGCTTTAGGTCCGATGCTAAACTCGTGCGCGGTGTCTCCCTTCGCATCGCTCGCGCGCGCTTCGGGGCTGATTTTTTGGGGGGTATTTCTGTGCGTCGCGCCCGTCGCTTGTACCGAATCGAGCGACGCAGGCGGCCCGACCGAGCTCGTGCGCCACGTGCCGCCGTCGAATTCGAATTTGGCGCTCAGCTTCGACGGCGTGGGCGACTACGCGACCACCGGCACCGCAGAGTTCCCGATCGGCCGCGGCACCCAAACGCTCTCGGTTTGGTTCGAGGCCAGCGACGTGAGCGGCAAACACGCGCTGCTCACGCTGCGCAAAGACGAAGACAGCGGCGTCGAGTTCGGCTTGGAAGACGGACTCGTCAGCGCGTGGCGCGTGTTCGGCAATCGCCTGCTCGTGGCCGCGCCGACCGCGATCGCGGCGGGCGGCTGGCATCACGCGGCGTACAGCTTCGACACCACGACGAACCAAATCTACGTCGACGGCGCGCTCGTCGCGTCGAGCACGACCGTGCCGGACGATCGCACGCCGACCACGTCTTGGCTCGGCACGCTCGACGGCACGAGCGATCTGTTCAAAGGCGCGATCGACGATTTCCGCGTGTTCAACGTCGCGCGCTCGAGCGAGCAAATCGCGGCCGAGGCCGCCGGCAATTTCTCGAGCGACGACCCTGGGCTCGTGCTCGACCTGCCGTGCGACGAAAGCGCTGGCAACGTCGTGTACGACCACTCCGATCTCGGCAACGACGGCGAGCTCGGGGACGGCATCGCCGAACGCGCGCCCGCGCGCGTCGATTCCGGCGCGCCGAGCGACACGAACTGAGACTTTGCGCGCTAAAATCCGAGTGCGATTCCGGCGCTGCCGCCGAGGCGCAAATACGGCAAATTACCGATCGTTCCTGACGGCAGCGCGCTGAGCTCGCGCGGCGCGGGCACGACCCAAGCGAACGCGCCGATGAACGGCGCGATGCCGCGCCCCGCGGGATACGACAGCACCACGCCCGCGCGCGCGCCGAGCTCGAGCGCGCGGCTCGTGCGGGTGGACGCGAGACCGGTCGCGTGCACGAGCTCGGTCAGCGCGAGTAGATCGAGATCGGTCGAGACGCGCAGCGCGGCGAGCTCCGAGCTCAAGCGCACGCCCGCGCTCGCCGGCAGCGTCGTGATCTCGCCGTGCACGCCGTCGAGCACGAATTGCGAGCGCGCGGTGTAGCCGAACGAAAGCGTACCCGCGAGCAAGCCGCGGCCGAGCGCGACGCGCAATTCTGCGCCGGGCGCGCTGAGCTCCGGCGCACTCACGATCGGCGGCGCATACACGACTTGAGCGCCGAGCTCGATTCGCGCGAGCGGCGGCGGAGCCGGCGGCGCGCGGGGCGGGCTCGGCGCGAGCGGAATCGAGGTTCGCACCGGCGGCGGCGGGGGCGGCTTGGGTTTCGGCGGCTCCGGGCCGAGCTCGGGTGGCATCACGGTCAACACCGCGAACACCGCGGCGAAACGCGCGCGGCTGTCGCAATCACGCGCGGGATCGGCGTAGCTCTTTTTCAGCGACGTGCCCGCGTTCGACACCGTCACGCGATAGCTGTCGCCGAGATCGTCGAGCTCGATGCGCACGTCGCGCTCGACCAGTGCGTGACGCTCGGCCGGGATCAGGCGCAAGACTTCGCGTTCGACTGCGGCTGGTTCCGGACATTGCCCGACACCGAACGTGAACCCG
>DATATR010000457.1:0-51520 GCA_036268695.1 Polyangiaceae bacterium | reverse complement strand
AGGGAAAGAACTGAGCCATGTCCCCGATGATGACCATCGCCAAGCGCGAATTCCGTTCGTATTTCGATTCTCCGCTCGCTTACATCGTGATCTGCCTGAGCTTCCTCGCGCTCGGGCTGCTCTTCTTTTTATTCAACGGCGGCTTCTGGCAGCTCGATCGCGCATCCGTCTCGCGCCTGTTCGAGTACGCGCCGATGGGGCTCTCGTTCTTGGTCGTGCCGGTCGTGACCATGCGCTTGCTCGCCGAAGAGCGTCGCTCCGGCACGCTCGAAATGCTGATCACTTTGCCGGTGAAAGACAGCGACGTGGTGCTCGGCAAATACCTCGGCGCGCTCGGCCTCGTGCTCGTGCTCGTGATTTCGACCCTGGCCTACCCGATCGCGATGTTCAAATGGCCGTGGAATCTCGGCCCGCTCGATCCGGGTCCAGTCGCGAGCGGCTACTTTGGTTTGGTTTTGTTCAGCGCGGCGAGCGTCGCCGTGGGGCTCCTGATCAGCGCACTGACCGAGAGCCAAGCGGTCGCGTTCTTCATCACGTTCTTCGTGCTGGGCGCGCTCTGGCTGTTCGGCGATCTCGCCAGCAAGACCAACGACGTCTTCAACGGCTTACTCGCCAGTCTCCTCAACTACGTCAGCTTCCAAACGCGCCTGTCGAACTTCTGGCGCGGCCTCGTCGATTCACGCGACGTGGTGTTTTTCCTTTCGGTCACCGTGCTTTCGCTGATGGTGGCCTTCCGGGCGCTCGAGCGCCGAAAGTGGGCATGAGTCATGGCGACGCAAGAACATCGTCGTAAAGCGGCCGCGCAAACCGGCCTTTACATCGTCGTGATCGCGGCCATCGCGATCGTAGCGAATCTGCTCGGCGCGAAGGCCTATCACCGCTGGGACGCGACCAAGAACGAGCGCTACACGCTGTCTGCGGGCAGCGGGCGCTTGATCCGCAGCCTCTCGAGTCCGGTGCAGGTCGACGCGTACGTGAAGACCGGCTTGCCGCAACTCGACGCCTTCGTGCGCGACTTGACCGATTTGCTCAAGGAGTACGAACGCGCGGGCGGCGGTAAGTTCAAATTCACCATCATCGAGCCGAACACCGACGAGCTTCGCGCCCAAGCCAAAGAAGCCGGCTTGACCGAAACTCCGTTCGGCGAGGCGAACCAAACGGGCGAGGACCAAGCCTCGATCACCCAGGGCTACATGGGCCTGGTGCTCAAGTACGGCAGCGAAAAAGCCGTCATCCCGCAGCTGATGCAGGCGGACGGGCTCGAGTTCTGGATCACCAACAAGATCCGTGAAATTCGCGACAAGGCCGAGAACATCAAGCACCGCGTCGGCGTGATCACGGGCAAGGACGAGCTCAAGCTCAGCGACGCGAACCTCGTGCCGAAACAAGGCAAGGGCGGCGGGCCGAGCATGCAGAGCATCCTCGAGCAGGCCTTCCCCTTCTACAAGCTGGAAGAAATCGATCTGAAAGGCGGAGAGAATCCGATCGACAAGGATCTGGTCGGCTTGATCATCACTCAGCCGCAGAAGGACTACACCGAGAAGGAGCTCCGCCGGATCGACGAGTTCTTGATGCTCGGCGGCAAATCGCTGGTCGTGTACGCCTCGGCGGTGACGATGAAGCCGAACGACGCGACGATGACCGCGTCGCTCAATCTGCACGGCCTGGACAAGCTGCTCACCGGCTACGGCATCACGATGAACAAAGACGCCGTGCTCGACTACGGCGCGCAGTTCCGCTTGCCGGCGCAAACGCAGACCGGGCAAATGATTTGGGTTCGCCACCCCGGCATTGCGCACGTCGTGAACGATCCGCGCATGGACACGGACAGCGACAAGCTGCTCGATACGTCCTTCGCCGGCTTCTTCCGCATGGATGAGGCGCTGTTCCCGTTCCCTTCGAGCCTCACGCTCGACAAGACGAAACAGCCCGCGGACGTGAAGATCACGGCCGTCGCGCGGACCACGCCACAAACCAGCGTGGAAAAGTCGGACACCGTCGACATGAAGATGCGCGAGCACTGGGAGCCGAAGCCGCCGCAAGAGCAACGCATCATCGCGGCGACCGCGATCGGCAAGCTGAAGAGCGCGTTTACGGGCAGCCCGGACGCGACGATCAAGCCGCCGGAACGCGCTCCGACCGAGTCTCGCGTGCTCGTGATCTCATCGAGCGAGTTCTTGACCAACCCGTTCGCGTACGCCGGCAACGGCCCCGAGCTCGGTGGTCAGTTCCAGATGTTCGGCGCGGTCGGCGGGGATCAGCAGCTCTTGATGATCGCGCAGCCGTACACGAAGTACCTCACCGCGACGATCCTCTCGCTCAAGAATACGCTCGACTGGATGGCGGGCGACTCGGATTTGATCGCCGCGAGCGCGAAGCTGATCGGCGATCCGAACCTGACCTATTCGAGCGTGTCCAAGCCGAGCATCAAGGAAGGCGAGGACGAAGCGGAAGCCAAGCGCAAGGACGAAGAATATCGTTCAGCGCGTAAGGTCGTGCAAACCAAGGTGCAGTGGACGCTCGCATTCGGCGTGCCCGTACTGTTCGCCGCGTTCGGGCTGCTTCGCTGGCGACAGCGCCAAGCCCATCGCGACCAGATCAAAATCTGAGCACGCAAGGAATCGAGAGAGACATGGCACTCAGCACCGAAAACAAGCTCTACATCTCGCTCGGCGTGCTCGCGATACTCGGCGGCGCGCTATTTTTGCAGAACAAGAAGGAAAAGGCCGAAGAGCAATCGTACACGCTCTCCGGCCAAGCCGCGCAATTGCCGAAAATCGAGCTCAGCGACGACGACACGAAAAAGATCGACAAGATCACGATCACGAAACCCGCGGGTGACGCGGGCACCGCGACCGAAGTCGAGCTCACGAAGAACGGCGAAGATTGGAAGTTGACCAAGCCAGTCGAGGCCAACGCCAATCAAGCCAACGTCAAATCCTTGCTCGAGAATTTGAAAGCGCTCAAAGTAAGCGAGCTGATCGACTCGGGCACCGCTTCGTACGCCAAGTTCGGCGTGTCGGACGACAAGGCGCTCCACGCGGTGTTCTCCAAGGGCAACGGCGTCGCGCTCGACCTTTACTTCGGCGAGAGCGGCGGCCGCGGGCAGATGACGCGCATCGCCGGCAAAGACGGCGTGTACGCGGTGAAGGGTTACTCGAGCTACCTGTACGCCCGGGACGTGAAGGGCTGGCGCGATCTGACGTTGTTCAAGTTCGAAGACAGCCAAGTCTCGAACGTGAGCATCGAGAACGAAAACGGCAACTTCACGTTTTCGCTGAACGGCGATAAGTGGTCCGCCAAATTCAAAGGTCCGAAAGATTCGAGCGCCGAAGATCTGAAGAACTTCGACGACTCCAAGCTGAAAGACATGCTGCGCGCGTACAAGTCCTTGAACGCGGACAACTTCGCGGACAAGGGCAAAACCGCGGCCGATGTGGGGCTGGACAAACCCAAGGCCACGGTCGTGATCACGCTGAAGGACGGCGCCAAGCGCGAAGTCCAAGTCGGCGCCACGGCGGAAGGCACGAGCCGCTGGGTGAAGGTGACGGGCAGCGACGAAATCTGGAGCATCAGCTCCTGGGCCGCCGATTGGGCCACCGCCGACCAGAAGAAGTTCCAGAAGAGCGAAGAAAAACCCGGCTCGAAGGATTCGGATCACCCGAACGCCAAGCACTTCTCGAGCAACGGCCCGGGCGGCGCGATGCCCTCGCCGCCGCACTGACAGGACGCAAGACTCCGCGTCCATATGCGAAGAGACCCCGCTCGCTCGCGCGACGCGGGGTTTTTTATTTGCGCTCGTCGAGTGGGTTGGCTGCTTCGGCTGGAGCGGCCGGCGGTGCTGCTGTCGCGGGCATCAAAGCGCCCAATTTAGCGGGCATCAACGCGTTCGCGCGATCGACTCGGCCCTGCGCGCGTGACTTCAGCGCTTTCGAGAACGCGGCGCCGCGCGCAGTCAGCGCCGATGGAACGCTCGAGCTCGGCGCTGCCTCGCTCGCGTCCACGAGCGGCGCGCTCGAAGTGATGCTGCCGGGAATTGGCGTCACGATGGGATTCGCCGCAATCGCCGTCGAGCCCACGCTCGCCGCGGTGCTGGACGAAAGCGCGGAAGCCGCGCCGAACGATGGCTTCTGTGCGTGCATGCCAAACCAAATCGCGAGGCCGAGCGCGCAAAATCCGAATGCCAGCGAGAGCACGAGCGGCGCCGGGTTCTGCGACGCCCGCGGCTTGGGCTCGATCGCGATCAGCGTCGGTTCGGTCACGAGTAGCAGCTCCGACTTCGCCTTCGGGAAGCCCGGATTGAGTGAGATGCGCGAGACGCGCTCGCTCGACGCGCGGCCTTCGTGCGAAGCAAATTGCGAAAGCTCGCGCGAGAGCTCGGCCACGTCGGCGAAGCGGCGCGCTGGGTCTTTTTCGAGGCAGCGATTGATCAGGGCTTCGAGTCCGCGCGGCACATCGGGTCGCAACGGGCGCAGCGGCCGCGGCGGATCGGCCACGATTTGCGCCAAAAGCGCGGGCGCCGCCGTGGCCGAAAACGGCGCGCTGCCGGCCAAGAGCTCGTACAAAACGATGCCCAGCGCCCAAATGTCCGCGCGCCGATCGACGCTCTTGGCGTTTCGGATCTGCTCGGGCGACATGTAGTGCGGCGAGCCCATCAGCGCGGAGGTCTTGGTCAGCGAGTAGTCGGGCGCGCGCGCCAGGTCGAGCATCTTCGCGATGCCGAAGTCGAGCACCTTGATCAGGGGTGAATGATCGGCGCGATGCGTGAGGAACAAATTCGCGGGTTTCAAATCGCGATGCACGATGCCCGTCGCGTGCGCCTCGGCGATGCCCTCACAAGCTTGCAGCACCCAGTCCACCGCTTCGACGATGCCGAGCGGACCGCGCGCGGCAAGCTCCGCCGCCAGGTCTCGGCCCTCGAGCAACTCCATCACGATGTAAGGCATGCCGTGTTCGAGCGTGCCGGTGTCGAGCACGCGCACGACATGCTCCCCGCGTAGCTTCACGACCGCGCGCGCTTCGCGCAAAAAGCGCACACAGGCTTGCTCGTCCACGCTCGAAACCAAAAACTTGAGCGCGACGCGCTGATCGAGTTGTAAATGCGTGGCCGCGACGACGACGCCCATCCCGCCCGCGCCGAGCACGCGATCGACGCGATACTTCGCGGCGAGAATGTCGCCTTCGCGGACCGGCGCAACTAACACCTCGGCCATCGGCTTCGAAGAATGCCAGATGCCGCGCCAGCGCGCTCGCACTCGCGCTCGCGGCCTCGTTGCGCGATGCGAGTTTTGGCTCCATTCGCGCGACGCGTGCAGACGCTGCGGCCGCGCCTTTGCCATGCTAAAAGCGCCGCCCCATGCGCGCCTCATATCGCTGGCTCAAAGAGCTATTGCCCCACCTCAGCGCTTCCCCCGAAGAAGTCGCGATGCGGCTCGGCGCTGCCGGCATTGCGGTCGACGGCGTGCGCGCGTTTGGCGCCGGACTCGAGGCATTGCTCGTCGCACAAGTGCTCGGCAAGGAGTCACACCCGAAGCGCGCGAACTTGAATTTGGTCTCGGTCGATCGCGGCGGGGTCGAGCAGCGCGTGGTGTGCGGAGCGAGCAACGTGCCCGCCGCGGGCGGTTTGGTCGTGCTGGCGCCGCTCGGCGCGACTTTGCCGGGCATGGACGGTCCGCTCACGCCGCGCGAAATCGGCGGCGTTTTGAGCGAAGGCATGTTGTGCAGCGAAGCCGAGCTCGGCTTGGCCGACAGCGCGGACGGTATTTTGATCTTGCCCGCGGGCTCCGCGACGCCCGGCACACGCTTCGTCGACGCGTTCCCCGCCGCGCAAGACACGATTTACGAGCTCGACATCACGCCGAATCGCGCGGACGCGCTCAGTCATGTTGGCCTCGCGCGTGAGCTCGCCGCGCTGTGCGAGCTCGAATTCACGCCGCCGGCCGCGGGCCATGCGGCGCGCGCCGCACGAGCTCAGCTCGAATCCTTGGTCCAAATCGAAAATCGCGACACCGAGCGCTGCCCGCACTACGCCGCGGGCGCAGTGCTCGAGATCGTCGTGGGCCCCTCGCCGCTTTGGCTGCAATGGCGCCTATTCAGCCTCGGCGTGCGCCCGATTTCGAACGTCGTCGACGTGACGAACCTGCTCTTGCTCGAGTTCGGGCAGCCGCTGCACGCGTTCGATTTGGATCGCGTGCGCGGGAGCAAAATCATCGTCCGCCGCGCCCGCGCTGGCGAACCTTTCTCGACGCTCGACGGCGTCGCGCGCACGCTCGACAGCGACGATCTCGTGATCGCGGACGCCGAGGGCCCGAGCGCGCTCGCCGGCGTGATGGGCGGACTCGATAGTGAGATCCGCGCGAGCACCACGCGCGTCTTACTCGAGTGCGCCTATTTCACGCCGCGTGGCGTGCGCCGCACAGCGCGCCGCTACGGTCTGCACACCGAGGCGAGCCATCGCTTCGAACGCGGCGTCGACTACTCGGCGGTACCAGCGGTGCTCGAGCGCGCCAAAACCTTGCTCACCGAGCTCGCTTCGGGTGCCGCCGTGCCTGGCGCGATCCACGCGCGCGGGCCCGAACCGGCGCTCGGCGAAATCAGCCTGCGCTCGGAGCGGCTGGATGCGCTACTCGGCACCGCGGTGCCCTTCGACGAAGCGCGCAGCATCATCGAACGACTGGGTTTTCCGGTACTTTCGTCGCACAGTGATCCGCACGCCACGCTCACCGTGCGCGCCACCGCCTTTCGCCCCGACGTGACGCGCGAAGTCGATCTGATCGAAGAAGTCGCGCGGGTGCGTGGCCTCGACGCGATCCCGACGCGCCTGCCCGCGATCGCACCGCAAGCGCCGCGCACGACTGGCAAGCTCGAACGCGAGATCGGTGCCGCCGCCGTCGCGCTCGGGCTTTCCGAAGCGGTCACCTACGCGTTCGTCTCCGAAAGCGACCTCGAGAAAGTGCACGCGCCGAAACCGCGCGTGCGGCTCACCAACCCGCTCAGCGAAGAGCGCAACGTGATGCGCACGAGTCTCTTGCCTGGGCTACTCGAAGCGCTCCGCCGCGCGCGCCGCCGCGGCGAGACGCGCGCCCGCCTGTACAGCGTGGGCATTTGTTTTGGGGCGCCGGTCAGTGAGGTCGAGAGCGGCGCTCGCCCGCGCTTGAACCTGGACATCGATGTCCTGCCGCGCGAAGAGCTGCGTTTCAGCGCGGTGCTCGCCGGACATCGCCACGAATACCTCACGCTCAAACCCGAGGAATTCGACGTCTATGACGCGAAGGGCCTCGCGCTCGAGCTGATCGAACGCGTGAGCGGCAAGCGCGCCGAGGTTCGACTCGCTGAAAGCGGGGAAAAAACCGCGCATTTGCACCCGCGCGGCGCCGCCGAAATCCTGATCGACGACGTCTTGGTCGGCCAGCTCGGACCGCTCCATCCCGACGTGATCGACGCGCTCGATCTGGGCGGCGGCGCGCAGATCGTCGAGCTCGATTTGGAAGCAATCGAGCGCTGGGGCAAAGCCGTGCCGCAATTCCGCGCCATCCCGCGCCTGCCCGCGGTCACGCGCGATCTCTCGCTCGTCGTCAGCGAAGACACGCTCGCGGGCAAAGTCGGTGAAACGCTGGAGCAAGCGGGTGGAACATTGTGCGAGTCGATCGAGCTCGTCGCGTTGTTCCGCGGCGGCTCGCTACCGGCCGGGCAAAAGTCGCTCACCTTTCGTGTCGTGTGCCGCGATCCCAAAGCGCGCACGCTCGCCGAAGAAGCCCGCACCCTGACCGACAAAGAAGTCGACGAAGTGCAAAGCCGCATGCTCAAAGTCGCCGAGCGCGAGTTCGGGGCGGCGCTCCGAGGCTGACATGCGCGCGGCCCGCACCTTCATGCGCGCGCCGCGCATTGCCCGCGCGTCGTTCGCGCTGTTCTCGATCGCACTCTTCGTCGGCTGTGAGCGCAAAGCGCCCGGCCCCGACGAATGTCAGCATTTGGCGGAAATTGCCGTCGGAATCGCGCGCGACGACCCGCGCATCACGGCCCAGCTCGAAGCCCAAATCGACACTGAGATTCAGACTTGTCTGACTCGGCCCTACGATCGTGAGCTGATCGCCTGCGTCGAGACCACGCGCCGCGCGCGCGCGTGCCTCGCAGAATACAAAAGACGAACTGGGCAGAATCGTGAACCAGCCGCCCCATAATCCGTTCGAGCCGCCGCCAGCCGGCAGCTACGGCGGCTCGACGAGTGGCGGCCAAGTCGTTCCCACCGCTTCCGAGGCGATCGCTTCGCTCGTCTGCGGTTTGCTCGCGGTGAGCTGCTTTCCGCTCGGCATCGTCGCGGTTTGGCTCGGCGTCCGCGCGCGTCGACAAATCCGCGAAAACCCAGATCGACTCGGCGGCGACACGCTGGCGCTCGTGGGCATGATCGTCGGCGCGATCTTCCTCGGCTTGTGGCTGCTCTACTTCGTCGTGGTCTTCGCGGCCGTGCTGATCGGATCGCTCAAGCACTAGCCTCGAAGGACAGCGCTTCGCCCGCGACTCGCACGTGCACGGTCGAGCCGTCCGCGAATTTGCCGGACAGTAGCGCGTGCGCCAGCGGATCCTGCAAATGGCGCAAGATACTGCGCTTGATTGGGCGCGCGCCGAGCGCCGGCTCGTAGCCGCGATCGACCAGGAAGGTCTTGGCCGCTTCGTCGAGATCGAGCGAAAGTCGCCGTTCGGACAGCAAGCGCTCGAGCTGAACGAGCTGAATTTCGACCACGCTCAGCAGATGCTGCTTCGTGAGCGGCCGGAACAACAACGTCTCGTCGATGCGATTCAAAAACTCGGGCCGAAAGAATTCGCGCAAGCGCTCGATCAAGACGTCCCGCAATGCTTCGCGCCCCGCTTCGCTGTCGAACAATTTGGGATCGGTTTCGAGAATGCGCTCCGAGCCGATGTTGCTGGTCATGATCACGACCGTGTTCGAGAAGTCCGCGAGCCGGCCGCGCCCGTCGGTGAGCCGGCCATCGTCGAGCACTTGCAGGAGCAGGTTGAACACGTCTTGGTGCGCCTTTTCGACTTCGTCGAACAAGAGCACGGAATATGGGCGCCGGCGCACGGCTTCGGTCAAAAATCCGCCTTGCTCACTGTCCGCGTAACCCGGTGGCGCGCCGATCAAGCGTTGCGCCATGTGCCGCTCCATGAACTCGCTCATGTCGAGGCGCGTGAGCGCTTGGTCGTCGTCGAACAAGAATCGCGCCAGCGCTTTTGCCAGCTCGGTTTTGCCGACACCGCTCGGACCCAAAAATAAAAACGAACCGATCGGCTTACCCGGATCGCGCAGCCCCACGCGACCGCGACGCACGGCGCGCGCCACCGCCGCGACCGCGTCTTCTTGGCCGACCACGCGCTCTGCCAAGCGTGCTTCCATCTTGAGCAATTTGTCGGCTTCCCCTTCGAGCATTTTCGCGACCGGGATGCCGGTCCAAATCGCGAGCGTGGTCGCGACGTCGCGTTCGCTCAAGATCCGGGGCGGCGGCTCGGCCGTGCTCTTCGCGGCTTCTTCGGCCTTTGCCAAACGCGCCTCGAGCTCCGGCAACACGGCGTGCTCGATCTCGCCCACGCGCGCAAAGTTCTTTTTACCGAGCGCGCTCTCGCGTTCCGCGCGGACTGCGTCGAGCTCGGCGCGAAGCGAGCGCACCGCACCGACCACGCCGCGCCGCGCCTCACGCTCGGCGCGAATTTGCTGATTTTTTTCTTCGAGCGCGGGCAGCTCGGCGCGCAATTTTTCGCGCGCGGCTTGGCTCTCCGCGTCTTCGCTGTGTTCGAGCGTGCGGAGCTGTGCGCGCACCGATTCGAGCCGGCGCAGGGACGCATCCGCATCGCTCGACACGCCGTCCACTTCGACGCGCTTGGCCGCCGCGGCTTCATCGAGCAAGTCGAGCGCGCTGTCCGGCAAACAACGATCCGGCACGTAGCGTTTGGCGAGCTGCACCGCGAGCAAAATCGCGCGCTCGCCAATCTCGACGCCGTGATGCTTCTCGTAGCGCGCAGCAACGCCGCGCACGATCTCGTTCGCTTGTTCGAGCGTCGGTTCGAGGATGGGCAATTGCGTGAACAGGCGCAGGACCTGGGCATCGCGCTCTTCGAGCCGCTTCAGGCCTTCCGGCGTCGTGGTCGCGAGCAAGCGCAATTCACCGCGCAATAGCGCCGGCTTCAGCACATCGCCGATGGCCGAGCCGGACGGACCTTGGCCGAACAGTTGCTCGACATTGCGCACCAACAAAATCTGGGGCGACCGAGCCAAGTCCCCCAGCAATTTTTTGACGCGATCTTCGATCTCGCCGCGCAAGCGCGCGCCGGCCACGAGCGCGCCCGTGTCGATTTCGAGCAATTTCGTCGAAGCCAAGCTGGTCGGCACGTCGCCACACGCGATGCGCTGGCGGAGCGCGCGCACGACTGCGCCTTTGCCCACGCCCGCTTCGCCAACCAAGAGCGGATGACTCTTTTGGCTGCGCTCCAAAATCGTGAGCAAGCGCCGCACTTCGGCGACGCGCAGCAGCACCGGCTCGTCCGGATCGCCGAGCAGCGGACGCGCGAACGCGCCTGGCACGGGATTTTGCGCGCGTGCGACGGACGGAATCGAGCGCAGCGCCGCCATGTGCTGTCGCAACGAACCCGGCAGCACGCCGAACGCAGTCAGGATCTCGCCGGCGGGGCCGCGGATTTCTTGCGACAGCGCGTTCAGTACGTGTTCGGTCGACACGTTCTCGGATTTTTCGCGATCGGCTTCGCGCTGCGCGCGCTCGAGCAAATCGAGCATCGACGCGGACAAATATGCGGGCTCGTTCGAGCGCGGCAAATTGCCGAGCGCGCGTTCGAGCGCGGCCTCGAACTCGAGCAGATTGCTCACGCCGCGTTCGAACACCGCGCGCACGCCCTGATCGCGACCGAGCGCGCGCACGAGCAGATGGAGCGGCTGAACCTCGGCGTGCTTGCGTTCGTCGGCGAGTGACTGCGCGGCCGCGACCAGCGCCTTCGCGTCCGGCGCATAGCGATCGAGCGACAAGGTGGTCGCAGCTTCGGCCATGGTCTCGACGTTAGCGCGATGCCCTTTTCGCGGCTACCGGCGGCAAACCCGGAAGCCTTGCGCCGGCGCGCGACGCAAAGCGCGCCTCGGCCGAAGTTTTGCTATGACCCGAGTGCTTGCTCACGCTCGCCGATCTTCCAGGGCCGTTCGTTACGGCGGTCGCCGTCGCGCTGGGCCTCGCCTTCGGCAGCTTCTTGAACGTCGTGATTTATCGGCTGCCGCGCGGCGAGAGCCTGTCGCATCCCGGCTCGCGCTGCCCAGGTTGCGGCGCGCCGATCCGCGCGTTCGACAACATTCCGGTTCTCGGTTGGCTTTTGCTTCGCGGACGCGCGCGCTGCTGCAAAACCAAAATCTCGATTCGCTACCCGCTGATCGAAGCGCTCGGCGGACTCATCGCCTGGGCCATCGTCCGCGCGATCATCTTCGAGCTGCCGGACGAGACCGCGTGGTGGAAAGTCGTGGCCTTGTTCGCACTCTATCTCGCGCTCGCGCTCGGCTTGCTCGCGGCTGCCTTCATCGATCTCGATCACATGTACTTGCCGGATCAGATCACGCTCGGCGGCGCGCTGCTCGGTCTTTTGAGCGTGCCACTGCGCGGCGCGAGCTTCACGGACGCGGTGCTCGGCGGCGCGCTCGGTTTCGTGGTGGTGTGGCTGCCGTTCGATGTCATTTACGGCAAATTGCGGGGCTTGCCCGGCATGGGCCTCGGAGACGCCAAGCTCGTGATGCTCGCAGGCGCCTGGTTCGGCTGGCGTGGGGCGCTCTTCGCGTTGCTCGGCGGCGCGGTTCAAGCCACGTTCGCGGCGCTCGCCATCTTCCTTGCACGCGGCAAACTCGAAGAACCCGAAGCCGTCGTCCAAGAGCGAGCAGAGCTTCGCGCCCTCGTGGAGAGCAGTGAAGGCGAAGCCCGCGCCGAGCTCGAACGCGAAATCGCGCGCGACCCGCTGGCATTCGAGCCCGAAGCCGGCTTCGGCAAGGCGCGACTCGCATTCGGCCCATTTCTCGCGCTAGCCACGATCGAATACATGCTGTTCGGAGATTTCATCGTGCAACTGGTGTTCCCGTGAGTGCGCGATGTTGCGCTGCCACGTTGCTGCTGCTCAGTGCGTGTGGCGCGGCGCACCTCGTCACCGCGCCGCGCAGCGCGCAGCCTGCGAATGCACAGCCTACCGCGGTCGACTATCCGCCGCCGCCGGCGCGGATCGAAGAAATCCCGATTGCGCCGCATTCCGGCAGTCCGTGCGTCTGGCGCGACGGCTTTTGGGATTGGACCGGTCGGCGCTGGGAATGGCAAGAAGGCCGCGCGGTGCTCGTACCACCCGGTTGCCGCTTCGCGGAGTCGAAACTCGAATGGAGCGCACAATCGCTCTCGTTTTATCGGCCCGCGTGGTACCCAGACCCGGCGCAAAACCCCACTGCCAAAAGCTGCGTCGAGGTCGCCTGCATTCCCGCCGCGGGCGACAGACCGGTCGGGGCCGAGTGAGTCCGAGGGTTTCCGAGTCAAAGTGAGCGAACAAAGAACAGAACCTTGGTCGATCAAGCGCGTGCTCGCCTGGGCCACGGACGACTTTCGGCGCAGGAGCAACCCGAGTGCACGGCTCGATGCCGAGCTCTTGCTCGGCGAAGCGCTCGGGCTCGATCGCATCAAGCTGATCATCGAAGCCGAGCGTCCGCTCAGCGAGACTGAGCTCGGGCGCTATCGGGAGCTGATCAAGCGGCGCAGGAGCGGCGAACCGATCGCTTATATTTTGGGGCGCCGTGAGTTCTTTGCGCTGCCCTTTCAGGTCGATCGTCGCGTGCTGATTCCACGCCCGGACACCGAAGTGCTGGTCGAAGCCGCGCTCGCCGGCACGCGCGAGCGGCACTTGTACGGGCGCATGCTCGATTTGTGCACGGGCTCGGGCTGCGTCGCAGTTGCCTTCGCCAAAGAGCGACCGACTTGGCGCGTCTCCGCTGTCGATCTTTCGGCGGACGCCGCGGCGTTGGCGCGCGAAAACGTGCAGCGCAGCGGCGTCGCGCACTCGGTCGCGGTGCTCGAAGGAGACTTGTTCGCGCCGCTGCCCGACGGCGCACACTTCGAGCTTCTGACCGCCAATCCGCCGTACATTCCCAGCGCCGAAATCGCGACGCTCGACAGCGATGTACGCGATTTCGAACCGCGGCTCGCGCTCGACGGCGGCGCGGACGGCCTCGACGTGATTCGCCGACTGCTCACCGAAGCGCCGCGCTACCTCGTCCCGAGCGGGCTCATCGCGCTCGAGGTCGGCTTCGGCCAAGCACCCGCCGTTGCCGAGTTGTTCGAAGCGGCAGGCTTCGTCGAGATCGCGCGCGCAAGAGATCTCGCAGGCGTCGAACGCGTCGTGAGCGGAAGGCGCGCGTAGCCTCGTTTGGGGTTGGGCCGGGAAACCCGAGCTCCCGACTACGGCCCGCCGACGAACGTGAGCCGCGCTTCGACCAGGCCGACGTGCGCGCTCATGCTCTGGCTCCAGGTCTGCAAATATTCGACGGACGGGCCGAACGTGAAGCGCCAGAAACGCACCGGCTCCCACGCCGCACCAATACCGATCACGCTCATCAAGCCGCCGTTGGCTTCTTCGCGCGAGCCGCCGTTGATCTTCATGCCGCCCGCGCCGAACTCACCGAACAGCGAGAGATCGCGGAAGGTGCCGCCGCGATAAAAGAGCGGATAGCCTTGCACGTGAAAGGTGAATGCCGAGCCCGTCGCCTTCGCATTTTCGTGCCGCAAATTCAGGGCCGTGAGCCCGAACCCGAACACGAACCAATCCGTGAGCGCGCCGCCAATCCACAAGTGGTTCGCGGTGCCGAGCCCAAACTTGGTGTTGCGCTCGTAGTTCACGTTGTCGAGCTTGGCGAGATCGTTGGGGTAGCCGTCCGCATTGCCGAACGCGGGTCCGCCGGAGAAGCTCGCGACGAACCCGGAGCGCCGCGTGGCAACGACGTGGTAGCCGCCGTCCCAATCGTTGTCGACCGCTTGAGCTCGCGCTCCCTCCGCAAACAGCGTAACCCCCAAAATCACACCTGCGAACAGCGAACGATGCATCAAGAGAGCGATCTCGGTCACCTCGCGTTCGGGGTCAACCCCACGCGCTCGGCGGCCACAAAACTCAGCGCCGGGGGCGCTTGGCAATCGCACGCGCTAACTCGAGAATCGCATCTTGCAACTCGGGCGGCGCGCTCTCGACCAAGCGCGCGGTTTCGATCGCGATTGGGCCGAGCTCTCCGACACCACCCACTAGTTCCCCCGCGGGCACACCAAGACCGTTCGCGAGCGACAGCACCGTGCTGAGCGACGGATCGCGCCGACCGTTTTCAACAGTGCCGATGTAATTGGGGGTGAGACCAGATCGTTCCGCGAGTTCCTCGAGCGTGAGCCCGAGCGCGACACGACGCCGGCGCACTTCCCTTCCGAAGATCGTTGGCAAGGGGGCACGATTTCTTCTCACTCTGGGTGCGGACATGAACCACTGATCGTGTTGATGTTCAACACGATGATATACTGATTGCTCGCGAGTGCGAATCTCGGCGACGAGCGGAAGCCGCCACTCGATTCGATTTTCAAACGCTGCGATCCTTGGCCGCCGGGTCGGCAAGGCGCGTCGCGCATCGACTAGCAATCGTCACGAGCGACCAGACGGCACGCTGGACCGACAGACGCAGGCGAATCGAGCCAAAAGCCTGTGTCGATTTACGTCCGACACCATGGCGTCGCGCCCATAACCCTTTAGGGTGATGAGCGAACCGGCCACGCAGTGCGTCGAACTAGTGCCTATGTCACGAGGGAGCGCGGGCGCCCTGCTCCACGCGCTCCGTCGCGGGCCGATCGCGCCTGAAACTTGGCCGCGCCCGGCAATAAATGGCACCGGCATGAAGCATGACCCCAAAGCCCCGCTCGAAGGCTCTGCGCCGTGCGCTCGGCCGGAGTCTACCGTTCGCGGCCCTGCTTTGCGCCTGCAGCTCGCATCACGACGAGCCCTCGCTCTCGAAAGCCGTCGACGACCAGAGCATTCCCCAGCTGCCAGAACCGCCGGAAGCTGGCCCCAAGCTCGGCGCGGTCGCGAACGTGACGCCGGTGCTCGAGCGCCCCGCACCCGACGCGCGCGAGCTCGGCTATTTGCACGCCGGCGCGCGTGTGGCTCGAGCGGCAGAGCCGTATTCGCGCCGCGGCTGCGGTGCTGGTTGGTATCCAGTGCGGCCGCGTGGCTTCGTCTGCGCGAGTGAAAGCGCAACCGTCGACATGGCGCACCCGACGCTCGCCGCAATGGCGCTCGCGCCGCACCTCGACCAACCCTTGCCGTACGCTTACGCGCGAGCGCGCGTCGAAACGCCCTTATTCGAGCGCGATCCGGGGCATGACGACAGCGTGCGCGAAGTCGGAAAGCTCAGGCGTCGCGCTGGCATGGCCGTCGTCGGCTCGTGGTCGGCGCGCGATCCGGAGGGAAACGTGCAGCGGCTCGCTTTGCTCACGAACGGTCGCTTCGTGCGCGCGAGCGATCTCGAAGCTTGTCAGGCATCGACGTTCAAAGGTGTCGAGCTCGAGAAGCGTGAGGATTTGCCGGTCGCGTTCGTGGTCAAGCGTGGCGTGCATTCGTTCAAGCTCGACGGCGACGACGCCAGCAAAGCCGATTCACTCGACTATCACGAGATCCTGCACCTGAGCGGCCGCTTTCACAGCATCGGCGACGTGAAATATTGGGCGGTCGCGAGCGAGCACCCCGGCGCGACTTGGGTGCGGCATCGCGACGTGATCGTCGCGCAAGAGCGCAATAATTTCCCTGATTTTGCTGAAGGCACGCAGCGCTGGCTCGATCTCAGCGTGGTGACGGGCGTGCTCACGCTGTACGAAGGCAAGCGCGCCGTGTTCGTCACGCTCGCCAGCGTGAACCGCGATGCCCACGCGAACGACGCCGAAAAGTGGCTCGGCACGTTCGAAATCAGCGGCAAAGAGATCACGCTCGCGACGCGCGATCCGAATTCCTTTGCTGAGAATTTCGAGCTCTTCGACGCACCCTGGGGACTCACTACGTCCTCTGGCGCGCAGCTCTACGGCGCGTATTGGCACGATCGCTTCGGTGTCGATCATGGGCCGGGCGCGATCGAACTTTCGCCCGCCGATGCCGAACGAATTTACCAATGGGTGTCGCCGCAGATCCCCGACGGCTGGCACGGTCTGGTCGCGCCGCTCGACGGCGCAGACAAGACGCGCATCGTGATCAGAAAATGAAAGGCGACGAGCGCACGCACTCGTGCGCTTCAACGACGCAAGCGATCCAGCACTTCCACCGTCGCGGGCGAGCGATTGAGCGTGTAGAAGTGAATGCCCGGCGCGCCCCCATCCAGCAATTCGCGACACTGCGCGGTCGCGTGCTCGACGCCGATCGCTTGCACCGAGGCCGGATCGGCACTCGCCGTTTCGAGACGCGCGAGCAAAGGCGCGGGAAGGCACGCGCCGCACAGCGCCGTGAACCGCTTGATTTGCGAGACATTCGTGATCGGCATGATGCCAGCGACGATCGGCACGTCGATGCCGGCCGCGCGCGCGCGCGCCACGAACGAAAAATAATCGCGGCTGTCGAAGAAGAGCTGAGTCACCAAAAAATCGGTGCCCGAATCCACCTTGCGTTTCAAGTTGGTGAGATCGAGCTCGGCCGATGCCGCTTCCGGGTGCCGCTCGGGGTAACACGCGCCCCCCAAACAAAAATCGTAGTTCTGCCTGATGAAGCTCGTGAGCTCGGACGCGTAACCGAAGCCGCCTTCCGCCCTGACGAAGCTGGCCTGGCCTTTCTGCGGATCACCGCGCAGCGCGAGCACGTTGTCGATGCCACCTTCGCGCAGTTGATCGAGCACCTCTTTGAGCTCGCCTTTGGTCGCACCGACGCAAGTGAGGTGCGCCATCGCTTCGAGCCCCGCTTCGCGCTTGATGCGCTGCACGAGATCGACCGTGAGACGCCGGGTGCTGCCGCCGGCGCCGTACGTCACCGACACGTACGCGGGCTCGTAGGCTTTGAGCCGAGCCACGGTTTCGAACAAGCGATCGACTCCAGCTTCGTCCTTCGGCGGGAAAAATTCGAAGGAAAATGCCGGCGTTTTTTGCGAAAGCTTGGCGCTGATTTTCATGACTCGAGGTCGACTGCGGTAAGGAACGAGCAAAGTAGCAGCGCACGGCACGCCGTGCCAATAGAGCGCATTCATCTTCCGAGGCGGATGGATGCGGATGAACGGCAGCCGTCATCTTTGAGCCGGAGCGAAGCCAAAGCATGCACATTCACATCATAGCGGTCAGCGGCACGGGCATGGGCGCGCTGGCGGGGCTTTTGACGGAGCTCGGGCATCACGTGTCGGGCAGCGACGTGGCTTTCGATCCGCCGATGGGTCCAGCGCTCGAAAGTTGGGGTGTGCGTTGTCTGCGCGGCTTCGATCCGAGGAACCTCGAGCCCGCGCCCGATCTCGTGATCGTCGGCAACGTGTGCAAGAAGGACAATCCCGAGGTCATCGCGACGATCGAGCGCGGTTTGCGCTATACGCACATCGCCGGCGCGCTCGGCGAGTTCGTGCTCGGGGACACTTCGCCGCTCGTGGTCGCGGGCACACACGGCAAAACCACGACCACCGCCTTGTGCGCGCATTTGCTGGAAGCGTGCGGCTTTGCGCCTGGTTTTTTGATTGGGGGTTTGCCCAAGAACTTCGCGCGCAGCTTTCGTGCGCCGAAGCTCGGCAGAGCGCGGCTCCAGCTCGGCGACAAACCCGCGCGCAAACCCGCATTCGTCATCGAGGGCGACGAGTACGACACCGCATTTTTCGAAAAGAGCGCGAAGTTTTTACACTATCGCCCCGAAGTCGCGATCCTCACCGCGATCGAACACGACCACGTCGACGTCTATCCAACCCTCGAGGGTTACTTGGATGCGTTTCGCAAGTTCGTCGCGCTGGTACCGGAAAACGGTTTGATCGTGGCCAACGCCGCAGACGCGGACGTCGTGCGCGTGGTGGAAGCGCATGCGCGCGCCGAGATCGCCTGGTTCGCGCTGGACGGCGAAGACACGCACGGCAAACCGCCGCATTGGCTGGCCGCGCCCGCGCAATCCGATCCCGAGGGCACGCGCTTCGATTTGTACGCGGGCGGCGTGGCCTGCGGCCGCTTGGCGCTGACCGTGCCGGGCCGGCACAACCTGAAAAATGCGGTCGCCGCGCTCGGCGCGGTCGCGCAAGGTTACGGCGCGCGGATCGCGGATCTCGGTCCCGCGCTGGCGGAGTTCCAAGGCGTGCGGCGGCGCCAAGATTTACTCGGCACCCCGCGCGGTGTCGCCGTGTACGACGATTTTGCGCATCACCCGACGGCCGTGCACGAAACCTTGGCTGCGCTGCGCGCGCGTCACCCGAGCGGAAAATTGTTCGCCGTGTTCGAGCCGCGCAGCGCGACCGCGTGTCGCCGCATGCACCAGGCCGAGTACGCGCGCGCCTTCGACGCGGCGGACGAGGTGTTGCTCGCGCCGCTCGGGCGCTCGAATTTGCCGCCCGAAGAAGCGCTCGATCTCGACGAACTCGCGCGCGCCTTGAACGCCCAAGGCAAACCAACCAAAAAATTCGCGAACGTCGACGCGATCATCGATTACCTGGCGCCCCAGGTCTCGGCTGGGGACATCGTCGCTTTGCTCTCGAACGGCGCGTTCGGCGGCATTCACGAAAAATTGCTGACACGGCTCGGCGCGTAACTGCGCGCGAGCGAACCAGTCGGCGTCAGAGCCGCTCGACCTGCTCCCATTTGCCGCTCAGTGCGCTGCGCTCGCACGCATCGAGGTAAGCTTGAATCTCGGCGCCGCGAAGTAGATCGGGTTGTTCCGGCTCGCCACGTTTGATCGCGCGCACGAAACGCTGCCACATGCTCGGCGCCGGCTTTTGCTTTTTGGTCTGCCAAATGGCTTTATTTCGGTCTTTTCCGAGGCAAAGCTCGAGTTCGTCGTAAGAGCGATCGAGATCGAAGCGCAGCGCGCCCAAGGTGCCGTGCACTTCGAGGCGCAAATGATTCGCATGACCGGTCGCCCAACGCGAAGTGTGCAGCACGCCGACGCCACCGGCGCGAAAGCGCAGCTCGATGATCGCGCTGTCGTTCGCGTCGAGCGCAACGCCGTTCCACGAAGTGTGCGCCGCGCCGTCTGGGTCGAGCTTCGGGAACGTGCTGAGCGAGCAGCGCGCCTCACTCACCTCGCCCGTGACGGCGGTCGCGAGATCCAATAGATGACAACCGATGTCGCCGAGCACGCCCGCCGAGCCGGCCGCGGTTTGCATGCGCCAGAGCCAACCCTCGTTGCTCCAGTGACCCCAGATCGGCGTCGCGATCCAACTCTGTAGGTAGAAGCCGTGCGCGTGCCGAATTTCGCCGAGCTTTCCCGCGCGCGCGAGCGCGATCGCTTTTTGTAGCGCGGCCGAGCGCCGGTAGCTGAAATTGACGAGCCCGACTTGACCGCGTTGGTGCGCTTTCTTGGCTTCCTGCGCAACGTCTCGAGCTTCCGCGAGCGAGACCGTGAGCGGCTTCTCCGCGAGCAAGTGCTTGCCCGCGCGCAGCGTCGCGAGCACGCCCGCGTGATGCGCGCGGTCCGGCGTGACGAGCGCAACCGCGTCGACTTCCGAAAACAAATCGTCGAGCTGGTTTGCGACCACGGAAATGCCGTGCTTGTCGGCGAACGCGGCGGCGCGTCCAGGCACGATGTCGAGGCAAGCGCGAAGCTCGACCCCGGGAATTTTTTTGAAGTTGTCGGCGTGCGCGTTGGCCATGCCGCCCGTGCCGACGATCCCCACTTTGATGCTCGCCATGTCTGTCTCGGACTCCCTCGGATGCGCTGCAAATACTGGGAAAAATCGCGGAGAGCTAGCGCCGATGCCGGCGGGCGTGCGGCCTTCTCCGAAGAATGCTAGACGCGGCAGCTCCAAAACGCTGGAAAAAGAGAGGCGAGACGTGACGTGTCCCTGCGGAAAAGGTGAATCGATCGAGGTCTGCTGCGGTCCGATTTTGGCCGGCAAGCGTCAGGCCGAAAGCGCCGAAGAATTGATGCGTGCGCGCTACACCGCGTACGCGACGCACGACGTGGATTTCGTGATCTCGTCGCACGACCCGAAGACTTCGGGCGAGGTCGATCGCGCGAACACCGAGGCCTGGTCGAAGAACGCCGAGTGGCTCGGGCTTCAGATCCTGAGCAGCGAGGGCGGCGGCGCGAACGATACGAACGGCACGGTCGAATTCGTCGCCAGCTACAAGCTGCAAAAGATGAAGATCGATCATCGCGAGCGCGCGACGTTCCGAAAAGACGGCGAGCGCTGGTTCTTCGTCGACGGTGAAGAGCTCAAAGGTCCGCCGGTGCGTCGCACCGAGCCGCGCGTTGGCCGCAATGATCCGTGTCCATGCGGCAGCGGCAAAAAATACAAGAAGTGCCACGGCGCCGAAGCCTGAGCGCACAGAAGCCGGCATGTCGCAGGCACATTCGCCGGAAGAGCTCGCGCAGATCGCATTCGACGTGGCGCGCGAGGCGGCCGCGTATTTGCTGAGTGGCTTTCGTCGGCATCCCGCGGTGACCGAAAAAGCGCGCGCGGATCTGGTGACCGAGTACGATCTCGCGAGCGAGCGGCTGATTCGTCGGCGCTTGGCCGAGCGTACGCCGGGCATCGCGATCGTGGCCGAAGAGCAAGGCGGCGTGCCGGCGGCTGATGCGGGCCTCACGTGGTACTGCGATCCGCTCGATGGCACGACGAACTTTGTCCATGGTCATCATTTCTTTTGTGTGAGCATCGGCGCGGCCGAAGCGGGCAAACCGATCGCGGGCGCGGTGGTCGCGCCGGCACTCGCGACGCATTGGGTTGGATTTCGCGGCGCCCCCCCAAAAAGAAACGGCGAACCTTGCCGCGTGAGCGAAACCGAAACGCTCGACCATGCGCTCGTGGCCACGGGATTTCCGGCGGATCGCAGCCGCGCGCCGAGCAACAATTTCGATGCGTTCATGCGGGTCAAACAACGCGTGCGTGGCGTTCGGCGCTGCGGTTCGGCGGCGATCGATCTGTGCTTGGTCGCAGACGGTACGTATGACGCCTACTGGGAGCGCCGCCTGAACGCATGGGACGTGATGGCAGGATCTGCCTTGGTTTTGGCCGCTGGAGGCGAGCTCAGCGCACTCGATGGCACGCCGCCCGACTTGTCGGTCGGACACATCCTCGCATCCAACGCTCGAATTCATCGCGAGCTCTTGGGCTTGCTCGACGCTTAATGATGCGCGCGCGAGCGGAGCGCGTGAAAGTCGCCCTAGTCGCATGCTCGCGAGTGGGGGATGATAGTACTGAATGAACGATCGCTCGTCGGCGCGTCCAATGGCCGCTGCCGGCTTCATTCCGCGGGCTGTTCCGCCGAAGAAGCCGGTGCGAGCGAGTGTGCGACCCGTGCCGCGGCGCGCGGCGCCTGCGACGGGTTCACTCGAGCCGACGATTTTGCTGGTCGGCGCGGACAGCGCGTTCGAACCGGCGCTGCGCGCGGCGCTCGCGCGTCACCGCGTCTACGTCGAGACCACGACGGCTGAAGCGGTGGCCGAGACCGTGATCGCCGCGGCGCCCGATTTGGTGCTCTTGGTTGGTCCCGCCGCGCGTGACGGCGGCAGCGCGGTGCTCGAAACGCTGATGAGCTCGCCCGTGAGCTCGGTCATTCCCGTGGCGATCTTGGACGACGACGCCGCGCTCGATGTGCGCTTGCGCGCATTTCGTCACGGCGCGGCCGCGGTCATTCCGCCCTCCGCGAGCATCGACGCGATCGCGGAGCAAGTGTCCAAGCTTGCTCGGGAAATTCCCGAGCGCGGTGGTGAGTCGCTGGGCGTCGTCGGTGAAGCGACATTGAGCGAGTTCGTCGGCGCGCTGAGCAAAGAGCTGCGATCCGGCATTTTGAGCGTGCATACCGGCAAGGGTGGCGACGAAGACGCGGTGCGGCTCGTGCTCGGCAGCGGTCGCCCACTCGCCGCGTTCATCGACGATTTCGTGCGCCAAGTGAAGTCGCACGTCGTACACGCGGAACCATTGCGTTACGAATTCGCCGAGCACGCGAGCGGCACCGTCGCGCTGCTCGATCCCGCGGCTCCGAGCGATGAACCCGAGCGCGTCAGCGTGAACGGTTTGCGCGTTGCGCTCGCCGACGACGACACCGGCCGCGCCGACAGCGTCGCGCAAGAGTTGCGCTCGCGCGGCGTGCAAGTCGTCGTCACGGATTTGAAGCCCTCGGATCTGCGCTTCGCGAAGTTGCGCCAAGTCGATCCCGAGATTTTGCTGATCGGCGAAGCTCAAGTGAAGGGCGCGGGCTACGAGCTGCTCCGGCGAATGCGTCGCGACACGCGCCTGCGCTGGGCGTCGCTGCTCGTCGTGCGCTGGGAAGAGATTTGGTCGGATGCGCTTACGGTGCCCGCGCTGGATCGCTTGGAAACCGCGCTCGCCGCGCTGTCCGAGGCGGACCGCACGCTGCACGCCTGGTCCGAAACCGGCGAGAGCTTCGACGCGCGCCTCGAAATTACCGGACCCGCGCGCTGCCTGCGCGCGATCACGCCTAACGCGAAACCACTGCGCGTCACCGTGAACAACCCGCGCATCACGGTCAGCATCGATATTTCCGACGGCCTCGTCGTGGGCGCGACCGCAGACTCGCGCACGGGGCCGCCGCAACATTGGGACGGCGCGGTCGCGCTGTCTGCGTTCATGGTGCTGAGCTCCGGGCGAATCCACATCGCGCCCGTGAATCAACCCGCGCAAACCAACGTGATGGCCACGATCGACGTCGCGCTGAACATGGCCGACTCGGAGCCATCACCGATCACGCCGTCGATCCCGAGCGCGGCCGCGCCGAGCCTACGCCCGCCGCCCGACGAATT
The DNA here is from genome assembly GCA_036268695.1 of Polyangiaceae bacterium. Classification (GTDB taxonomy): domain Bacteria; phylum Myxococcota_A; class Polyangia; order Polyangiales; family Polyangiaceae; genus PMG-095. The sequence goes on along the minus strand of DATATR010000457.1, from coordinate 28,564 downwards.
GCCGATCAGCACGAGCTTACGTCCTGCCACAGCGCAGCCGGAAGTGAGCGAACAAGGCGTGGTCATGAAGAGCCCGGGGCGCACTGGCGTGAGCAAACCGGCCGCGATTTTTCTGGTCGCGCTCGCGGCGTTGCAAGGGCTAATCATCGTTGCCGCGCTCAGCGCGTTGACGAAATCGCACCGTGCGCACGTCGCGGCCGCGAGCTCGAGTAGCGCCGTGCTTTCGAGCGCATTGCCCGCGCTCGATCCGCAACCAAGAGCGATCGCGGATGCGGACAAAAGCTCGCCCACGACTCCGAACAACGCCAGCGCGACTCCGCCCGCACCCAGCGCCGCTTCGGCTGCGCCCGCGCCCGTCACGGCCGCATTGGTGGCACTCGCGGCCAAAGACATTCCGCTCGACGAAACTGGGATGCGCGCGCCGACCTGCCAAGAGCTCTTCGGCGGAGCCAGCATCGGCGCGGGTGAATACCCGGGCTCGGCGTACGTCGAGTTGAAGCAAGCGAACAAAGCGCTCGTGCGCGGCGACGTGGACACCGCGGAACGTTCGTTGTGCAAGGCCGCGCTCTGGGATCAAAAAAATCCCGCGCTCCCGCTCGAGCTGGCGCAATTGATGCTGCTTCGGCGGGACGGCAAGGCATCGATCGAGTGGGCGCAAAAAGGGCTGGAAAAAGATCCGACGAGCTCGCGCGCACAAGGCGTCTTGGGCGATGGTCTGGCGCGCGTCGGCGATTATGACGGCGCGAAGCGCGCCTGGCTGCTCTCGCTCCATATCGACGACGCATCGGACGCGAAGTACAAAGCGCTGTCGTTCACCAGCGCGCGTGAGGCGCGCGCGTCAATCGCTCGCCGTGACTTCGCGCGCGCTGAGCGATTCTTCCGTCGCGCGGTCGTGCTCGATCCCGAAAATGGTGCGGCCAGCATCGGCCTCGCGGACGCGCTCCTGCGTCTGGGGGACACGGCCTCGGCGCTGCGTTGGGCGAACCGCGCTGTGTCCATCACGCCGCGCGATCCGGCGGCGCGCGTCGTCCTGGGCGATGTCTTGTTTCAGAAAGGCGAAGCCGGCCCGGCCGAGGTCGAATGGCGCGAGGCATTGCAGCTCGATCCGAGCAATTTCCTGGCCCGGCGCCGAGTGAACCGCCTCGCGCAGAGCCCATAAATAAGCGCAAAATGTGACCGCGCGCGGAAAGCGCGGTAAACATCGTGCGATGTCCGAGCGGTCCCCATTCGAAGCTCTTGGCGAGGCCAAGTTGCATGCGATCGTCGACCGCTTCGTGGATCGCATGTTCGACGACGTGATGATCGGTTATTTGTTTCGCGCCGCCGATCGCACGCGGGTCAAAGACAAAGAGTACGAATTCGCCGCCGAACATTTAGGCGCCGAGATCGCGTACAGCGGCCGTCCGCTCGCGAGCGCACATCGCACCCATCGCATCACCGGCGGCCAATTCATGCGCCGGCTGCAAATCTTGAAAGAGACGCTGGCCGAGTTCGACGCACCCGAAGCCGTTCGCCGGCACTGGCTCGATCACACCTTGGCTCTGCGCGAACAAATCACGCAAAATGCGCTGGATCAGTGCGATCCCGCGCATTCGAATCGTTCCGGATCGGTGCCAGGATGAAAGCGCTCCCGTTGCTCATCGCCGCTTGCACGTTGTCGTGCGCTTCGGGCGGCAATACTTGGATGAATCAGCCGCTCTCGACCGGCGCTTGGGAACCGAACGATCCGCCGCCCAAAGCCGACAACGTGCCAGGCCTCGACGAAGAAGGCGGCAAGCGCACGCCGCACCTTCATTCGCGTGCGCTCGGTCAGCCTGCCTTGCCCGATGCTCCGGTCACCGCGCCAGGTCCGGCCTCGACGCCTGCTCCGCCGACCAGCGGCGGCAAATCTTCGCTCAACATCGAGGGCGGCCGCGTGCTCGGCACGTTCCGCAATACCTATTACGACCTACCGAACGAATCGGACTACAGCGGCGACACCGTCGCGCTCAAAAATGCGCGTTGCAAAACGATCAAAGACGTCGCGCGCTCGTTCTACGAAGACGTTTGCGTGCAAGGCAGCGGCACCTTGTCGAGCGGCAGCACCGTCAGCTTTGCCAAGCGAGATTGCGATTGCGCTCCGCTTTGCCCGCGCACCGATCAACACATCTGCTTCGACGAGCTGGACGCGAAAACTTACCCCTGGGGGCGCGGCGCAACCGGTCGCGCGATCACCCCGCTGCTCACCGTCGCGGTCGACACGGACGTGGTGCCGCTCGACACCGCGATTTACATCCCCGAGTTCGACGGCGTGCCGCGCGATCCAGCCCGCAACGCGCTTCACGATGGCTGTTTCATCGCCCAGGATCGCGGCGTGCGCGTCAAAGGCGATCACATCGACGTGTTCACCGGTCACCGCGATCTCACGACCTTGTGGAATGGCCTCGTGCCGAGCAACCGCGGCGTGACGATCGTGCTCGACAGCCCACGCTGCGCACGCGCCAAAGCCACGCTCTGATATAGAGCTCAATCTCGCAAAGGATCGTTTGGGGTTGGGGCCCCACGAATTCACTTCCTGGGGCGGGAGCTGTGCTCCCGATGGACCAAGCCGAGAAGCCGGCTCATTTATGAGCTGCCTTCTCGAGCTCGCGCAGCAGCGTTTCGACGCGCCGGAAGCAGGCGTCCCGGCCGAGCTGCAGTAAATGTCCGCCGTGCCACGAGACCAACGGCGAGCCGAAATGCGCCGCCAATTTGCGCGCATGCGCGACCGGCGTGATCCGATCCGCCTTCGCCGCGACGACCAACGTGCGCGCGGGCGCGATCAGCGGCTCGCGATCGAGCGGGCTTACCACGCGATAAATACGTTCGAGCAGCGCGTGTTCTTCGGCTTCGGCTTCGGGCGCTCTGCTGAGCTCACCTTGCTCGCGCGCGAAATCCGCGAGAGATGCGAGCGGGATCACCGGAATACAAAACGAAAGCTCGGCTTCGACAGTGGCGAGCAGCGCCGCCGTGTAACCGCCGAGGCTCATGCCCAGCACGCCGACTCGAGGATGTCCTTGCGCCTCCAACCAAGCCACGAAGCTTCGCAGATCCCCGATCACTTGGCGGAAGCCTTCGTTGGTGAAGCGCGGATCCGAACCCGGAAACTCGGGCGCGCCGCGGCGCAGCGGGTTCGCGCGCACGCCATGAAAAGGCAGCGTGAAGAACGCGACGTCATAGCCGCTGCGCAGAAAGCGCTGCACGGGCCAGACCCGTTGCTCCACGTGATAGTGGCCAGTCATGTAACCGTGGATCAAGAGCGCCACGGGCCGTTTTTCCGTCGCGCTGGCACAGAGCAGGCGAACCGCCGCCGAGTGATTTTGGGTGGTGCGCAAGTAGCGGTCGTCGAGCTCGCGCAAAAACGGTCGATAGTCGCTGTGCCAGGAGAGATCGAGCGCGTGCGCGACAGCGAAATCGTTGGGCGCGGCGCGCGCGACGGGCGCGATTGCTCGCGCGGGCATGAAGAAATCGTCGGCTAGCGCTTCCGGGTAGTGGGCGGCAAAGCCGTTCAGCACCGAGATCTTCTGATCGACGCCGAGTGGTGGCGGGATCGACGCTTGGCGCTGCGCGTTGCGCGCTTGCACCGCGAGCGTCGCGGCGCGATCCACCGCGGCGGCGGCGCTACCGAGAACCCGCCGAGCGACTCTCCCAATCACGCGTCGACCTTACACCGAGCGCGCTCTGCGCGAAAGAACTGGCGCACGCGAGCACCTTCGAGGCGACCCAATCAATCAACCGCTCGCCAGCGAACGCGCTTGAAAAAGCAACGTCTCGAGTGAGCCGGCTTCGCGCAGAAAGGTTTGATCGTGCGGGCCTTCCGGCAAAGTCAGCGTGACGTCGAGGCCGCGCTCTTTCAAGCGCTGTGCAAAGAGCTCGGAGGCTTCGCGAAAGGGATCGAAGCTCGACGTGGTCACGTGAAAGCGGCGCGGCCCGAGCCGATTGACGAGCTCGGCGCATTTGCGCGCGTACACTTCGGCGAGCTGCTTGCCGAACGCGCCTTGCATCGTACCGATCGTGCCAAAGAGCTCGGGCTTGCGCAGAAATACTTCGAGCGAGACGTAACCGCCGAGCGATACGCCGTCCACGCCGGTGTGTTCGGCGCCGGCGCGAGTCGAGACGGCGCTTCGCACCGCGGGCAAGAGCGCGCGCTCGACGTAGTTCGCGTAGGAATCGAGCAGTGGCGCGCTCGGATTGATTTTGAACGGGTTCGGCGTGAATGGGCAAGCGATGTTCAGATCGGGTAGCGGCGCCGCAGCCAGCTCGCGGTTGATCTCGCTGAGGCGCGCGTCCGACAAATAGCGCTTGTTCGCCAGCGTGCGCGTCACGGGCGGCGTCACGAGCCGCGCATACGCTTCACCCAAACCATAGCGATCGTTCCAGGCGTGAATGCCGAGCGCTTCAGCTTCGGTTTCGCCGAGACCATGAAACAAGACCAAAAGCGGCAGTGCTTCGCCTTCGGGCACGCGATGCGGCCGCAAGAGCAGGCACCGTTTGCCGAATTTTCCGGCGCCGGCCACGGCCACTTCGCGCACGGCGAGAAGCTCGGTCTCGGCGCGCGCGCGGCGCGGCGAAAGCAGAGCGAGCAGAGCGAGTTCGAGCCAGTGCCGCCGCGTGAGCGCCATCGCGAAGTTTAGCTCCGGTGCCGCAGCGTGGGCAGCAAGTTCGCCGGTGAGCTCACCATCAACAGCGTGCCGAGCGCCGCGACACCGAGCCCGGCGCCGACGCGGCCGAAGTGCAGCACGTGATCGCCGACGCGCCCTGCAAAGCGTATGTCCAGGATCACCATGCCGTTGTAGGCCGCGTGCGCGACCATCGGCGGCAAGAGCGAGCCCGAGTACAAACGCGCCAGCGCGAACGCCACACCGAGCACGACCGTGCCGGCGATTTGCGTCGGTTCGAGGTGGAACAAGCCGAACATCAAGCTCGGGATCAGCACCATCTCGGCGTGCGAGCGCCTTTCGAATGCGCGGGTGATCAGGCCGCGAAACATCATTTCTTCGACTAGCGCGGGCAAGACCGCGGCGGCGAACAGCACGAACACCAAGCCTTCGCTCGTCGCGTTGCGCACGACGGCGACCACGAGCCGCTCGGCGTTCACGTCGCGCGGCAGAAATCGCAGTGCGAGTTCGCCGCAAAACTCCGCCAAAGGCCCGAAGCCAAACACGATCAAGAGTGCCGCGAACACCGTGCGCAGCGTGGGCTGCCCGAGCGGAAATACGTGGCCCCAATGTGGGCGCTTGCGCATCACCCAAATGAACAACGTGATCGCGACGGCGAGCTCGTTCACCACGATCGAGCTCGCGATCCACGGCGAGCTCGTCACGAGCGGCGACGAATGCGGATCGCTGATCAGGGCGAGCGCGCGATCCGGCGTGAGTCCGGCGCGCACCGCGAGCATCACCGCAACGGCGCCCACGCCGAAGCCGCTGACCACGACCGCGATCAACGCCATCAACCAAAGCAGCACTGCTTGCAGCCTTGTTGGAATTTCGCTCCGCGGAGGGGCAGTGCTGAGGCGCGCCATCGAGCCATTCGAGCTTACTCCGGCGCCGCATGGGGGCAGCTCGTCAAAGACTTCGGCGTACAACGCTCGTCGTGTATCGTGCGAAAAAGAAGGGCTATCGGATGAAATTTTGCGCGTTCTTATTGGGCTTCTTGGCGTGCGCCGTCGGCTGTTCGTCGAAAGACCAGACGGATCCGTATGCGACGGTCTCCGAGTTCTGCGAGGCATGGGGCAAAGCCGCTTGCAACTCGACCGTGGTGAGCAACTGCTCTGGCGAGACCACGACCGACGGGCTGACCCAAGCCTGCGTGAACAAGCAACAGACGTTCTGTGAGGGGCTCGTGCCGATCATCGGCTACAACTCGGCGCAAGCCAGCCGCTGTTTGGACGCCGTCAAAAACGCCTACTCCGATGCGAAGCTCGACGGCACCGAGGTACTCACCGTCCGTCACCTCGGCGACCCGTGCAACCACCTGATCAAGGGGCCTGCGGCGCTCGGCGAAAGCTGCACCCAAGACGACGACTGCGACACGGTGCACAACGTGCTCTGCGTGATGAAAGGTGGCACCGGCACTTGCGCGATCCCCAAACCGGTCGCGGCCGGCATGGACTGCAGCGATCCCTCTGCTTCGTGCTCGGACGGCTACTTCTGCGATCCGGACGCGATGGCCTGCATCGCGGTCCGCGCTGAGGCGAAATCCTGTGCGGGCGACTACGCTTGCGCTGCCGGACTCGCTTGCCAAGGCGCGGATCCAACTGCGGGCACGAATGGCACGTGCACCGCGGTGGTTCAAACCAATATGTGCATGGCGGACACAGATTGCGCGAGCGGCGTGTGCGACATCGTCGGAACCGCCACGACGGGCGCTTGCGTCGAATCAATCATCCTCTCGCACGCCGAGAGCGCTTGTGGAGACTTGCGATGAAGCTTCGCGCACTACACGCATCGCTATTGATTGGCTCGTGTTGTTGCGCGCTCGTCGGCTGTGAAGACAAACCAGAAAAGCCGGCCGGCGACAGCGCGGCGTCAGCAAAGCCGACGCTCGACGTCAGCGCCAGCGCTGCGCCCGCGAAGGCCGCTGGCCCACCGAGCTTCGAGATCGACACCTTGAGCGCGAAGGTCGGCTTCGAGCGCGCATTGCTCGATCAACGGGACGGCCACGACAATTTGATCAAGCTCTTGAAGCCCGCCGAGAATTACGTCGACGGGCAGGACGTGACATTGATCGTGGATCGCAATGCGAAATTGCCGTGGGTCGTCACCTATATCGACGAGCTCGGCAAGCTCGGCGCAAAACACGTGATCGTGAAAACGGAGACGCGCCAGGAGTACTCGCCGACTTTGCCCTTTACGCCGGAGTTGTCGCTGAAATCGCCGCCCGACTGCAGCACGGTCGCGATGGTGCGCGAAGATCGCGGGACCGCGGTTTGGAAATTGTCCGGCGGCGTCGCGACTGGGCACGGCCACGGCATGGCCGGTCCGGACATGAGCATGACCGACGACAACATCGAGCGCTTCGCCAAAGGCTGCAAGCAATCGACGATGCTGTTCGTCTCAGCGGGCCCGAGCGTCGAGTGGGGCCTCACCTACGATTTGACCGCGTCCGCAAAGACGATCGACAAAGTGCACCTCGACACCTTTGTACTCTTAGGCGAAACGCCAGTACCCGGGCACAAAGTCGATCTACGCCATTGAGCGCACATCGGGTCTCCTCTCTCTGATTTCTTTTCGCGCCAGAGCGCGCGGGAAGGCTCGCAGTCGCATGCCCGGAAATAATATGAGGCAACAGACTCGCGCGGCTGATCACGGATTAGTCGAGTAGCCACTCCCAACGAGAGTCTGACCGACCAGGCGCCCGTCGCGCACCCGGAAGCGCGAGCGGCCAAGCGCCTTGCAAGCGCAGGGCCTCAAAAGCACGAGACAGAGACGAAGGGCGAATCAGTCAACGCGCGCCAGCAAACTGACGCAGCAACCGCTCGATATCATCGATGTTGAACGGCTTCTCGAGCTGAATGCCAGGATGTGTGGCCAAAAACTGGCGTGCGCGCTCGGTGAACGCGCCGCCAGTCATGAACACGAAGCAGCGCACAAGGCCGGGATAGGTGCGCTTCACTGCTTCGTACACGGCAGAGCCGCTCACGTCCGGCATCATCAGATCGCAGAGCACGAGATCGAAGCGCGCATCTTTTTCGAGGCGACTCAGCGCTTCTCTGCCGCTCGTCGAGATCACGACTTCGTGCCGGCCTTTGAACGCATAGAGCAGCGTTTGGCCGAGCAGCGGCTCATCGTCGATGATCAGAATGCGCGCGGGCCCGGACTCCGACTCTTGCGGAATCTCGCCCACGGCGCGACGCGCCGCGCTCTCCTCAGGCGCGAACGGTAAAACCACCCTAAAAGAGCTACCACGGTTTTCTCCGCTCGACACGGAGATCTCGCCGCCGAGTTCGGCAACGATACCGTGGCAAATCGCAAGCCCGAGCCCGGTACCGACTCCCGCCGACTTGGTCGTGTAGAACGGGTCAAAAATGTGCGGAAGGTCCCGGCTCGAGATGCCGACTCCCGTATCGCTCACTTCGATCACCGCGGAGCCATCGATATTTGCCGTGCTCAAACGAATTTCATTGGCCATCGGGTCGCCTTCGATCGCTTGCGCCGCATTGATGATCAAATTGAGAAAGACTTGGCCGAGGCGCGCTTCATCTCCGCTGACACGCGAAATTCCGCCGTAAGCTTTGACCAATCGCGCGCGATGGCGGATTTCGTTCCAGGCAACACGCACCGTCGAATCGAGCACGGCTTCGACATCCGTGGCCTCGACCTGCGCAGACGCGCGCGACATGTCCGTCAAATCCCGCACGATGTGGCGCATGCGCTCGGCGCCGTCACGCGCGTTGTCGAGCGCCGCGAGCGCGCCCAGGATGAGCGTTTGCTGTTCGCGCGCATCAGCGCGGATGAGCGCTTTCAACTCCGCGAGCTCGCGCAAGCCGATGTCCAGACTGCCGAGCACGTACGCGAGCGGATTGTTGATTTCATGCGCGACCCCGGCCGTCAGCGTGCCGAGCGAAGCCATGCGTTCAACCAGTGCGAGCTCCGCGTCGCGCGGGAGCGTGTCAGCCGCGAGCGATGTGGCATCGATTCCCAACTTGGACTTGCGCCCTCGGGGACGCTGCGCCGGTTCGAATGGATCGGATGCGAATTTCATGGCCCCTCAACCAAGAATCGGGCGCGAGCGTCGCATATTTTCGCGCGCTTTTCGATTCAAAGCGCGAGCCGTACACAGACCCAGCGCGCGGTTTCGGCAAAAGACTGAGCATTCGCCTCGTTCCCTCGTTGAAAGCCCCGAAGCCGGCTTGACGACGCGGGGCGTGCGGCACACGCTCTCCGGCGGTTGCTGGGCGCGCGGCGCGCCTTTTCTCTCGCAGCCGGCCGCCGTGAGCGAAAAACCGTGACCGCCAAAGCTGACGCAAAGAAGATCGCCAAACCGCAGAAGCCTCGCCGAGCGCGCGACAAACACGAGTCATCGGCCGACGGCGGTAACACCGAAGTCAGCCCGGACGACGAAGCCGAGGACGCCGAGCCAGCCGGCGGCGCGGACGGCGACAGCGAGCCCGAAGTCTTCGAAGCCGAAAGCGAGTTGGTCGAAGACACCGACCACGACGACGAAGACGAGCGCGAAGCGAGCGAAGAGAGCGAGCCTTCGGAGGACGCGGACAGCGAACCCAAGAACGAGCCCGGCCTCGCGCGTGTCGACGCGCTGCAGGCTTACATGCGCGAAGTTCAGCGTCACCCGCTGCTCTCCGCCGACGAAGAGCACAAGCTCGCTGTCGAATACACGAAGAGCCAGAGCACGGACGTCGCCGCGCGACTCATCACCGCGAACCTGCGCTTGGTGGTGAAGATCGCCTACGAGTACCGGCGCGCGTACCGCAACATGATGGACCTCGTGCAAGAGGGGAACATCGGCTTGATGCAAGCCGTGAAGCGCTACGATCCATATCGCGGCGTGAAGCTCTCGAGCTACGCGGCGTGGTGGATCCGCGCCTACATGCTCCGCTTCATCTTGAACAATTGGCGCCTCGTCAAAGTTGGGACGACGCAGGCGCAGCGCAAGCTGTTCTTCAATTTGAACAAGGAAAAAGCGCGGCTCACCGCCATGGGCATCGAGCCGAGCCATGCCGAAATCGCCAAGCGCTTGAACGTGAGCGAGTCCGAAGTCAGCGAGATGGATCGAAGGCTCGCGCGCGCGGATGCCTCGCTCGATGCGACGGTCAACGAAGGCGACGGCCGCTCGACCACGCGCCTCGAATTGATGCCGACCGACAACGCGACGCCGGATCAAATCGCCGAAAGTTCCGAGCTCTCGGCGCTCCTGCAGGGCGAGCTCGAGACGTTCCGAAAGACGCTCAGCGGCAAAGACATCGACATTTTCGACAAACGCATCATTGCGGACGAGCCGCTCACGCTGCAGGAGTTGGGCGACACGTTCGGCGTGTCGCGCGAGCGCGTGCGTCAGCTCGAAGCGCGTTTGATGGGCAAATTGCGCGAGCATTTGCGCAGCACGCTCGGAGACGCAGTCGGCGTCGGCAGCCTGAGCTGAGCGCGCGTGGCCGGCAAGCTCTATCTCGTCGGCACTCCGATCGGCAATTTGGGCGACATCACGCTGCGGGCGCTCGAAACGCTGAAGCAGACCAAGCACATCGCCGCTGAAGACACGCGCCGCACCCGCCAATTGCTGACGCACTTCGAGATTCACGAGCGAATGCTGCACGCGCTCGACGCGAATGCGAGCGCGCGCAAAGTCGACGAGCTCGCCGATTTGCTCGAAGCCGGCGAAGACATCGCGCTCGTTACGGACGCGGGCATGCCGTCGGTGAGCGATCCGGGTCTGGCGCTCGTCGAACGCGCGCATGCGCGCGGCATCGCCGTCTGTCCGATTCCGGGGCCGAGCGCGCTCACCGCCGCGATCGCCGCCGCTGGTTTGGTCGCGCAGAGTTTTTTATTTTTGGGATTTCTGCCGCGCTCGGGTCGAAAACGAAAAGACGCACTCGCGCGCATCGCGAAGAGCCAAGAGCCGGTGGTAATTTTCGAATCACCCCAACGGATGGCAGACACACTCAGCGAGCTCAGCGCGTCGATGCCCGAACGCGCCGCGACGTTATGCCGAGAAATCAGCAAATTGCACGAGGAAATCGCGCGATCGACGCTGCGCGAGCTCGCCGCTCGTGAAGCTGAATGGCGCGGCGAAATCACGCTCGTAATCGGCGCCGCCGAGGCCCAAACCGACGAACCGGTCGACGTCGCGGTGATCGAGACGCGCGTTACGGCGCTGCTCGCCGAGGGCAAAACGGTAAAGAGCGTCGTCAGTGAGCTCTCGGACGAATGCGCACTGCCGCGGCGCGAACTCTACAGTCTCGCGCAGCGTGTCGCAGATCAAACCCAAAAATAAAATCCGCTAAGAGCGATAGGCTTCGCGCCCTCGGCCTTGCACCGGGATGTTCTGCGCGGGCAGCACGTCGTGTTGCAGCGCGTACATGCAGGCGGCAGCTTCGTCGATTTTGCGTGTGAAGGCGAGCGAACCTTTGAGGATCGGCGTGAGCGCGGCGCGATCTTGCGTGCGCGCTGGCCCGTATTCGTGTTCGACGATCAGCGCGGTGTTCTTCACGTCGAGCGGCAAGAGCTCGCGCGCCGCGAGTTGATGATCGAGCCAATCGACCGTGCGATTCTGCAAGTACGCGAGCGGGTCGTGACGCGCGGTGCCGGGCAATTCGTGTTCGGCGAACACGGTTTGCTTTTTCCAGGCGTTCAATTGATCGGCTGGCTTCGCGGACGGCTCGCCGTTCAGCCAATCGCCGCGTTCGACGGTCTGTCCGCCGTAACCCCAAGCCGAGATGCCCTTCGCGTCGATGACTTGACCCTTGACGTGAAAGCCGTCGATCAAGAAGGCGTAACCCGAATCTTTCAGGTATTGAAACAAGGAGCGCGTGTCTTGGCCCATCAAGATCGCGTGCGAAGGATCGTAATGGATGCGGAATTGGTCGCCCACGCCGTGCGCTTCACACAAGCGATGAAGCGCGATCCACGTGCCCGGCGTGTACGCGATGTTGTTGTGAAAGTTGTCCTTCGTGGTCCAGCCCGGCATCGGGCATTGCTCGACGCGAAACACGAGCCCGCGCGCTTTGGCTTCTTTCAAGAGCGGCACGAACGCAGCGTCGAACGCGGATAGATTTTGATCCATGCTCTTCGTTTGGTCGCGACCAACGAAGCCGCACACCGCGGGCACGCCGAGCAACACCGCCGCGTCGAACACGCGGAGCATGAAGTCCGTCTTCTTTTGGCGAATGCTCGGATCTTCGTGCAGCATGTTGTCGAAGTAGGCGAGATCCGCGAGCTTCACCCAAGAGTCGCGTAGCGCGGCCTCGACGCGATCGCGGCGCTGCGACGTGAAGGGCTCACGCAAATCGAGCGTGTTCGCGACGGGATCGAGCAGCGCCTCTGCCGGCACATCCGCGACACTCGGATGCAGCGCCGCGGAAAGCTGAATGCAATCGGCGCCGAGATCGCGCGCGAAGTAGAGCCAATCTTCGATCGCGCGATCGGGATCCGCGTCGCGCAGCTCGCGCGGCGTGAGCTCTTGCAGCGCGGCGGTGAGCACGCCAAGTTTCATGAACTGGGGTTCGAAGCTGTAGATCGTCATCGCGGCCTCCGGCGGGCATGATTCCGGCCCAATCAGGCTAGCTTAGCCGCTCTCGGGCGGCTCCCAACGCGCTCCGATTATGCTAAGACCCGGCCCGTGTTCGAAGCGCTGACCAAAGGCTTTCGTGAAGCTCAAAATCGCCTCGCCGGCCTCACCGAGCTGAACGAGAAAAACGTTCAAGCCGCGCTCAAGGAAGTGCGCTTGTCTTTGCTCGAGGCGGACGTCGAGCTAGGCGTGGTCAAGCGCTTCCTCGCGACCGTCGAAGAGAAGGCACTCGGGCAGACCGTGCAAACGCGCGTGCGCCACGGCGGCGAGACGCATCGCGTCTCCGCCGGCGATCAGTTCGTGCGCATCTGTCACGACGAGCTCGTCAGGATGATGGACTACGAAGGCGAGCCGATCGAGTTCGCGTCATCGGGTCCGACCGGCATCATGATGGTGGGCCTGCAAGGCTCAGGCAAAACCACGACCACGTCCAAGCTCGCGCGCTGGCTCGAGAAGCAAGGCAAAGCGCCGCTGCTCGTCGCAGCCGACATGCAGCGCCCCGCGGCGGTCGAGCAATTGATGGTGCTCGGCGAGCAATTGTCGCTGCCGGTGTTCAACATCGAAGGCGCGACGCCGCTCGCGATCTGCGAAGCCGCGCGCGAAGAAGCCAAAAAACTGAACCGGGACGTCATCATCTACGACACCGCGGGGCGCCTCGCGATCGACGAAGATTTGATGCAAGAGCTTTCGGCGATCAAAGCCTCGGTCGAGCCGGACAACATCTTCCTCGTGATCGACGCGATGATCGGCCAAGACTCCGTGAAAACGGCGCGCGGTTTCAACGATCGCCTGGACGTGTCCGGCGTGATCTTGACCAAGCTCGACGGCGACGCGCGCGGCGGCGCCGCGCTCAGCGTCAAAGAGGTGACCGGCGCGCCAATCGTGTTCGTCGGCATGGGCGAAACGAGCGACAAGCTCGAGCCGTTCCGCGCCGAAGGCATGGCCAGCCGCGTGCTCGGCATGGGTGACGTCGTCGGCCTGATGCAGGACTTCGAAGACGTCGTCGATCAAAAGAAAGCCGAGGCGGATGCGGCCCGCATGATGCAGGGCCAATTCACGCTCGAAGATTTTTTGAATCAAGTGCGCACGATCCAAAAAATGGGATCGCTGAAAGACTTGATGGAAAAAATTCCGGGCCTCGGCGGCATGATGCCGCCCGGTGCCGCGGCGAACTTGGACGACAAAGAGCTCGTGCGGATCGAAGCGATGATCCAATCGATGACGCGCCAAGAACGCGACGATCCGAACGTGCTCGTGCGTGAGCCGTCGCGCGTTCAGCGCATCGCCAAAGGTTCGGCGCAGCCGCCAGAGGGCGTGAACGAGCTCGTGCAGCGCTTCTTGTTCATGCGGCAAATGATGGGCGGAATGGGCCAAGATCCGGGCCTACTCGGGCGCATTCCGGGCATGGGCGGCTTGAACATGGCGCGCAACATGCGGCGCGCGATGAAGAGCGGCAAATTCCAAGATGCGATGCAGAACATGGGCGGAATGGGAGGCATGCCCGGCATGGGTGGCGGTTTTCCCGGCATGCCCGGCATGGGCGGATTCCCCGGCATGGGCATGCCCGGCATGGCCGACAACTCACCGAAGATGCGCGTGCTTTCCAAAGGCGAGAAGAACGCACGCAAGAATCAACGAAAGCGCGAACGAGACGCGCGCAAGAAGAGCAAGGGCAAAAAATGAAGCGCTGGGAATTGGGACGAACCGTGGCTCGGGGATTGTTTTGCGCGGCGCTCGCCTGCGCCAGCTTGGGTTGTGAGCAAAGCGCGTCGCAGTCCGACGCGGAAGCAGCACTCGATCCCTCGCTCTCGCAATACGTGCTCTCGGAGCTGCCGAGCGACGTACCGAATCGCACGTACATCGATTTCGGCGGCAAGGTTGCCCTGGTCGGTTACGCGATCGAACCGACTGGAGTCGCCGCGCCGGGCTCGCACGTGAAGCTCACGCTGTACTGGCAATCGCTCGGCAAGCTCGGTCCGGGATGGGGCTTGTTCACGCACCTCGTGATTCCGCATCGGCCGCACCGCTTGCTCGATAGCGCGGGTCCGCTGCGCAAATCAGTGCCGGCAGCGGGTGGCGGCGAGCACCAAGCACTCGGGCCGAGCGCCTGGGAAGTGGGCAAGGTTTACGTCGATCCGCTCGAGTTCGACATCCCGCCCGACGTGCGCGTGCCCGAGCTCACGATCGTAGCCGGCGTGTGGCGCGACGCGCTGCGCGTGGTCAAAGACGGAGAGCCGGAGGATCCGAAGCTTGCATTGCCGGGTTTGCGTTTGCCGGTATTGAGCGGCGCGGTCGACGACATGCAGCGCGCGATCGTCTTGCACATCGAGACCGGCATTCCGGCACAAGCTCCGCCGACCGTGCCGAGCGCGCTGGCGAAAGCACCGACCATGAAAGCCGCCGTCAAAATTCAAAACGGAGCGAATGGCGCGCGCTGATCGTTCGCGCGGCGCGCTCGTGCTCGTATTCGTGGCGTGCGCGCTCAGTGCCGCATGCGTCGGCGGGTCGAGCGACTCGCACGACACGAAAGCGTCGAGCGAGCGGCTCAAGCACTTCGTGTTGAGCGCGCCGCCGAACGACGTAGGTCAAGCCGTGGGCGCGGATTTCGAGGGCAAAGTGAAACTGCTCGGCGCGCGTGTCGAGCCAGCCGCGAACGTGCGTCCGGGCGAGCGGATCAAGCTCACCATCTATTGGCAAGCGGAAAAACAGCTCGATTCGGGCTGGAGCTTGTTCACGCACGTGATCGACGCAGCCGGCGAACGGTTGCTCAACGTCGACAACGTCGGCCCGCTGCGCGAAGTGCACGGCAGCACCCAAGCCTTGCCGCCGAGCGATTGGCAACCAGGCAAGGTCTACATCGACGAGCAAATGTTCACCCTGCCGGGCACGGTGCGGACCGACAAAATCCAAATCACGACTGGGATTTGGAAAGGCGATCAGCGACTCAAAATCGTGGCCGGCCCACACGACTCATCCAACCGCGCGATCGTCGCCACGCTCTCCGTGAACGGACACGCCGCGCCCGCGCACAAAGCAATCCCGACGCTGAACGCGGAAAAACTCGATCCGAGCGTGAAGATCAAACTCGACGGCAAGCTCGACGAACCCGCCTGGCAAACCGCTGCCAGCACCGGGCCTTTGATCGACGTTCGTAGCGGCGAGCCGAACACGACCTTTCCCGTCAACGGCGACGTGAAAGTGATGTGGAACGACGAAGGCATCTACGTGGGCTTTTCGGTCGCGGACATGGACATCATCGGCGGCTTCAAAAAGGGCGACAAAGACCCGCATTTGTGGACCAAAGACACGGTCGAAATGATGGTCGACCCGGACGGCGACGGGGACAACAAGGACTACTACGAGATCCAAATCAATCCGCAGAACCTGGTCTTCGACTCGCAATTCGACGATTACAACCAGCCGAAGACCGAGCCGAACGGTCCGTACGGTCACCAAGAGTGGTCCGCGAATTTGAAGAGCGCGGTTTCGCTCGACGGCACCGTCGACAAGAGCGACGACGAAGATCGTGGTTACACGATCGAAGCCTTGATCCCGTGGAAGTCGTTCAGCAAGGCCGCGAAATTGCCGCCCGAAATCGGCTCTTCCTGGCGCATCAACTTCTACGCCATGAAAAACAACGGCGGCGTGTCGTGGTCGCCGATTTTGGGCCAGGGCAATTTCCACAAGGCTTCGCGCTTCGGGCGCGTGGTTTGGACGCAAGCGGGCGCGCCGGCGCCGGTCACGTCGGGCAGCGTAAACGCAGCGAGCGCCTCCGCGAGCGCCGCGCCGAAACTCGCACTCACCAAAGCTGCGAACATCGTGACCGCGGCGAAGCCCGCGCCGCCGCCCCGAGCGCCCGCAAGCTCGCCTTAGAATTTGTATTTGCGATGCGCGGCGCCTTGCGCGTCCGCGCACTGCGCGATTTGCGGCGCTGCCTCTTCGAGCGCCGCTGTCGCCGCCGCGAGCGCGTTCACGACTTCGCCGTCCGCGCCGCCGTCGGCGAGCAGCGATTTGGCCGCGGCGGTTTGGCGGAGCCCGCTCAAGTGCTTCGCGTAGCCTGACTCACAGATTCTTTTCAGCTCGCACAAATCCGGCGTTTCGCAGCTCGTGCTTTGCAAAGCCGTGAAGAGCTCCGGTTTCTGCGCGTTCGGCGCTTCGCGCAGCAGATCGATCGCGCGACTCAAATTGCCGGCCTCCGCCTTTTCCGTCGCCGAAGGCCCGAACGAACAAGCACAAAACGAAACCGCGGCGAAGCTCGCCGCGGCAACACGAAAATTCGCGCTCACGAAGCGACGATTCAATCCACGGCTTTGGGCGGCGGACCCATTTGAATGCGCTCGCCGATGTACGAACCAATCAACGTGAAGAGCACGCCGAGCGCGGACATCAAGACGTACATGAACGCGGGCATGGTCTTCACGGTTTGATTGGCTTGCAGCAAAAACGCCGTCGGAATCGCGACCAAGAACACGGCGACCATCGGCTCGATGAAGGTTTTACCGGGCGAGACCAAGCCGATCAGCATGCCACCCAAAAACCAAACCGGAATCGACACCAGCATGCCCGCTGAACCTTCGAAGTCGAACGCAGGCACGACCATCGGCAAACCCATCACCAAGGCCGCGGTCATCACGGCCATGATCGCGATCGACACGCCGAACCACAGCAAGCTGAAACCTTCTTGCTGATAGCGGCGCTCGAGCTCTTCCTGGCGCGTCAGCGCGCGCTTCAAATCCTCGATCTTCGCGCCGCACGAGACGCAGCGATTGTTGGCGAGCGGCGCCGTATTCGAGAACCCACACGACGGGCAGATAATCTTGCTGGAGACAGCCATTGGATCCTTCCCACAAACTTACACGGTCCCCGCTAAAATGTCGTCGCTCTGTCTGGCTTGATTTTTGGGGCTCCGCCGCGGTGTGTGGTTTGGGGCCCCGGCCCCAAACCTGCGCGGCAATTTCGCGCATTTTAGCCATATTTTCGAGCACGCAGAGGCCGCGCGGCCGGCCTCTCGCGCGCGCTTTTTCTGCTAGCCTCGGCGGAGCTCGACTCACGGTTTGACCCGTTTTTTCGCGCTCGCTGGAGCTGCGGAACAAATGGCCGGCTGCGAGTGTCGGACACTGAGACCCGAGAACCGCGCGATGTCCCAGAACCCCGAAAGCTCTGATCTGCTGGGCACGCCGGCCGCTTCGGACCACGACCTCGAGGCATTGCCCGCGCCGCGTCGGCCCTGGCGCCGCGCGACGCTCGCAGCGCTCACGCTCTCGGCGGTGGGTTCGCTCGCGCTCGCGTTTGCGCTGCGCAGCGAGGCGCGCTTCGCGCTCGAAGGCGGAGCCCCGATCGATCTCGGCGACCTCAGCCAATTTCATCCGAGCGCGGCCGAAGCCAACACTTGGGTGCGCGGCGAAGGCTCGCTGCGCGCGGACGGCGCGGTGCACTACGCGCGGCCGCTCGAGCAAGGCAGCTATCGCCTCGCCGAAGTCGAAGGCAACGACAAACTCTGGATCCAAATCCCCGTGCCGGAAGATCCGTCGGATCCGGACGGCGCTCATTTCGTGCCGCCGACTTCGTTCGTGGGTCGGTTGATTCCGGTGTCGAGCGCCGGCATCCGTTACGGCGTGGTGCGCACCGCCGTGAGCGACGCCTGGCAAGGCAAAGTGCCGGACGACGCCTGGCTGCTCGTGGACGGCGAAGCGCCGCACAGCACGCGCTGGGCGCTCGGCTTGGTCGCGCTATTCCTCGGTTTTGCCGGGTTCAATTTGGTCGGGCTCGCGAAGTTGACACAGAAGGTGAGCTGAGCGAGCACTCGCTCGCTCACATGGCTCGCAAAAACTCGGCCGTGCCGGACGTCTTGATCATCGGCGGCGGCATCATGGGCACCGCTTCCGCGTGGGAGCTCGCGCGGCACGGCGCGCGCGTGACCGTGCTCGAACGCAGCGTGCCCGGCGCGGAAGCGTCCAGCGCCGCCGCAGGAATTTTGGGCGCGCAAGCCGAAGCGCACGCGCCCGGACCGATGACGGAGCTGTGCCTCGCGAGCCGCGCGCGTTACGGCAAATTCGCACGCGCGCTCCAAGAAGAAACGCGCATCGACGTCGGTTATCGCGAGTGCGGCGTGCTGCGTGTCGGGTTTTCGGCGCGAGACGCCGCCCAATTGCGTCGCGCGAGCGCTTGGCAAAAAAAACAAAAACTCCGCGTCGAGTCAGTGTCGCAAAAAGACCTTGCTCGCCATGAGCCCGAATTATCGACGAAGCTTTCGGGCGGCGTGCGCTTCGAACACGATTCGCGCGTCGAGCCCAAAGCACTGCTGCGCGCGCTGCAGATCGCAGCACTCGCGCGCGGCGTCACATTTCGCAGCGGCGCGTTCGTGCGGCGCGTCGTGGTCGAAGCCGAACGCGCCGTCGGCGTCGCACTCGACGACGGCCAGACTTTGCGCGCGAAAAATCTGGTCGTCGCGGCCGGCAGCTGGACTTCCCTGATCGACGGGCTCGGCTTGCCATCGGGGCGCGTCGTGCCCGCGCGCGGACAAATCGTGGAGCTCGAATTGCCGGCGCCGCCGCTGTCGCACGTCGTGTTCGGTCCCGGTGCCTACCTCGTGCCGCGCGACGACGGCCGCGTGCTCATCGGTTCCACGCTCGAGTTCGTCGGCTACGAGCGGCGCGTCACCGCTAGCGCCGTTCGCGATTTGCTGACGCATGCGACCGCGCTCTTGCCCGCGCTCGAACGCGCCGAATGGCGCGACGCTTGGTCGAACTTCCGCCCGTACACCCAAGACGAATTGCCGCTGCTCGGTCAGAGCCAAATTCCCGGACTATTTTTGAGCAGCGGCCATTATCGAAACGGGATTTTGCTCGCGCCGATCAGCGCGGAAATCGTGCGCGCCGCGGTGCTCGGCCAGCGCGCGCCGGTGCCGCTCGCTGCGTTCGAACCGGGACGCGTGCTATGACGGCCGCACGGATGCAAGCTCGAGCTAATACGGAAGGCTCCGCACCAATCCAGCTCGGCGTGCTCGTGTCCGGCAGCGGCTCGAACTTGCAAGCGATCCTCGATGCGATCGCCGACGGTTCGCTGAACGCCGAAGTCAAGGTCGTGATTTCGAATCGCCCCGGCGTGCTGGCGCTCGAGCGCGCGGCGAACGCCGGCGTGACGGCGCTCGCCATCCCGCACAAAAATTTCGCAACGCGCGAGGATTTCGATCGCGCACTGGTCACCACGCTGCGCGAAAATGGCGTCGATTGGATCGTGCTCGCCGGCTTCATGCGCGTGCTCACAGTCGAGTTTTTGCGCGCCTTCAGCGGCCGGATCATCAACATTCATCCCGCGCTGTTGCCGGCCTTTCCCGGCGTCGAAGCGATCCAGCAAGCGCTCGACTATGGCGTGAAAATCACCGGCTGCACCGTGCATTACGTCGAGCTCGGCGTCGATCTGGGCAAAATCATCGCCCAACGCGCCGTAGCGATCGAACCGGGCGACGACCTCGCCTCGCTCAGCGCGCGCGTGCACGAAGCCGAGCATGCGCTGCTCGTGAGCGTGCTCGGTGAAATCGCGGCCGGCAAAGTCACGCCGCTCGCGAACGCGCGAAACGAGGTCTGAGCGTTGACCTCGCGCCACTACGACGTCGTCGTGCTCGGTCGTTCGCTCGGCGCGCTCAGCGCAGCGGCATTGCTCGCGCGCCGGGATTTTAGGGTGCTCCTGCTCGGCCAAGGGCAGCGCGCGCAAACTTATCGCTTCGAAGAGCACGTGCTCGCGCGGCGCACGTTCAGCTTGCTCGCCGGTTCATCGCCGACCTGGCGCAGGATTTTGCATGAGCTCGCGCAAAGCCCGCAGTTTCGCCGCCACGCCGTGCCACTCGATCCGATGTTCGTGATGCTGAGCGAAGGTCGGCGCGTCGAGGTCCCGCCGGACATGGAGCTCTTCGGCCGCGAAATCGAGCGCGAGTACCCCGAAGTGCGCCAGCTCGTCGACGAGCTTTACGGCAACATCGCGCAGGTCAATGCCGTCGCGGATGCGGCCTTCGAACGCGACGCGCTGTGGCCGCCGGGCACGCTCTGGGAACGCTTCGAAACCGGCCGCATCGCCGCCACATTGCCGCTCACGCGCGGCGAGCGCGGCCAAGATTTGCTCGGCAAATTCCCTGCCGGTCACGCCTACCGCGACATCACCACCATCCCTGCCCTATTCGCCTCGAACTCGGCTTTGCTGGGCGGCGAGTTTCCGCCCTTTGCGCTCGCGCGGCTGCACGGCGCTTGGACCCGCGGCGTGGTCGCGCTCGCACGCGCCGAGGAAGAGCTGTCCGAATTTCTGTGCGAGCGAATCGAAGCGCACGGCGGTGTGATCGAGCTCGGTCGCCGCGCGACTTCTTTGGTCACGCGTCGCGGCGTCGCGCTCGGCGTGATCGAAGACGGTGAAGAATCGCTGACCGGAGCGAGCGCCGTGATTTCGGATCAATCTGGCGAGGTGCTGGCGCAATTGTCGAACGGCGAAGGCGTGACCAAAGCTGCGCGCGATGATTGGCCGCGACTCAGCTCGGAAGCCGGCCGCTTCGTGGTCAGCTTGGTCGTGCGCACGCACGGGCTACCCGAGCCGCTGTCACGGGAAGCCTTCGTCCTGCCGAGCGATCGCTTGCGACGCGATCCGCGCCATCCGACCGTGCACCTCCAGCGTCACGAAGCCCGCGTATTTTCCGAGGCACGCGTCGAAGCGCGCGGCGAAACGCTGCTGATCGCCGAAGCCATTTTGCCGGCCCGCGGAGCGCTCACCTTGCTCGAAGCGCGCGAGGCCGTGCTCGGCACGTTGAAGAGCGCGCTGCCGTTTCTCGAGCAACATTTGCTGCTCGTCGATTCGCCGCACGATGGCTTGCCGCTCTACGATTACCGCGGCGGCGCGCGCCGTGAAGTCGATCGCGTGCACGTGCAAGGCGGCGCGCCCGCCGCCGAGTCGATGGAACGACTCTGGAACGTCGAGCCTGCCGGTTACGTCGACATCGGCGGGGAGCCAGTGCGCGGGCCGATCCCCAACACCTACCTTGTGGGCAAGACCGTGCTGCCTGGGCTCGGTCAAGAGGGCGAGCTCATCGCGGCATTTGGTGCGGCGCGGATCATCACGCGCAAGGACAGCACACGCCAGAAAATGCGCCGCCAAATGTGGAGCAAGATCGAGACGACGTGAGCGCGAGATTGTGTAAGCTGTAGCGTCGATGATGCGTCCGTTTTTCACGTTGTTCGCGCTCTCGGCGCTTGCCGTCGCGCTGCCGGCGGCCGCTGAGCCCGAGCCGGTCCAGGTCCTCGCGCTGCAAAGCGACGACGCGATCGAGCAAGCGCAAGCCATGACGCTCGCGCTGAAGAACGCAGCGAAGCAAAAATCTTCGTTCACGCTCGCGCCCGGCGACTATTCGCTCGAAGTACTTTCGCTCGCGCTCGGCTGTCCGGACACGCCGGACGATGCGTGTCTCGCCAAGATCGCAGCCAAAATCAAGGCTGATTCGTTCGTCTGGGGCACGCTCGCCAAAGCCGGCCCAAAGTTCGACTTGAAGCTCAATCTGTATCGCACGCACGGCGCGAGCAAAGCCACCGAGCTCCACTTCGAGGCCAAGAACGACGCGGCGTTCGCCCGAGTCGCAGCAGAGTCGCTCTCGAAACTGGCGCCGCGACCAGCGCACGGCGATGAAGACGAAGACGAGGAACGAACCGGCAAGCTACTACTCAGCGCAGATGATCTCGAAGGCGAAATCGTGATCGACGGCGCACCCGCCGGCGAAATTCACGACGGCCACGCCGAGCTCGAGCTACCTGTCGGTGAACACGACGTTTCGGTGCGCGCGGACGGCTATCACGACACGGAGGGCAGCGTCACCGTCACGAGCGACAAGCGAGCGCTGCTCCGCCTGCATCCAGAAAAATTCGGCACGCACCACGACGCGAGCGGAACCGAGAGCGAGGATAGCGGCGGCTCCGAATCGAACGCGAGCGCCGGCTGGGGCGCGATCATCGTCGGCGGCGCCTTCGCCGTCGCTGGGATTTACGCGACCGTGCGCGTGAACTCGATCAACCATGACCCGGATTTCGACGGCTATCGCGCGGGCATTCCCAAAGGGGACGACGCTTGCGACGAAGCCAATCGCAACGTGACGGTGCCCGGTGGACCTTCGCCGAGCCGCATTTCCGACCTCTGCTCGCAGTCGAAGACGTTCGCAGCGTTGCAGTACGTTTTTTTTGGGTTGGGTGCCGTGGCCGCCGGAACCGGCGCAGTGATCTTGCTCACGGACGACAAATCGGCGCCGCCGAAGAGCGCGCAAGCAGCGCGCCATCACGAAGCGCGCTTCGATCCGAGCTTGAGCCTCGGCTCGCATTCCGCCAAGCTCGACTTACGCTTTCGCTTCTGAGGACGACTCTTGCGCATCGTAGCTGGGGAATTCCGCGGCCGGGAGCTCGTCACTCCCGCGGGTAATAAAACGCGCCCGACCGCGGCACGCGCCCGCGAAGCCCTATTTTCGATCTTGCACGACGTGCGCGAAGCGAACGTGCTCGATCTCTATGCCGGCAGCGGCGCACTCGGGCTCGAAGCGCTATCTCGCGGCGCCGAACGCGCAGTGTTCGTCGAGAGTAGCAAGGCCGCGCAGCGCGCAGTTGAAACCAACTTGCGCGCGCTCGCACTCGAGGCGCGCGCAACGTTGCTGCCGCTGCGCGCCGAAGCGTCGCTGCGCGCGCTCGGGCGTCACGCGCCATTCACGCTGGTTTTCGCCGATCCTCCCTGGGCGGATGCTCAGGCCGCGCTGCGCGTCCTCGCGCAATTGGAAACGAATTTACTACTCGCTCCGGCCGCTCGGCTCGTGCTCGAGCACGCCGCGCGCGACACGCCGAACCTCCCGGAAAACTCGCGGCTCCGCGCGGTCGATGCGCGTCGCTGGGGCGATACTGGCGTCACGATCTTCGAAACATCGGCCGGCTCGACGACATCCTGACACATATAGAACGGGGCCGGACCGAGCCGCGCTGGTCGTGGATTGCGTCTTAAGAACGCTCGCGCTCGGTCGGTCGGGTAGCTATAGTCGGGCGCCTGAGAAAGCCGGCGGTTTTCGACTTTGTCGTCGAGTTGATGAGAGTTGATGAGAGTGGAGTTTACTGATGTCTGACACCACCCCGCCTATTCCGAAATCGGGCGGCAGCGGTCCGTTCATCCTGGCCGCAATCGTGATGCTGCTGTTGATGGGCGGATTGATCTTTTGGAAGCTGAAGGGCGGCGCCGAAGCGCCGAAAGCTCAAGATACACCTCCACCCTCTGCAACACCGAACACGCCGACGCTCGACGAAGCGCCGCCACCTCCGCCACCCGTCGCCTCGGATTCGGCCGCGCCGGACACGACCAAGGCCGGGCCGAAGAAGCTCGTGAGCTCGGGCAGCGGCGGACCGTGCGGTCCGTGCAACGGCGACACCACGCCCGCCATCGTCTCCGCGCTCCACGCCAAAGGCGCGCAAGCGCGCAGCTGTTACGAACACGCGCTCCGCCAAAACAGCATGCTCGCGGGGCACATGTCGATTCAGCTCACGATCAATCAACAAGGCCAAGTCTGCAGCTCGAACGTCGCCAGCAATGAGCTCGGGGATCCGAGCGTCGCGAACTGCGTGTTACAGATGATGCGTGGCGGGTCGTTCCCGGCGCCGCCGAAGGGTTGCGTGCAAGTCGCCGTGCCGCTGAATTTCACGCCCAAGACCTGATGAAACGCACGCACTCGCTCAAAGTCGCTTTGTTTTTTGCCGGCGTTTGCGCAGTCGGCGCAGTGGCTTCCTGCAGCGAGGACGGCGTGACTCCGAATTGTCCGGCGCTCCCGCTCTATCAAACCTACCCATTGGGAGACGCCTCACGACCGGACGCGCTGAGCGGCGACTCGGGCGCCGCAGACGAAGCACGCAACGCCGCGATCGCCGCTGGCTGCCTCACTGGGCCGAACGGTTTCGTGCCGAACACGGGCGGAAGCTCGGGCGCCGGCGGCAGCAGCGCGGGCAACGCTGGCAACGGCGGGAGCTCCGGCGCGAGCGGTGGCGCCGGCAAAGGCGGCAGCGGCGGCAAGCCGAGCACGAGCATTGGCGAGTCCGGAAGTGGCGCCGAAAACGCTGGTGCCGCCGGCCGCAACTGAACCCGACGCGAGCGCGTCGGAAGCTCCCAACGCTGCGCTCGACTCAATCGCGCCGGACAATGCGGACGACGCGCCGCGCGCGAACGACGGCACGCACGCGTTCGGCATCCTGCTCACCGTTGCTTACGACGGTCGTCGGTTTTCTGGTTGGGCTCGCCAAACCAACGCGCGCAGCGTCGCCGGTGAGCTCGAAGGTGCGATCTTCGCGGTCGATCCCAAAGCCAGCCGCACGCGTGGACTGAGCCGCACGGACGCCGGCGTGCACGCGAAGGAACAACTCGCCGTCTTCGATACGGACAAGGACATCACCCTTCGGGGTTGGGTGCTCGCCATCTCCCAACACTTGCCCGACGAGATCGCGATCGTGCGCGCCTCGCGCGTCGAGCCGGGCTTCGACGCGCGCCGTCACCTCACCCGCAAGGTGTATCGCTACAGCGTGCTGCACAGTTTGGTGCGCGATCCTTTTTTGGAAGGCCGAGCTTGGCGTATTCTCGAGAGGTTCAACCACTCCGAGATTCACGAGCTCGCGCAGACCCTCGTCGGCACGCACGACTTCGCGGCGTTCCGCGGTGCCGCCGACACGCGTTCGGAGACGGTGCGACAGATATTTCGCATCGACGTGCGGCCGGCGCATAGCGACGATCGCATCACGCTGATCGAGGTCGAAGGCGACAAATTCCTCTACAATATGGTGAGGATCATCGTCGGCGCGCTGATCGATATCGCCCGCGAGCGCTTGCCAAAAGATGCACTCGTACGCGCTCTACGCAGTCATGCGCGAACCGATCTCGGCATCACCGCGCCACCTGACGGCCTCTGTTTGGAGCGCGTCGTCATCGACTTGAACGGGCTTCATTCTTGGCCTCCACTCATTGACGGAAGTCGAGTCGTCGCGTAGCTTCCCGCGTGCGGGAACGCGGGCAAACCGCGTTCGTCGAGCTACACTCAGTCGAGTCTCAAGACAACGACTTGGGCGGGCGAGCATAGTCGGAGCTTCGAAACGTATGGGCCTCAAGCAAAGAATCGTCGAGCGCGGCAAGCAAACACTCCTGAACCCGAGCGTCTTGCGCATCATCACGGATGATCGCGTGATGAAGGCCACCGAAGGCTTGATGGATGCGCGAACACGCGTACGGGATGCGTGGAAAGTTTTGCTGAACGGCAACGAGCTTCCGAACATCGATCCGGCGCTCGACGAAAACATCGGCCAAACCGTGCCCGCCAGCACGAAGAGCAACGGACACGGCACGAACGGCGCGACCAACGGTCACGCCACGAACGGCCATGCGAACGGCGCGACCAATGGTGCCGCTCGGCACGAGCTCGCCGATCGCGACGGCTCGTCGGACATGGCCGAGTCGATGAAAGAGCGCACCAGCCTCGCAACCATCGGCGGGAAAGACGTCTTCGAGAAGGCGTACAAGTTCATGGCCGCGGACAACGCGCGCAAGATGGGTATCTACCCATTCTTCCGCCCGCTGGATTTCGCGGACGGCCCCGAAGCGCAGATCAATGGCAAGCGCGTGGTGATGTTCGGCTCGAACAACTACCTGGGGCTCACCACGCATCCGAAAGTGCGCGAAGCCGCCAAAGCCGCGATCGACAAATACGGCACCAGCATGACCGGGTCGCGCCTCGTGAACGGCTCGATGCGCTTGCACGAGGAGTTCGAGCACAAGCTGGCGCAGTGGTTCAACAAAGAAGCCGCGCTCGTGTTCACGACTGGCTACCAAGTGAACATCGCGACCTGCGCGGCGCTGCTCTCGAACAAGCAAACGACCGCGTTCATCGATCGCAACGTGCACGCTTCGCTTTACGACGGCGTGCGGCTCGGCCAAGCCAACGGCACGAAGCTCGTTCGCTACCGCCACAACGACGCCGAATCGCTGGACAAAGCCCTCGAAAAGCTCGAGGCCGACGAGGGCGCGTTCGTGATCACGGACGGCGTGTTCAGCGCCGAAGGCGAAATCGCCAAGCTCGACGAAATCGTGCCGATCGTGAAAAAGCACAAAGCGCGCCTGTTCGTCGATGACGCGCACGCGCTCGGCGTGATCGGCCCGGGCGGCATGGGCACTGCGGCGAGCTTCGGTTTGGTCGACCAAGTCGATTTGATGGGCGGCACATTTTCGAAATCGCTGGCGAGCATCGGTGGTTGGCTCGTCGGCGAGCGCAAAGTCCTCGACTACATCCGGCACTTCGCACCGAGCTTCATGTTCGCCGCGGCCGCCGCACCGCCCTGTGTGGCCGCCGCCATGGCCGCCTTCGACGTGATGCACGAAGAGAGCTGGCGCATCGACAAATTGCGCGAAAACTTCACGTACATGCGCGACGAGCTGCGCAAGATGGGCTTCGAACTCGGCCACACCCAGACCGCGGTGATCCCGATCTACATCCGCCAGGATCTGCGCACGATCATGATGTGGCGTGACTTGCTCGAGGAGTACGGGATCTACACGAACCCGTTCATCTCGCCCGGCGTGCCGCCGAAGAGCGCGATGCTGCGCACGAGCTACATGGCCACGCACGAACGTGCGCACCTCGATCGCGCGCTCGAAGCGTTCCAAAAAGTCGGCAAAAAGTACGGCGTGATCTGAACCGCGTCACGGCGCGGGCGGTGTCGGCGCAGGGAACGAGCCGGTCGGAACGCGCGGTGCGGCTGGCAGCGCGTTGCTCGGCGCCTCGGGCGGAGGCGGCAACGCTTCGCTCGGCGCAGCGGGTGGCAATGCATGGCTCGGCGGCCGAGCGTCGCGCGGCGGAAACGAAGTATTCCGCGGACCGGGCGGCGCGACGGGCGCAGGCGGAAGCGCGACGTTCCGCGAGCCGGAGGAGATGGGTTCGTCGTTCGCGGCGCGATCGAGATCGTCGTTGTAGATGTTCACGGCGTCGTAAAGGTGTGGGAAGGCGCTGATCTCGAGCGCGATGCCGGTGATCTCGAATGCGATCGCCGAAGCGAGCAGCACGCTCGCCTCGGTCTGATGATCGCGCGCCTCGGGGTTCGATGCGATTGCCCCGAGCGCGCCGGCCGCCGTTCCAACGGTGCCGAGCAAAAAGACGAAGCCGCCAACTTCGAGATTCCGCCCGGTACGCGCTTCGGCTTCTGCACGCGGGTTCCCTTGCACGGCGTCGATCGTGCCGTTGCCGACGAAGAAAGAGCTACCGTAATGCTGCCCGTCCCGAACGTAAGCGAGGTGGCCGTCTTCCCAAATCGTGGCGACGTGGGGGCTTCGCGCTGGCTCGTAGCTCGACGAGCAACCGGCAAGTAGTACGCACGAAAACAAACAAGCCCCGATGTTTTGCTTCATTGATTGGTCCCCGACCGGAGGCTAGCGCCAAGAGTGAGCCGCGTGTAGCCCTCCCATGCCGCGCGCAGGCCCGCTCTCGCGCGCCGCGCCATTTTTTACGTGTTCTACGCGGCGGGCCGAGCACGGCATCGGGGAGGGCTCGGCCGCCCGCAGCGCCCGCTCGGCGGGCGCGAGGACGGACGCGGGTGGGCAGCTGCTGAAACCCAGGGAAATCGCGCGAAAACTTCGCTCGCTCGTGGCTTGACGCATGTGGCGACTCAACGTTAGCTGCGCCGGGAAAAATGGCGCTCGAGCTCAAGCAAACTCCGGTCGGCGGTAAAATCACGGAATTTCTCAATCTGGTGGATTACATCTACCAGCGCGATCCGAACTACGTGCGTCCGCTCGACATGGACATGAAAGATCGCTTGAGTTTGAAGAATCCGTTCTTCGATCACGGCGACGGCGTGATTTTCACCGCGTTTCGCAACGGCTTTTGTGTCGGTCGCTGCACCGCGCAGATCGATCGCGAGCACCTCGCGCGTTACCGAGACGACGCTGGCTTTTTCGGTTTTTTCGACTGCGTCGAGGACGAAGAAGTCGCGAAACTGCTGCTCGATGCCGCGAGTAAATGGTTACGAGAGCGCGGCATGAAGAAGATCCGCGGACCGTTTTCGCTCTCGATCAACGAAGAGAGCGGCTGCTTGATCGAAGGCTTCGATACGCCGCCGATGGTGTTGATGCCGCACCACTTGCCGTATCAGGGCCCGCTGATCGAAAAGTGCGGCTTCGAGAAGATCAAGGACCTCTACGCCTGGCGCTATACCGTCGGGGACATTCCGGCGCGCGCGCAAAAAGCTCACGACGAGCTCGCGGCGCTGCCCGAGCTCAAAAC
>DATATR010000456.1:0-19828 GCA_036268695.1 Polyangiaceae bacterium | reverse complement strand
TGCGTCCGGCCACCGAAGACAAATTCACGATTTGACCTTGGCCTTGCGCTTTCATCAGCGGTAGCGCGGCATGCGTCGCGTACATCAAACCGAGCAGGTTCACGTCGATCATGCGCCGCCATTCGTCGGTGTTGGCGCCATCGACTTGGCCTTGGAGCATCAGTCCTGCGTTGTTCACCAGGATGTCGAGCCTGCCCCAATGAGCGTGCGTGCTTTGAACCATGCGGCGCGCCTCGGTCTCGCGCGCGACATCCGCCTGCACCACGAGTGCCTGACCGCCGTTCGACTCGATCCGTCTGGCGAGGGCGCTCAAGCGTTCGACGCGTCGGCCCGCGAGCGCGACCTGTGCACCCGCGTTTGCTAGCGCGAGCGCCGTGCTTTCACCGATGCCTGAGGATGCGCCCGTGACGAGCGCGACTTTGCCTGCGAGCTGTTGCATGGGCAGAGTCTAGCGCGTGACACGAAGATCTCGACCCTGGCAGCATGCGGTCTGGCTCGGTATCGCCGCGTGGCTCGCCATTTCGAGCGGCACACGTCGAGCTGTCGCGCGGGAAAACACGCCGTCGATGGCTTGGAGTGCACCGAGCGAGTGCCCCGATGAAACGAGCGTGAACGGCTACGTGACGCAAGATCTCGGCGCGGCGCCGATCGACGCAACTCAAGTTCACGCGCGCGGCACGGTCAAGAAAACGAGCGACGGTCGTTACGAAGTCGAGCTCGAGCTCGGCGCGGCCGGCGCGCAAAGCACGACGATGCGCTCGCTCGGCGACGCGAACTGCGAATCGCTAGCGCAAGCCGCGGCGTTGGTCGTGGCGCTCGCGATTCGTGCGGAACGGGCGCCAGAGCCCGTGCCTGTCGCCGCATCGAAGCGCGCGCCCAAAGCGGCGCGCTTCAATCGTCATGCGCGACCGTTTTTGGCCGCGCTCGTCGTGGCCGACGCGGGCACGTTGCCCAAGCCGACGCTCGGGCTCGGAGTTTCGGCGGGAGCGAGCATCGGTTTGGTGCGGCTCGAACCGATGCTCGCGTACTTCGCGCCGCAATCCGGCACCGTGCCGGATCGGCCCGGCCTTGGCGCTCGCTTCACGCTCGGCAGCGCGCTGCTCCGTGCGTGTACGCCATTTCCGGCCTCGGAGCTTTGGTTCGCGCCGTGCTTGGGCGCCGGCCTCGATTGGTTTCACGCGAGCGGCTTCGGCGCGCGCGTGTCCGAACGCGCCTCGACCTTCGACGCGGTCGGGCTCGCTGCCGCGCTCGGTGGCTGGGATATTTCCTCAATCATTTCCCTGCGTGCCGAGCTCAGCTTGGTTGCGCCTCTGGCGCGCCCGGAGTTCGTGGTGGATGGTGTAGGCACTGTTTATCGCCGAGCGCCGATCGCGACGCGCGCGGCGCTCGGGCTCGAGCTGCACTTTTGACGATGGATCCGCGCGTCCCCGGCCAGTTACAGAGCATGCGCGCCGCGGCTCAACTGGTCTCAACGCCAGAGCCGGAATTGCGCCCGAAAGCGCCCGAGCTCGAGTCGCGCGCCGCGAGTGCTTCGAACTCGAAGCCGACGTTCGACGAGGTTTACGAGACTCAAGTCGAATTCGTGTTCCGCAACGCGCAGCGGCTCGGCGTCGCCGACTCGGCGCTCGACGACGTGGTGCAGCAGGTATTTCTCGTGGTGCATCGGCGGCTCGCGGAAATTGCAGAGGACGCACCGGTTCGGGCTTGGGTTTTTGGGATCCTTTCACACGTAGTACGAGATTATCGCCGCTCAGTGCGACGCAAGAGTCCGCACAGCGTGGCGCCCCCCATCGATCCGGCCACGCTCGCAGAACCCGGGCGCGGGCCGTTCGACGCCTTGGCGCGCGAGGAAGCGCTGCGCGTCGTGGCCCTGCTGCTCTCCGAATTGAGCGACGAGAAGCGCGAGATTTTCGTGTTGTCCGAACTCGAGCAGCTCACCGCGCAAGAGATCGCCGAGCTCGTCGGCGTGAATGCGAATACGGTTTACTCGCGGCTGCGCGCCGCGCGACAAGACTTCGAGCGCGCGATCGAACGCTCTCGGCTCAGAGACACCTGGAGACTCCGATGAGCGATCTCAGTCCAGAGACGAGCAAGCTGCTCGAGTTGGCGCGCGGCGCGTCCACGCTCGATGGCGCGCGGCGTGCGCAGATCAAGGCCGGCTTGGTCGCGAAGATCGCCGCGGGCGGCGCAGTCGGCGGCGCAGCGGCGCAGCTCTCGTGGGGCAAGCTCGGTTGGCTTTCGAGCTCGCTGATCAAGGGATTTTCGGCGCTGCTGGTGCTGTCGGCGGTCGGAGCGGGCGTGTATCTCGGAGTGCGAACATCGGCCGAGCGAAGCGTTGCGACGACCGGCGTGGCGCAAGCTGGCCCGAGCGATCCACAGCGCGGAAACTCGGAGCCTGCGAAAACCGGCAGCGCGACGGACGCGAACGCGGCGCCGTTCGGAGCCACGTCGCCCGAGACGAGCTCGGCGCGAGCGCCGTCAACCGCGAGCGAGGCCAATGCGAAGTCCCTGGCGAGCGCGAGCGCGAGCGCGGGCGCGGGCGCGGGCGCGAGCGCGAGTGCGAGTGCGAGCGCGAGTCGCGTCGCCGCCGCCGCAGATACGACGCGCAGCGTGCCAGCGGACGACGCGAAGCGTCCGAGCGCGCCGTCAAACGCCGACACGCTCGCCGAAGAAACGAAGCTCCTGCGCGACGCGGATCAAGCATTGCGCGCTGGCGATGCTCAACGCGCGCTGTCGCTTTTGCAAGAAGATGGCGCGCGCTTTCCGCACGGCGCACTCGAACCCGAGCGCGCTCAAGAGCTGATGCTCGCGCGCTGCAAGCTCGGGCAAGTCGAGCTGAAAACCGCGCAAAATTACCTGGCTTCGCACGCGAACTCAGCCTTCGCCGCGCGCTTGCAGGACGCCTGCGGTGTGCCCGCGGCGCGTTAGTGCCCGGTCGCGATCAAGTCGCGCGCGGCCATTTCAGCGGTGCTGTCGATCGTCGATTCGTCTTGGAGCGCAGGCACGACATGGCTCGCTCCGGTGAAAGCAATGTACGTCACGACTTCGCTTTCGAGCCCGCCTTTGACCGGATCGGGATCGATGCCGAGGAGCTCGGCGAGTTTGTACGAGCCTGCGCCGATCACGCCCGCTGCTTGCTCTTGCCCGAGCACGCCGTACGCGAGCTGATCTTTGTAGATCACCGCGGCCACCGAACCCATGCTCAACCCAGCTGCGTGATAGTCGAACACGGCGCTCGGCGCGGGCACTTCGACGTAGGGGACGAGCGTCGGGTCGAGTGAATTGCCGGCCGAATCTTTGCCGACCGTGTTTGGTTGCGACTGCGGATCAGTTTGCCCATTGCACGTGGTCGTGATCTTGCCGTCGCAATCGACTGCGAATTCCGAACGCCAAAACACGGCATTGCTGAGCCCGCACACGAAAACGTCCGCGGCGCGGCCAGATTCCGGCGCCAGCGCGCCGTCCGAGATTGCGGAAGCGGCGCTGCACGACGCGACTAGCGGCAAGAGCGAGGCAGCGCTCGGCGCGTTCGCGCCCGCTTCGAACGGTCCTGCGTCGACGAGGCGATCGTCTCCCACGGAAACTTTGCCGGAGCTGCATCCCGAAGCGGCGAGCGTAAGCGTGAACGCGACGCGCAGCGCGGTGCACGTTCCACGCGCAGGGCGAGCAGTAGCCACGAAGCGCTCCGCGTGCACGCTCATCGAGCATCAGCATCGACTTCAAGTTTGGTTTGGTCAAGCGAGCGCGGCGGCGATTTTTTCTCGATGACTCGCCGCGCGCGCGGCCATGTTCTTTCGTGCTCGTGTGCTTGCACCAGCTACGGTCGTGGCTGACGAAAGCACCAGATCACTTGGCCGTTCGCGTTCGTGGACGAGCTCACCATCTCCCAACCACGCATGCCTGCGGCGTTGGCTTTGAAGTGCACGTCGTCCACGGTGTCGGCTTCGAAGCAGAAATAGGACCAGCGCTGCTCGACGACCGCGGCCGCTTCCGCACGAGGTACGGCCCCGTAACGGGTCGACCCCGCGACGCAGCCAACGATGAACGCGAGCGAGATGCTCATTCCGATCAAAAATCCGCGCATCCTTGCTTCACTACACCGATGACCGCTTACGTTGATCGAGAGATTTTCGGTCCCCAGCGAGTGAGAACCGAAAATCTCTCGATCATTTTGGCTTTTTTCTGTCTTTTTTTGCTCGCGATCCACCCAAGCAGGTTTGGGCGTGACTGAGCGCCGCGAAGACGCCAAGCCGATCGCTCGAGCCGCTTACGGCGGCCGGTACGCGAGGACCGTTTCCGTTCGATTCGCTTGCATCCGACCAGCGCGCTGAGGTAGACCCGGCGCGCCAGTCGATACCTGTTCGGCTTCATGGCCGACGGCTGGCGCTCGCAAACGACGAGTTAGTGCCTGGGTTCTTGGGCAAACCAAGAGCGCCGACGTGGCGGAATTGGCAGACGCACGTGGTTCAGGTCCACGCGATCGCAAGGTCGTGGGGGTTCAAGTCCCTCCGTCGGCACCGTCGTCGGGAGCTCAGCTCCCGCGGGGCCGTCCCCGAAATTGTCGGGAGCGCGACAAAACACGGAAGGCCGAGTCCAGAAGGGCCCGGCCTTTTCTGTTCCGCGAAGCGCGGTTCAGCGAGCGCGTTTCTCGCCGCCCGGTGGCGGCAAGGGCGGGGGCATGCTGCCGGCGCGTGGCAGTGGTGGCGGCGTCATCGAGCTGCGTCGGCCCGCCGCGGGCGGAGGCAACGGCGAAGGTGACGCGGGCGGGCGCAACGAGGGATGCGCTTGCTCGTAACGATGACGCTCCTCGAATAGCACGACCTTTATCAGCGAATCGACGTCTGCATCTCGGATCACCGGATCGTTGATGTCGATGCTGGGGTCGAGCAATTCGATCAGCGCGAGCAGCGCGGTCGACATCTGGCCCGGATTGGGGAACGAGTCGCGGATGCACATCTCGCGGGCTTCGTCGGTCGATGCGCCGAGTAGCTCGGAGTACATCGATTCAATCGAGAGCAAGATGGGCGTCGATAGTGCCTCGTGATGCGGCGGTAAGCGGCTGATCGCGGCGAGTTTTTCGAGCACGCGCCTTCGCGCCTCTTCTTCCGGCGCCGGACGCTGCGAGTTTTGAATCAGCTTGTCCACGTCGTCTTCCGCGGCGGCGATGTCGAGCAAGCTGTCTTCGGCTTGGCGCGGGGCCGCGGGCTTTGGCGGCGGTACCGATTTTCGCGCTTCCGCGATCGCGGCTTCGTCCCGCGACGTGACAGGCGGCGGAGGTGGTGGTGGCACCGATTTTCGCGCGGTCGCGGGTAGCGGAGGAGCGGCGACGGCAGCCGGCGTCGCTGGCTTGGCGTTCGCAGTGCCGGCGGCGGTGAAACCATGCGGGCTCGCAATCCTGTCGACCACGACCGACTTCCACACGTGCTCGAGCGGAATGAAGCCGATCAACGCTTGCAACGAGACGGAATCGAGCAGCGCATCTTCGGTCAGCGGCTTGCGCTCGCGGCCGAGCTTGAGCGCGTGAGCGACCAGCTTCTGCAGCTCTTTGTGCGGCAAACGCAGCGAAATCATCTCGAACGAAATGCCGTCCGTGATGTCTCCGAGGCTGATCAGATCTTCACCGAGCGCGTTCTCGAGTGTGAATGCCATGCGCGCGATCGCGCGATCGCGGTTCGCTTCCGCGTTCAACGTCGACCAGAATTCGTCCTCGACCAAGAATGTCCAGAGCCGATTCGCGTCCAAGTAACGCACGCGTTCGTCGGGGGGAAACAGCTCGAGGATCGCCGCGGCGTCGGTCAATCCTTCGTCGATTGCGATGCGCAGATCCTCCGCGCCCGAAGCGGTCGATTTCTTGAGCGCGATCTTTTGGTGCACGCCAGCGGCCTTGACCAAGATCTCCGAGCGCAGATCGTGCGCGGACTCGAGCGCCGACATGATGTCGAGCGGCTTGAAGTGTCTCAGAAAATCATCGGGTGACCGAAAGCCTTGCGCGAGCGCGTGTACGATGGCCTGCGACAAGAAGCGCTCGGCTCCCGTCTTCAAGCCGGACTTGAAACTAGCGGCGGAGTAGATCGAGGTTTTCCCCATGGGTGGGCGCATCGTAAGCATTTGCAGCGGATGGTGCAGAGCTTTTTTCGCGGTTCCGCGCCGGGTTCGCGTGCGATCTGTCGGCGCTAGAACTTTGCGCCGGCACCGCTCGATGTGGGGCTGGCCTTTTTGCTAGCGGCGCTTACGGCGCGTGCGCAAACCACTCGACTCGCCTTGGATTCGGGCCGCGACCTCGGCCGCGGCGTCGTCGATTCGGGAGAGCGCTTGCGCGCGCTGAGCAGTGGGCAGGAAGGTGCCGATGAAGAGCTCTGCTGGTTTGACCGCGAGGATCTCGGCGACTCGCGCGAGGACCGCCGGGTCGAGCTTGGCGGAAACGTTCAGCAGCACGCTCCCATCCAGGGCGAGCGCGAGAGGCGCGCAATGCGTGCGTTTTCTGGGCATGCCGGTATCGAGTTGCTAGGCGCGTGCCAGCCACAATAAAGCCAAAAAAACGATTCTTCGAGTCCCGAAATGAGAAGTTGTCTCGGGCTGGTTGTCTCAGCGATCAGCAAACATCTAGGCAGGCGCTTGCGGCGTGCGGCGGCCGTGCGATGCGCATTTGCGGCTGGCGGAGCCGGTTTTTCGCCGGCTTTTGGCCAAGGATCGGCGGAGGCGCGGAGCTCAGCTATCCTCGTGCGGGTGAGCTCAGACAGTCTTCCCAAATCAGGTGGCGCTGCCGGCATCGCGCTGACCTCCATGCAAGTCGACGTGACGACGCGGCTCGGCGCGCTATCCCCCGCGACGACCACCGGATTTTCGTCGCTCGACCGCATGCTCAGCGGCGGACTTCGGACCGGCACGGTGCTTTCGATCTCGGGCATGCCAGGCGTGGGTCGCACCGCGTTCGCGCTGCTGATCGGCTACATGGCGGCGCGCGCGAAGGCCGGTGTCGTCTTTGCGAGCGCTGCACTCGATGCCACCGAAGTCGTGGCGCGGCTCACCGCCCGCGCGCTCTATCGTGAGTATCCGGACGCGCACACACACTACGGCATGATTTGGTCCGGCCAAGCCTGGCAAGATGCTGCGACGCACCGAGCTGTCGCGGATTCGGTCGAGACCGTGGTGAAGAAGGTCGGCGCTCAGTTTCATCTCTATCGCGCTTCGGGGCTCGAATCGACCAACTCGCTCGCGGAATGCGCGGCTCATCAATGGTCGCGGAGTGAGCGCGCCGTGCTCGTGGTCGACGACATCGAAGCGTTCTCTGCGGCAGGCGACGGCTCCGCGTCGCACGCCGCAGCCGCGAACGGCAGCATGGAGGGTCGCGTCACCCATGTGGCTTACGATCTGCGTCGCATCGCGGATCAAGGCTGTTCGGTGATTTTCACCACGCTCGCCCGTCACGCAGATCTCGTTGCACCCGCCGCCACTCTGGCCGGCGAGCTGCGCGCCGACAGCGCCACGGTGAGTGAGGCTAGTGAGCGCTCGCTCGAATTCTCGGTCTACAAAAATCGGATCGGCGAGACGGGCGTCGTGCCGCTCCGATTCGTGCCTGGCGCGGGTCTATTCGAAGAGCGCAAGCGAAGGCACTGAGCTCGGGCAGCGCGATGGCCGAGCGCTACATCTTGCACGCGGACATGGACGCCTTCTATGCGTCGATCGAGCAGCGCGATCGGCCGGAGCTCCTCGGGCGACCAGTGATAGTCGGCGCGAGTTCGGCGCGCGGTGTGGTTGCGGCGGCGTCGTATGAAGCGCGCAAATTCGGCGTGCGCTCGGCGATGCCGGGATTTCGCGCGCGTGCGCTCTGCCCGGACGGCGTGTTCTTGCCGGCGAATATGCCGCGCTACGCCGAAGTCTCGGCGCAGGTTCACGAGGTGTTCGCGACGTTCACGCCGGAAATCGAGCCGATCGCGCTGGACGAAGCTTTTCTCGACATCAGCGCATCGGCGCGGCTGTTCGGCGGTCCACTCGAGCTCGCGACGCGCTTGAAGCAAATGGTCCTCGCGCGCACCGAGCTTCCAATTTCGGTCGCAGTCGGGCCGAACAAACTCGTCGCCAAGATTGCTTGCACGCTTTCGAAGCCCAACGGGCTCCGCGTCGTTCAGCCGCGCGAAGTGCGTGCGCTGCTCGAATCGTTGCCGCTGCGTCGGCTCTGGGGCGTAGGCCCGGTGCTTGGCGAACGACTCGCGCGCCTCGGGCTGAAAACCTTCGCCGATCTGGCAAACTACGATCCGAAGCAGCTTTTGCGCGAGTTCGGCGATCGCGCCGGAGAGTTGCAAGCGCTGGCGGCGGGCATCGACGCTCGGCCGGTGATTGCCGAACGCGCCGCGAAATCGATCGGCGAGGAAAATACGTTCGCGACCGACACCTTCGATCGCGAGCAAGTGAGCGCGGTGCTCACCGCACACGCCGACGAAGTCGCGCGTCGCTTGCGGCGCGCTGGTTACACTGGGCACACGGTAACGCTCAAGATCAAGCTCGGTACCGCGCGTCGTCGCCGCGAGGCCCGCGTCGGTGGCGGCGATGAACCCGTTTACCCGCTGCTCACGCGCAGCCGCACTGTGGCGACCGCCACCGACGATGCGCGGATGATCCGGAGGCTTGCGCTCGAGCTCTGGGATGCCGCCAAAATCGAGGAACCGGTGCGCTTGCTCGGGATCAGCGTTTCACAGTTGTGCCAAACTGAGCACGAGCAACTGGACCTGTTTGCTCCGCGCGCGCCGAGTCGGGAGCTCGGGCGGGCGCTCGACGCGATTCGCGAACGTTTCGGCCGCGACGCGATCGGTCCAGCGGTCGCGGGCCTCGAGAAAGTCACCCCGAGTTTACGCAAAAAACGCGGTGACTGACTTGACCCGGCCATCGAACAGTCCGGCGCGAGCATCCAATGTTCAGATGATTGCCAAGGGAATCGAGTGGTTGTAGTAGGGCTTCGCCCCGTACCGCTAGGTTCGTGGCGACGATTCTTACCATTCGGAGGAAAAAATGAA
The DNA here is from genome assembly GCA_036268695.1 of Polyangiaceae bacterium. Taxonomy (GTDB): domain Bacteria; phylum Myxococcota_A; class Polyangia; order Polyangiales; family Polyangiaceae; genus PMG-095. The sequence continues at coordinate 10,817 of DATATR010000456.1, read as the reverse complement.
GAAGCTTACGGGTCTATTGGCGGCGGTCGCGCTTTGCGGTGGAATTGCGGTCGTTGGCTGCTCGAGCAGCGGCGACGACACGGCGGCAACAGGTGGCACTGGTGGAACGGGCGGCAGCAGCGCCGGTTCGGCGGGGAGCGCGGGCAAGGGCGGTGCGTCCACGGCCGGCACGGGTAACGGTGCGGCTGGCGAAGCGACCACCGGTGGCACCGCGGGCAGCGGGACCGGCGCGGCTGGTGAGACCAGCACCGGTGCGGGTGGCGATACGACGACGACGACCGAAGGCGGAGCCGCGGGCGCCGCGTGATCGGTCACCGCTGCTGAGCCACAGCGCGCAGCTCGTGGCTCAGCAGCGGATTCATTGGCGTGGGGAAAAATCCGGTCGCCGCTGTGCTAGCCGCGCGCGAGCGCGATCCCTCGCGTTTTTTTAACGCGACATGTTGCGGTCACCGGATTGCAATCGAATCCAAGCAGTTGTAATGAGCCTGCCACCATGACATGAAAGTCCGGGTTCATGGGGTCAGGGCGCGTTTCCTGGCTTGGATAGATAGCTGATACCTTAATAATTTCTTTTACTTATCTTGCTTCGATTGGCATGCGCCATATTGGCACGTGCTGTGCTTGTCGGGGCGCGGGCGACTCCGCCCATGTGACTGTCACTAACCTAGGTTATTCGGAGGATTGATATGAAGAAGCTAACTAGCCTGCTGGCGGTGATCGCGCTCGGCGCGGGCATCGCCGCGGTGGGCTGCTCGAGTAGCGGCGATGATTCAACCGCTGCGGGCGGTTCGAGTGGTTCGGCTGGCAAGGCCGGTTCGGGTGGCTCGGCGGGCTCGTCCGCGGGCTCGACTGGTAAAGCCGGTTCGGGCGGCAGCTCGGGCAGCACTGCGACCGGCGGCTCTGCCGGCGCGGCTACGGGCGGCACTGCGGGCGCAACGGACAACGGCGGTGCCCCTGGTGACAACGGCGGTGCCCCAGCTGGCGGCGCGGGCGACACCGCTGGCGCCCCGGCTGCCGGCGCGACCGCCTGATCGGCGGCTTGAGTCGAAGTGGCGCGCTGCTGCGGCACTTCGGTGGCCAAGCAACGGCGCAGCGGATTTCCGTTGCGCCGTTGTGTTTTTGTGAGTCGAGAGTGAGCTAGGCTCGCCCTGGATGGCTGGCTGCAATTGGCTACCGGGATCGTTAGCGCTGGTCGTCGCGGTGAGCTCGCTTTTCGGCTGCGCGGGGCGCTTCGATCCAGCGCACTTCGAAGGCAAGCGTGAAGAGCGGCGCGTCGAGCCAGAGGCCATCGTCGATCTGGCAGCGCGTTCGCGCGAAGTCGAGGTGCTCGGTACGACGCAGGTGAGCTGCACGCTCGCGCCCGGATTTCGTCGCCTCGATGACGAGCTACTCAGCAACGTCGATTGCTCCGGCGAGCGCCTGGACTTCGTGCTCCGCGAATCGGCCGCGAGCGCCGGCGGCGAAGCGTTGATCGGCGAGCACTGCTACACGCGACGCGTCGAGCGAGCTTCGCGCGAGACATATCGGGTTTATTGTTCTGCGGAAGTGGGGCGCTTTGCGGGCGGCGCGCTTGCCAGTCGGCGGCCGCTCTCGGTGCCGCGCTCGTTGCCCGCGGGATTGCCGGCGCCGAGCTCGAGCGAAGTCCGGCGCATCGACGAGCCAGATGCCTCGCTCGCGTTTCGGATCGCGCTCGACTTCGAGCCGAGCGTCAAGACGTTCGCTCGCCGCGCGCGTCGCGGCGATGAGGTGAGCGAGCTCGCGACCATGCCGCTTTTCGATTGCGCGCTCGGCGATTTGCGCGCGCGCTGTGAAGACGGCTGCGACGAACGCGCGCTGCGCCGAAGCGTACTCGTGGCAGCGGGACGGCTCGGCGCGCCCGACGTGATCGCAGTGCGCTGCTTCCGGGACGAAAGCGGCGACTCGTGTGTCGGCACGCTGGCCGCACCCGAACTCGAAGAGTAGCGCTCAGCTTTGCCAGTCGAACGCGACCGGCACTTCGATGGCTTCGAGCAAGCTCAACCGCACTGGGCATTCGTGCGCCGTCTTTTCGCATTCAGCCCGCGCATGGCCCACGCTCTGTGTGGCTTGGCGTGGGAAAGTGATGTGCACCTCGAGCTTGGCGATGCGTCGCGGCGGCGACGCGGTCATCGTCTTTTTGACGTGAACGCGCGTGCCTTCGAGCGCGAAGTTTCGCTTCTTGGCCAGGATGCCCATCACTGTCGCCATGCAGCTGCCGAGCGCGGTCGCGACTAGGTCAGTCGGCGAGAAAGATTCGCCGCGACCTTGATTGTCGACCGGCGCGTCCGTGGCGAGCACGGTCTTCGACGGGCCGTGTTCGGCGCGGCAATGCAGATCTCCCTCGTATTCCAGATAAATGTCGACCAAGGTCCGAAGCTCCTTCTGCCGCGCACGGAGAATCCGCGGCCGCTCATCAGGATTCTGGCAAACTCCCGCACGGCTGACCACGACTCATGGAAATCATGCTTTTGCGCCACGGCGAAAGTGAGGGCAACGCGGCTGCCAGGATGCAAGGGCGGCGCGACTATCCACTCACCGCGCTCGGTCGCGAACAAGCGGCGCGCGCGGGCGAGTTCATTGCTACTCGCGGTCAGTCCTTTGCGGCGGTGTACGCCTCGCCGCTCAAACGCGCGTTCGAGACGGCGGCCATCGTTTCGGCTTGTGGCGTCGAGCCGGCACCGGAAGTGGATCCGGATCTACCCGAGATCGGCGCCGGCAAACTCGAGGGCTTGGACGAGCCGGAAATCGCGGCTGCGTATCCCGAGTTCATGACGCGCAGCCTGACCGCGACTGGTGATTTCGGCGACTACGGCGGCGAAAGCCATGCAGAAGTAGAAGCGCGCGTGCGGCGCGTGATCGCGCGACTCGAAGCCAAGCATCGCGCGGCCGAGGATCGCATTCTGCTCATCGGTCATGGCGGGTTTCATTATCAGCTCGCCAAAGCGTTGATTTGCGAGCCCGTGCCGCGCGTGTGCATTTTGAAGATGGGCAATTGCACGGTATCGCTTTTGCGCATGCGCGAGCGGCGCGGCACGTATTTGGGCGAGCTCGTGTTTCACGTACCCGTGGAGCTGATGGGCGGCAGCTCTGGCGAAGGCGCGGCGCGCTTTTTTCGGTGACGCAGATGAAGCTTCGCTTTGCGGCCGGCACACTCGAGCTTCGCGGTACCCTGCCCGAAGGCGTGACGCTCGCGCCACACGCGACTTGGGATGCGCGCAGCCGCTGCTTTCGCGCGCCTGGCGTGGCTTATGCCGAGATCGTCCGCACGCTGCACCGCGTGGGTGTTGCCTATGAAGACGAAGCGCGTGCCTACGTCGAACTCGAACGCGGTCTCAGCGTGCAGCGTGAACCGCGGCCATTTCAAGCCGAGGCGCTCGCCGCTTGGCGCGATGCCAAGGGTCGCGGCGTGGTCGTATTGCCGACGGGCGCGGGGAAAAGCCACGTCGCGGTGTTGGCCATCGCCGACAAAATGCGCAGCGCGCTAGTGGTCGCGCCGACCTTGGATTTGGTGCGCCAATGGTACGATCTCCTGCGCACGAGCTTCGCCACCGAAGTCGGGATCGTCGGCGGCGGGTCATACGAGATTTTGCCGCTCACCGTCACCACGTACGACTCGGCGTGCCTGCACATGGATCATTTCGGCGCGCGTTTTGGTTTGGTCGTGTTCGACGAATGTCATCACTTGCCCGGGCCGAGCTACGCGCTTGCCGCCGAGCTCTGTCTCGCCCCGTTTCGACTCGGGCTCACCGCGACGCCGGAGCGCAGCGACGGACACGAGCAGCGGCTCGATCATTTGATCGGCCCGCTCGTGTATCGCAAGGACATCGTCGAGCTGACCGGGCCGTACTTGGCCGAATACGAAACCGTGCGCGTCGAGGTCGATTTGAGCCCGGAGGAGCGCAGCGAATACGACGCGGAGCGCGGAATTTACCTCGATTTCGTGCGCAGTCAGGGCATCCGTATGGGCAGTGCGCGTGGCTGGAACGACTTCATCATGCGCTCGGCGCGGACGGCGGCTGGCCAGCGCGCGATGCGCGCGTATCGCAGGCAACGCGAGCTCTCGCTGGGGGCGCAAGCCAAGCTCGACTACATCGATCGTTTGCTCGATGCGCACCGCGAAGAGAAAGTTTTGATCTTCACCCAAGACAACGCGACGGCATACGGCATTTCGCGGCGCTTTCTGATCCCGATCATCACGCACCAAACCAAAATCAAAGAGCGCAGCGAGATCCTCGAGCGCTTCGCTGGCGGAAGCTATCGCGCGATCGCCACCTCAAAAGTGTTGAACGAGGGTGTGGACGTGCCCGACGCGAGCGTCGCGATCGTGATCAGCGGCAGCGGCTCGGTGCGCGAGCACGTGCAGCGGCTGGGCCGCATTTTGCGGCGAAAGGGCGATAAATTCGCCACTTTATACGAGCTCGTGTCGCGCAAAACCGGCGAGGTGTTCACGAGCGAACGCCGGCGTGAACACGCAGCCTACGGAGGCTCGTAACGGTGATCAGCCCGGATTTGGTGCGAGTGCGCAAGAAGAACGGCGTCTTGAGTCTGATGAAGCTGACTCCGGATGCTCGACAGCGCGCCTTCGAGCTGGCGACACAAATTCTGTCCGTCATCTCCTCACAGTTGAACCAAACGCGCAGTGACGTCGAAGAGGCGCTCGCTGCGCTCGAGAGCAGCCCCCAAGAAAAGAAGCTCCTACTCGCGCTGAAAAAATTGGCCCTCGACGACAGCGCGTTCGAGTCGAATCCCGAGCTCGATGCGCCCACGCTGCGTCGCGCAGTGTTTTTGCGCGCGGCGGCTCGGCGAATCGACCTCCCGGTGGGCGCGGACTTCGACCGCGAGGCGGTGATCGGCGAAGTCGCGGCCGAACTCGGCTTGAGCCCGGCAGCCGTCGAAAGCGGGCTTTATGCCGATTTGCGCAGCGCGGAGCGCCTGCTGAAAGCGCCGTACTACGACGCGCCTGGCTTGCTCGCCCGGCACGAACGCGCGGAAGTGCAGGCGGTGCTGCTGTGCTCGGTGCGCGTGGTGGCGGAGGTGCGCTGCGCGAACGCGGATCAGTATCGCCAGCTTTTTCAGAAACTGAAGTTTCGCCAGCTCCTGTTTCAACTGTCCGCGAACGAACACGGTTACCGCATCGAAATCGATGGGCCGTACAGCTTGTTCGAGTCTGTGACGAAGTACGGGCTCGAGCTCGCGCTGCTCTTGCCGGCGCTCGAAGCTTGCGACAGCGTGAAGCTGAGCGCGGATCTGCGTTGGGGAAAGAAACGCGAAAAGCTCCGGTTCGAGCTCGAGCTCGGACGCGCCGAGGCGGCCGAGCCGCTGCCTCCGCGCGACGAAATTCAGGTACTTTTGTCGGCCTTCGGCACAAACCCGAGCTGGCGCCCGGAACTCGCGCAAACGATTTTGGACTTGCCGGGCGTTGGACTATGCGTGCCGGATTTGTGCTTCACGAATCAACACACGGGCGAACGAGTGTTGTGCGAAGTGCTCGGGTTTTGGAGCCGAGACGCAGTCTGGCGGCGCGTCGAGTTGGTCGAAAAGGGCCTGACGGACAAGATCGTGTTTGCGGTCAGCGCGCGGCTCCGCGTGAGCGAAGAAGTGCTCGACGGTTCCGAGTCCGCGGCGCTGTACGTCTATAAAGGCGCCCTCAACCCCAAAGCTCTGGAACGCAAGCTCGACGAGCTCGTCGTCGAAACGAACGGTCAACGCCGCGGCGCGCGCGCGAAGAAAGCGCGCGGACGCGGTTAGCATGCGCTCGTTCACGCCGAAAGATTTGAGCGGGCACTGTCCGCGCTGTGTGCTGAAGTCCGAGATCTGCGTGTGCGCGGATTTGCCGCGCGTGGAGACGCGCACCGAATTCGTGCTCGTTCGTCACGTGACCGAGCTCTTGCTCACCAGCAACACCGGGCGATTTGCGGCACTTTCACTGCCGAATTCGCGGCTGCTCGCGTATGGCGGCGGCGCGGAGTTCGACGCGACAGAAATCGCGGAGCCGGGCAGTGCCTTGCTCTATTGCAGCGGTGCGCCGCGGCAGCTCGGATTCGTGCCGAAGCGCTTGATCGTGCTCGACGGCAGCTTTCGGCAAGCGCGCCGAATGTACAAGCGCGTCGCCGCGCTGCGCGACTTGCCGGAGCTCACTTTGCCCGCGCCGGAGATCGCACCGACACGGCTGCGCCAACCAACGCACACCGGCGGCATGTCGACGCTCGAAGCGATCGCGCTCGCGCTGTCGGCGCTCGAGGGCAGGGAAGTTGCAGCGCCGCTCTTTCTGCTGCAGGCCGAGCTCGTGCGGCGCGCGGACTACTTGCGCGGGCGAAAACGCGAGATCGTTAGTGCGGGCCTTTGACGCCCAGCCGCACGGGCCGGCGTTCGCGGTCGAGTTTGCGGATCAAACCGAAGCCGAAACGCGACAGCGCGACGAAACCCGAGACCGCAGCGACGATCAGGCCGAGCATCATCACGAGCTCGCCGCCGCCCGACGGATTCTCGAGCGAAGAATGCGGTCCGCGCAGCGCGAGCCAAGTGCCGAGCAGCGCGAGTAGGCCGCCCAGGGCACCGCTCGCGGTGAGCAACCGCGCACTCTTACGTGCCTGGTTCGGAACGCGACGAGCCATGGCCTCCGAAGTTTAGCAGGCCAGCAGCGTGTGAACGGCTGGGATTTGGGCCGGGGTCTGCGAGCGCGCTCGCGCCGAGCCCGCGCGCGCGAAAATTTCTGCAACAAGGGCGCGACAATCGCCAAAAGATGAGGTACGAAGCCGGCCCTCGTAAGAAACCTGTCCGGGTAGCTCAGTCGGTAGAGCAGTGGATTGAAAATCCACGTGTCGTCAGTTCAATTCTGACCCTGGACACCGCAGTAAATCGGGTCGATCCGTGGCGCTCGTCGTTCTCAGACGTGCCGAGTTGCTGCGCTCTCAGCGACCAGCACCCGCTTTTTCAGTTTTGCGTCGGCTAGGAGCGCCCACACAGCACCGATAGCGAGCGCTCCAGGTACTGCGAACGTGCCACGAGCGATAGCAACGATCTCGACGACCACGAGCAGCGCTAGGGCGAGGCGATAGATCCAGCGATATCCATCGGTGAGCGGGTACTGAAAAGCCTTCCGACAGTCCGAGCACTCGAGCTTCAGAAAGCCCAAAAAGCTACGGGCGGGTTTCGCGGTAACGCGCTTCCCACACTCCAGGCAAACGACTTGAATCGATTTCATTGGCGCCCCTCTGGTCCGAATCTCGCTGGAGACGCGAGCAGAAGCAAGTCCCGCGTGGCTCGCTCTGCCCTGTAACTGCACTTCGAGGCCCCCGCAGCCGAAATCAGCCGGAAAACGCCGCGCCCCGAGCCGAGGTATGATGCCAAGGTGGTGAGCGCTCAGTCCGGGCAACAACAGAATCCGTACGCGTCCGAGGCGTACCTGCAGCAACTATTGCAAAAGGCGAAGGCCGCCGGAGCGCGCGACATTCACCTCAAAGTGGGCCAGCCGCCGGGCGCGCGCGTGCGCGGTAGTTTGGTGTTCTTCCGCGTCGATCGCATTCGCCCGGCGGACACCGAAGCCGTCGTGCGCCACCTGATCCGCGATCCGGCGTTGCTCGCGAACCTCGATGCGCTGCGCGAGTACGACACTTCCTACGAAGTGCAAGGCATCGGGCGTTTTCGCGTCAACATTTATCGTCAGCGCGCGACGCTCGCGGTCGTGATGCGCGTCATTCCGCATCAAGTGCCGAGCCTGGAGCAACTCGGCGCGCCGGCTGCGTGCCGCACACTGGCGGAAAAAGATCGCGGCCTGGTTTTGTGCGTCGGCGCGGCCGGTAATGGCAAGACGAGCACGCTCGCCGCGATGCTCGACCACATGAACAAGAACACCGCGCGCCACATCGTGACGATCGAAGATCCGATCGAATACATTTACGTCGACGACAAATGCTCGGTCAGCCAACGCGAAATCGGCTACGACACGCAGAGTTTCGCGAGCGCGCTCCGCGCCGCTTTGCGCCAAGATCCGGACGTGATCCAAGTCGGTGAAATCCGCGACGCCGAGACCATGGACATCGCGCTGAAAGCCGCGGAAACCGGCCACCTCGTCTTGTCCACGCTGCACACGCCGGACGTCGCGCGGACGATGAACCGCATCATCGCGCTGAGCGAGGGCGAATCCGAAGATCTGCGCGAGCGGCTCGGCGATTCACTGCAAGGCATCGTCGCGCAACGCTTGCTCCCGCGCGCGGACGGCCAAGGCATGGCGCTCGCTGCCGAAGTGCTCGTCTCGACCGGCTCCGTGCGCGAAACCATCAAGCGCCCGCTCGGCAATCCGTCGCTCAAAGAGCTGATGGAACAAGGCCAATCGATGTACGGCATGCAAACCTTCGAGACGCACATCAAAGCGCTGGTTCAAGCCGGCATCGTCGATCGCGAAGTTGGCCGCGCGGCGATGGGTTTCTGAGCTTTCGAACGCGCGCTGAGCTTTTTGATTTGCGGTTGCCTCCGCGTCGTTCGTCGTTTTACGGCTGGCGTGCTCGGCCGCTCCGCAGCCTGCGCGCACCAGGGCCTCCAAACGTCGGGCTTGCGCCCGCCGCGGAGGCCCGTCCGCGCCGGGCCGCGCTGGCCGCGAAGCACTGCGCGCACGGCCGCGCCGAAACGCGACGCCGAAGGCTTTGCCGCGCTGCGCCGCGCCGCGTGACCATCAAAAAATAAAGAAGCCACGCACTCGCCGCGGCCCGCCAATCTGGACGCGGCTCGGAGTTCCCGCTAAGACCGGCGGAGCATGTCGCAAGAAATCAGCGCCGAACCACGCATTCGTCACGACTTCAGCTCGAGCGAGATTCGCGCGATTCACGATTTGCCGCTGTTCGAGCTGATCGACCGCGCGCGCGCCGTGCACCTCGCGTTTCACCAAAAAGAAAAGGTGCAGCTCTGCACGCTGCTCAGCGTGAAAACGGGCGGCTGTCCCGAAGATTGCTCGTACTGCTCGCAATCGTCGAAGAACGATAGCTCGGTCAAGAGCGAAGCGATGCTCAAGGTCGACGAAGTGCTGAGCGCCGCGCGCGCCGCCAAAGAGCACGGCGCGACGCGCTTCTGCATGGGCGCCGCGTGGCGCGAAGTGAAAGACGGCCCGGCCTTCGAGCGCGTGCTCGAGATGGTGCGCGGCGTGAAGAGTCTCGGCCTCGAAGCTTGCGTCACGCTCGGCATGCTGAACGAGGGCCAAGCGCAAAAGCTCAAGGAAGCCGGCCTCGACGCCTACAACCACAACATCGACACCTCGCGCGAACACTACAAATCGATCATCTCGACGCGCACGTTCGAAGATCGCTTGAACACGTTACAGAACGTGCGAAAAGCGGGCATCACGGTGTGCTCGGGTGGCATCATCGGCATGGGCGAGAGCATCGACGACCGCTGCAACATGTTGCTCGAGCTGGCACGCCTCGAGCCGCACCCAGAGAGCGTGCCGGTGAATGCACTCGTGCGCATCGAGGGCACGCCGCTCGCCGCGCTGCCGCCGATCGATCCGCTCGAGCTCGTGCGCATGGTCGCGACGGCGCGGATCACGATGCCGCGATCCAAAGTGCGGCTGAGCGCAGGCCGCACGGATTTGCCGCGTGAAGCGCAACTTTTGTGCCTTTATGCCGGCGCAAACAGCATCTTCTACGGCGACAAATTGCTGACCACGCCGAATCCGGAGACGAACGCGGACGTCGAGCTGATCCGCGCTGCCGGGCTCACGGCGGAAGCGCCGGCCGTGGTCACGAGCGGCGCGAACGCGCCGCTCGCCTGAGTCGCGCACGGCCGCGCCAGGCGCAGACCCCGAGTGCGAACGCGATCGTCCCGAGCGCGTTGCCGGAGGTGTTGCTGCCGGCCGCGGTTGCACAACAACCGCTGTCCGGCGTGGCGCATTCACCCGAGAAGCCGTGGCGCGGCGTGCAATCCGAGCTCGCCGTGCTGCGCCCCGGCGGCAGCGACGCGCAAATGCCTTGCTCGTCATCGGGATCGAGCGTCGTCATGTCCGGGTTGTAGGACATGTACATCGTCGCGGTTGACACCGCGGTGTGCGAAAGCCCCAAGAAATGCCCGAGCTCGTGCGTGATCACGGCGTTCAAGTCCATCTCGGCGCCGGTCGGGTCCGCCGACAAGTCGTTGTCCGCCGAGTTGATCTCGACGTTCGCGTCGTAGATTTCACCGGTATCGCCGTCGAAAAACACGGTGGTGAGCGCGACCGTGTCCGGCGTATTCGTGTACGTCCACGTGCTGTCGTGGAAGGTGATCACGTTCGCGTTCGGCTGCGATTTATTGTACTCGGGCTTGGCGCAGTCGATCTGGCCGAAATCCTTGATCTGGCTCAAGCCGGGGTGCGTGCCGTTGCCGCAGTCGGCATTGAGCCAGCGCGCGAAGGCGGCCGTGACCACCGTGTCCAGCGTGTCCGCGCTGATTTGGAGCTTCGCCGAGCCGTCTTTCTGTACGTCGAAAGATACGCATGAATTCGGCCAATACAGCGGCTTCCCGCTGACGATGCAGTTGCCTTCGAACTGGCAGCTTCCGCTGTTTGGATCGCAGGTGCGCGTCAAACAATAAGCGGAGGCGCGCGCCGATACGCAAAGCACGATCGACGCCGCTGCGAGGCCGAGCAAACGAAGTCCGGAGTTCAACGCCGTGCCTCACGAATCACCGCGCGCGCCGAGCTGATTTCGAGCCCCGACAATTGCGCCGCTGCGCCGGCCGGGTTGCCGATGAAATGCGGCATATTGCGGCTCGCGTGCAGTCGCAGCGTGCCGTGTTCGTCGCTCACGAGCGGATAATGGCCTTGGGCCATCTCC
>DATATR010000455.1:0-1587 GCA_036268695.1 Polyangiaceae bacterium | reverse complement strand
CAGCCGTTGGCTCGCTCCCGGCACCATTCGTAAGCTGATCCGGGACATGCCAAGTGGGCCTGAAGCTGGCCGCAGGCCCGGAGGGCCGGCAAAGACCGGAGGCTACGCTGCGCGTGCTCGTGAACCGATCAAGCTCGGGGTCGCCGAGACGACACCAGTTCGACGCCAGAACGACAAGCGTTCGAACAAGCAACCTCCAGCTCGGCGGCGTGACACGTAGTCAGCTCGACCCGCACGCACCCAAACTCTATTTCGCGACCAAGTCGACCTGAGTCGCGTGGCTGGCATCACCGCCCAAAAAGCGGCCCGCGACGCTCGAAAAGCTCGCGGGCAAATCGGTGACCAAGAGCTCGAGCGGATTTTCGGGTGCGCTCGGCGTCGAACTCGGCGCGAGCCGCTCATCGCGAATCCATTCGGCGACGACCGCCGCGGTCGCCTCCGCGCTGTCGACGATCGGCACATCGTGACCAGCAAGCTCGCGCGACACTTCGGCGATCACGGCTTTGAGCAGCGGAAAGTGCGTGCAGCCGAGCACGATCACGGAGGCGCCAGCGGCGATCAACGGCTCGAGGTAACGACGCACGACGAGCTTCGGCACTTCACCTTCGACCCAGCCTTCTTCCGCCAACGGCACGAGCAACGGCGCGGCTTGCGCGACCACTTCGAAGCGCGTCGAGAGTTGGCCGACCGCGCGCGGATAAGCGCCCGATGCGACGGTGCCCGTCGTGCCCAAGATCCCAATCTTCGGCGCGCCGGCGCTGGTTTTGCCGAGCCCGCTCACGGCCGCGAGCGCCGCGCGCGCACCCGGTTCGATCACGCCGATCACCGGCAAATCCAGCTCCGCGCGCAAAATCTCGATCGCCACGGCGCTGACCGTATTGCACGCGACCACGATCCCCTTCACGCCGCGCTCGATCAAAAGCTCGGTGCAGCCGCGCGCGTAGCGGACGACGGTTTGCGCGGAGCGAGTGCCATAGGGCACTCGCGCCGTATCACCCAAATAGATGATGCGCTCGTTCGGCAGCGTTCGAAGCAGCGCGCGCGCCACCGTGAGCCCGCCAAGGCCGGAATCGAACACGCCGAGCGGCGCCGCGGGATCTCTCGAGCCGCGCATCGCCTTCGTCAGACGTCCTCGATCCGCAGGATGCGCGGCGCGCCCTTCAAAAAGGCTTGGCTCTGAATCGCTTTGACGGCGCGGCGCACCGCGCCCTCTTGGCAGCGGTGCGTGATGATGCAAACCGGTACCGCGTCGCTCTCTTCTTGCGCGCGCCCCTCTTGCACCATTTGTTCGATGCTGACGCCCTCGGCGCCGAGCGCGGAGGCGATGTGGCCGAGCACGCCCGGATGATCGCCCACCGAAAACCGCAAATAGTAGCGGGTTTCGACCAATTCACTCGGCATCAGCGCGCGCTCTTTGAGCTGAATTCCGCGCGTCGCGAGCCCCGGTTGGCCTTCGATGCGCGAGCGCGCGACATCGACGATGTCGGCGACGACGCTGACCGCGGTCGGCATGTCGCCCGCGCCGCGGCCGACGAGCAGACACGGCCCGAGCGCGCGGCCTTCGACGAACACGCCGTTGAGCACGCC
>DATATR010000454.1:0-11209 GCA_036268695.1 Polyangiaceae bacterium | reverse complement strand
GCTGGAGTGGCGTGATGCCGTCCGCGAGCGGCGCCAGCGGCGTCGATGGATCGTCGATCAGCGAAGTCGTGAGCGTGAAGGTGACGGGCTCGTTCAGGTGGATCGGCGTCGAGGTCCAAGACGCGTGGTACTTGCAGTCGTCGTCGTTGCCATCGCTGTTGTAGAGCGTGTCGCCGTATTCGGCGTCGTGCGTTTGGTTGCAATCGCTCGGCGCGCCGCCGGCGCTGTCATCGCCGGTGTCCGCGGCGCCGCCTTCACTGGTGTCTGCGGTGCACGCGGCCGGATCGGCGGTGATGTGCGGCACGTTGCTGCAATGGTCGTCTTGGGGCCCGGAAATGGGGCCGCCGGCGGGGCCCGCGTCTGCATTCGAATTGCTCGAGCTGTCGTCCGACGAGCTGCAACCGATGTCGAAGACGAGAAGACTGGCTGCGGAAAGCAGCGCGACTCTGGCAAGCTTCATGAGACTCACTCCGATGTACGTTCGACCCGTGCGTCGGTTCCGTTTGCGGTGCCGACTAGGCGTACGAACTAAAAGGATCGAAGCGCTCAGTCCAGCTCAAACAAAGGGTGCGGCAACGTGTCGCGCCGCAGAACCGCCTCAAAAGCAGGCAAAAAAGAAAGGTGCCTGCTCGGGCCTGCGTCAATCTGTCGCGCGCGAGTGGCTACCGGAGCGGCGCGATCGATTCTGCTACCAGCCAGTATTTCCGGCCTGACGAGCCATGTTGAACGCGCCTTTTGATTCATCGTCGAGGCCGCCGTTGCTTACGGTCACATTGGTTGCGCTGCCGTTGCCCTTGGCGGTCGAGTTGAATTGCATGCCCGAGGTGCCGGAGCCGGTGATCGAGACGGTGTCGAGCGTCAGGTTCGTGATCGTGTTCGCGCCCCAGACTTGAATGCCCATGTACGTCGAGTCTTGGATCGTGACGTTCTTCACGAGAAAACCGCTGATCGGGCCTTGCTGCGCGTAGAATTTGATCGCGCCTTGGCCGTCACCGTAATCGAAGCCGCCGTCGCGGATCAGTGAGTCGCGTTGGATCGAAGTGGTGCCGCCGAACGCGTTCGACGTGAACTGCTGCGCGATCAAGATGCCCGGATACTGCACCGTGTCGCTGCAGATGTTGTCGTTGATCTGCGTATCGCTGCCGCCGTAAATGCCGAAGCAGTTCGCGAGCCAGGGTGCTTGCACGGTGTTGAACTTGAACGTGTTGCTCGCGTTGTTGCCGTTACTGGTCGGCGACCACGAAGCCATCGAGTCGTCCCCCGTGTTGCGAAAATGTGAGTTTTCTACGGTGGAATTGCTGGTACCGCCGTAGAAATTCACGCCGTCCGCGTACAAGTTGCGAATGCGGCAGCCTTTGATGTCGAGCCCGCTCGCGCCCGGCCCGACCCAGTAGCCCGTCTTACTGTGCTCCATCCAGATGTTGGTGAGACTCGTGCCCGAGCCGGTTGGGCCGCTGAAGTTCGAGTCCGGCGCGTTGTCGTCGCGGTACACGGTGTCGCCGAATACCGAGAAGTCGCTGTAAACGCAGTTCGAGCCGTAGCAGTTGAGATCCGCGTAGGCGCCGTAGATCGTCGTGTACCACATGCCCGCGCCCGCGATCGTCACGTGATCGACGTTGAGGCCGGCCGAGTCCATCGCGCTCGCTTTGCTGAAGATGTTATAAGTGCCTGCCGGAATGTATAGTCCGCGGTTCAATTGCTTCGCGCGATCGATACAGCTCTGTAAGGCCGCGCGATCGTCGTCCGTGCCGTTCGGCGTGGCGCCGCAATCCGCGGTCGCCGAGATGAACCCTGCGGGCTCAGGCAATGGCGGCGGGACGTATTCGAGATCGATCAAATCGATCACGTAGTAGTCCGCGTTGTCGTCCGGATCTTTTTGGACGCTGACCGTCGCCCCTGCCGGGAAATCGCTGAGCAAGACGCGCGCTTCGTCGTAAAAATGGTGGGGATTGCCGTCTCCGGGATTGTTCGAGCTCGGTGAAATCACGGTGCCGTAGGTCCACGACCAGCGCGAGGTGACGTTCAGCTTCTTCTGGAACGCGCCGTTGACGTAAACGCTGAGCGTCGAGTTCAAGCCCTGACCATCGCCGCTGTCCGGGATCGACAGGCGCACGACGATCGAGTTCGCGGGGTTCGTGCTCGTGACTTTGACGTACTGCCCGGCGGCGCTGAGCTTCACCGCTTTGCGACCCGACGACTCGGCGGCGACGTCGTTCGATTCTGCCATCTTGCGGCTCGGACCGAGTATTTGACCGTTCGTGTTCGAGTCCTCGGCTTCGTATTCGAGGTAGGGCAGCGTCGCGCCGCGAGTCGCGGGCGGAATCACGATCACTGGCATGCCCGCGCTGCCCGCGCTGCTCGTGCCGGCGTTGCCCGCGCTCGGATTGCCGCTGCCGCCGCTCGGGTTCGAGCTGCCGCCGGTTGCGCTCGGGTTCCCGCCGGTCGGGTTCGACGTGGTGCCCGCGCTCGTGCTGCTCGTGCCGCCGGTCGATTGCGAAATCGAACCGCCTGCGCCGACACCGCTGACGGCGCCGTTCGTGCTGCTGTCCGTCGCGCCATTGTCCGTGCCATCGACGCAGCCGAGCGCGGAAAATAGGCTCAGCGCGCACACGAATACGGCTATCCGGCGTGATGAATGCATCTCGACGTACACCTTGCGGCGCGTTTTGCGCGCGCGATAAGCAGGGAACTGAAGTCGGTTCGATTCGCTTGCGGCGAGCGCGCTGATATCGAATCAGCGAAGCGCGCGCAATCAAAACGTAGCGCTCGGGTTACAGCCCCGCAAGAAGAAACGCGGTCAAAGTTGAAAGTTGACTGAGCTATGAAGAGCGCGCAAAACATCGCGCGCAGCAGCGCGTGAATCTTCCATCAGCGCTTCAGTGTGGAGCTCGTATTTCAACCTGCGGAGTGATGCGCGAGTCGCGAATCACATCTCATCACACATCGCAGCACGCGAATCAGCACGAGGAGAGAGCAAATGCCGAGTCGAGCCGTCGTCGAAGAGTTCATCGCAACGATCGAACGCGGAGAATTTCTGGAAGCGATTCCCAAGTTCTATGCTGAGGACATGACCGCGCAGGAAAACAACCAAGAGCCACGCGTCGGGCGCGAGGCGCAAGTGGCGAACGAAACCGCGGCGCTCGCGCGCATGCGCTTCGAGAAAATCAAAGCCGTTTCGTACCTCGTCGATGGCGACCGCGTCGCGATTCACTACTACTTCGAAATGACGACCGCGGGCGGCGGCAAGCTCAAGATGCAAGAGATCGCTTATCAACTGTGGCGCGGCGAGCGCATCGTGAGCGAGCGCTATTTTTATGATCCCGCGCAGCGCCAGCCGATTGAAGCCTGAAAATTCGAGTAGAGTCGATGGGGCATGCCCGAAGAAGACATCGAGACCGCGGAGCTGAAGGAGAGCGTCGAATCGAGTGTCGAGCGCGCGCTCGAACACGAACGCGAAGAGGAGCGCGCGAAAACTGGCTGGACGGTTTATCTCTCGTTGTCGACGGCGATCATCGCCGTATTCGCGGCGGTCGCGTCGCTCGAATCCGGCGCGAATTCGAACGACGCGATCCTCGAAAGGAACGACGCGGTGCTCAACCAGTCGAAGGCATCCGACGAATGGGCGCTCTATCAAGCCAAAGGCACACGCGCCGCGATCGCCCGCGGTGAGAGCGAATTCGCGGCGCCGCAGAACCCCGAGCTCGCCGGCAAATTGCGCGACGAAGCCACGCGCCTGAAGGGCGAGCAAGGCCCACTCGATGAACGAGCCCGAGCGCTCGAAGAGCAAGTCGAAGCGCACAACGCGCGCGCCGAGCGCTTGCTCGAACGCCATCATCGCTTTGCAATCGCGGTCACGCTATTTCAAATTGCGGTCGCGCTCTGTGCGATCGCGGCGTTGATGAAGAAGAAGCCGCTTTGGCTGGTCGCGCTCGGTGCGAGCGCGATTGGACTCGTGCTGTTCGTGCTCGGGTTCGTTTCGCCGGTGTGAATGGGCTGGTCAGCGCCGCGCTTTGCGGCGCCGTAACGACGCGAGTCCGAACAGACCGAGCGCGAGCCAGGCGCGCGAGCTCGTGCGCTGTTCGGCGATACGGCAGCTGCAACCCGCCGAATCATCCGCCGAGCTCGGCTCTGCGCCATTGCCGATGCCGGCAGCGCTGACGGTGCTGCTCGTGCCGGCGCTCGTCGCCGTCGCGCCGCCGTTCGACGACGAAGTGCCGCCGCTCGAAGCCGTTGAGCCCGCAGTGCCCATGCCGCTGCCGCCGCTGCTCGTCGCGCCGCCGCTCGAACTGCCGCCCGCGGACGTGGCTCCGCCGTTCGCAGTGCCGGCGTTCGACGTTGCGCCGCCGCTCGTGGCGCCCGCGCTGTTCGTGCCGCCGTTCGTGTTGCCGCCATTCGACGTTCCGCCGCTCGGTGCGCCGCCCGTGCCCGAAGCCGCGCCCGCGCCGACCGTGCCGCCGCTGCCGCCCGCGCCGCCGAGCGGCGCGCCAGTCTCGAAACAGCCCAAATCCGGGGCTTTCCCGTTGAAGGGCAAGCCCACGTCGGTGCCTTTGTCGATCAGATCGCTCCCGGCAACCAAATGAAAATCCGTGATCTCCGGCAAGCTGCCGTCGGCTTGCCGTGGCGCGCTCAACGACGTGACCGAGACGCCTTGGAAATCCGCGTTCGACACCGTGACGCCCAAGTTCGTGTCCCACGAGTTGAACGAATCATCCACGCCCGAGCCGGTGTTGTTGCTGAGCAGCGTGCCGCTGAACGCGATGTTGTTGCGCAAGATGCCGACGTTCGCCGGATCGCCGAGCAAATTGAAATCGGGGTGATTGCCGTACGACGTGTTGTTGTACCAATAATCCGCCACTGGCTCGTGGTTGGCGTAAAAGCCAGACTCCTTGTTCATCACGCTCAAGTCGTTGCGCACGATGTGATGCGGCGGACTCGCCGGCACGTTCGTCGGCGGCTCGCCGTAGCCGCCGCCTTTGAAGCCGTTGCCGTTGCCAGCGGGCGCGGACGTCGTCGTGCCTGGCAAATAGCCGTTATACCAAGCCCACGAGTTTTCGACCGTGACGACTTCGGCGGCTTGAATGAAATCCCAGCCATCGTCGCTGTTCCACCACGCGCGGCAGCCGCGAAACACGTTGCCGGTTCCGCCAGCGCCGATGTGACAACCAAAGCCGTCCGCGCTTTGCCCGGCGCCGTTCGAGGTCAGCGGATCGTAGTTGTCGTGCGAGTCGCAATTGAGCACGAGGTTGTTCGAGCCCTCTTGAATGAACAAGCCCGGGCCCATGTTGTTGTGTGTATTGATCAGTTCGAATGTGTTGTTGCTGCCCGAAATCCAGATGCCCCAGCTCTCGTGGTTCAGCATGTTGTTTTGCGGCACGCCCATCACTTCGAGGCCCTTGAAGTACATCCAGCTGCCGGTCACGCGAAAGCCGGTCACGCGGCACGAATCCTTGATGCCCGAAAAGTCGAACACCGGCGTTTCGCCCGGATAAGCCCAGTATTTGATCGGTGCGCCTGATTTGCCGCCGCTGCTCAACAAGATTGCGTTGATCGTGTCCGTGCCGCTCGCGCACGTTTTGAGGCCCGACGTGTACGCGTAAGTGCCCGCGCGAAAATAAACTGTGTCGCCCGCCGCCGCCACGGTTTGCGCGTGTCCGATCGTCGCCCAAGGCGCCTCCATTGTGCCCGCCGCCGTGTCTTTACCGGTCGGCGCCGGCGCGACGTAATACGTGTTCGCCGCGAACGCGGAAAGCGGCGCAAAAAAAGCCAACGCCGCCAGCCCGAACCTCAATGGCCGAATCGCACCGAACCGCGCGTTGCGCGAACTGAAAACTCTCATCACCGAAACAAGGGCGCAAACGCGCCGTCCCTTGCTGGCTTTTATTTATTGGGGGTGCTCCTGCGCTGAGCAGTGCGGTATTTTTGCGCCCCAGTGCGACGCGAATCGCGTCATCTTCTGGACGCTGAAGCAAACTCACCCGCCAAGTTTGGTATTTTGGCGAGGCTTTCTCGAGCATCGGAGCGGAGCGTACTGCCTGTACGTGAGCACCGGAGCGCAGTGAAACGAAGCCAAAACCCAAAATCGGCGGGTACGCTCGCCAGTCGCGTTAACGCCCTTGTCCTCACTCGGACCAAGTGCCCGCCGTAATATCGAGCTTCCAGGTCGCATAGTAAACCGGCATGGACGCGCTCGTGCCGCTGATCGCGATGGGTTGCCACACGTACGTCGCGAGCGAATTGTTGCGGCCGGGATGATCGGTGCTTTCGGTGCCGTCCCAGTGATCGCCCCAATAAAGGTAGACGGTGCCTTTCGTGCCGACGATCGGCAAGACGGCCGTGCTTTGTGAGAGCCAGGTTTTTTCACCGGCGGGCGCGATCAAGCCTTGATTGGTCCACGGCCCTGTCATGGACGGCGCGGTCGCGTATTCGTCGTCGTTCGCGCGCCAGCCGGTTTTGTTCGACATGATCCAGAAGTAGCTATTGCCCGCCTTGAACGGCGCGGGCGACTCCATGTTTGCCATCGCGCCAAAGTTTTGATCGCTGAGCCAGCTGTGACAATCCGCGGCAAGCTTGTACACGCTGC
This sequence comes from Polyangiaceae bacterium, assembly GCA_036268695.1. Classification (GTDB taxonomy): domain Bacteria; phylum Myxococcota_A; class Polyangia; order Polyangiales; family Polyangiaceae; genus PMG-095. The sequence goes on along the minus strand of DATATR010000454.1, from coordinate 4,629 downwards.
CGCTCTCGGTCACCACGTACGGCACGTTGTTCGAATCCACATAGGCGCTCATGTCCGAGTGCGACGCGGTTTGGCCTTGCGCGTTTTTGAGCGGCCCTTGATAGCTGTAAAGCCCGTTGATCGTCGCTGAAGTCGCGTAGACGACTTCTTTGTCGGTTTGATAATCGAGCGATGCGGCGTGCGCGTAGAGCACGAATTCGCCGGTGCTCGGGCATTGGATGATGTGCGGGCGCTCGCCGTTGCGCATCGGGCCGAGCTCGCCGCTCGCTTGCTGCGGCAAAATCAGGCGCTCGAAATGCCAGTTCACGAGATCTTTCGACGAGTACATCGAGAAACCGTGGAAGCTGTTGTTGGTCGTTTCGCTCGCGCCCGCCGTGTACACGAAGTACTCGCCCGACATGTAAAACGTGTCGCCGATGCGATTGAGCCCGCCGCCGTGCGCGTCGACGGGATTGTGCTGATCGTCGTACCAAGTGACGTTCGACGTGATCGTGCTGATCAAGTCGCCGCCGCTGCCGCCGGCGCTCGAACCCGCGCTGCCGCCGTTGGCTGTGCCGCCCGCGCCGTTTCCGGCCGCACTGCTGCCCGCTGCGCCGCTTCCGCTCGCGCCCGCGCTGCCCGCGCTCGAATTGCCCGCGCCGCCGCTCGGATTTCCGGTGCCGCCCGCGCCCACGCCCCCAACACCCGAACTCTGGCCGGCCGCGTTGTTCCCGCCCGTGTTCGTCGCGCCCGCGTTCGTGCTCGAGCTGCCGCCGAGCGCGCCGTTGCCGCCGCTGCTCGTCGCGCCGGCGTTCGAGTTCGAACTCCCCGCGCTCGCGGACGAAGTGCCCGCGGCCGAGTTCGAGCCGTCGCTCGAGTCACCGGCGTTCGAGCCCGAAGAGCAAGCCGCGAGCGAGAGGAGCGCGAGCGCAGAAGCGTGAGCGAATGACGAAAGCGCGGTCATGCCACTAAAAGGGCACGAGTGTGGCGCGGCTTTCCGTGGCGCGACGAATTCGTGCGGCGGACGCTCGAGCGCTACGGCAAGCGCGCGGGAGCCGGCAATTTTCCGCCGTCTTCCACGTAATGGATGATCTCGTCCATGAACTTGCGATCGTAAACTTCGCAGTCTTTGCTGACTTCGCCGATGCTTTGGCCTTTGCAGGCTTTGCGTCGCGCGTCTTGGGCGGCGGCGATTTCCGGCTGCGCTTCGAGCGCTTTGCGCGTGTCCATGCTCAATCTTCGCCACTCGATTTTGGAGTGCATGATTTCGCGTGGCGGTTGGCGCGAGAAATCCCCGTCGTGGATCGTGGCGCAGGCGCCGTTCCAGCGCAAAATGTCGTAGCCCGCGTTGTCACCGACTTGCAGCTCGCCGTTGTTGTCGCGCCGCTTCAGCGCGATCACTTCTTCGCCGCGCTCGAGCTTGTCCCCGAGTAGAGACGCGCCGCCGGAGGCGTTGAACGGCTCGGCGCGCGCGAGCATGTAGAGCCGTTGCCAGCGCGAGCCCGGCTTGAACATCGCGAGCGCGATATCCGGATACACGTCGTCGCATAGGCGTCTGACCCAGCCGGGCGGCGGCAAGCATTCGTGTTTGCCGCGCGCGCAGTGATCGGGAAGGCCTTTTTTTGCCGGTCCGCGCGGATCGGACGATTCATCGCGCGACGCGACTTCGGGCCCTGCGGCCTTCGGCGTCGCCGAGCCGCAGCTCAAACAGGTGATCGTGAAAAACAGGGCAAGAGTCCTGCGCATCGTTCAGCGCCTCGCTTTGCTCCGCTTGGTAACGCCGCGGCTTCCCACGTTCAACCTCTATTCGTGCGCGTCGAACCGCGCCGAGCGGCGCACACGTAAAATTGAAGCGTGAGCGCCGCGCTGCACTCATTCAATTGACGATCGTGCAAAAATTGTTGGTCTTGAGTCCGTCGCCGCCGCTCCAGATCTCGAAACCGGCGAACACGTTGGTCAGCGCCATGCCGCTCTTGATCGTGTTCGGGCGATTCGCGACCGCGTCGTTGATGAACGCTTTCAGATCGAAGCTGTACGAAGTGAGACTCTGCGTGGCGACGTACGAGACCACGGGCACGCCGTTTTGCGTGCCGCCGTACCAGACGTCCCAGCTCTTGCTGCTGATGCTGACCGACGACGCTTGCACGCTACCGATCGGCTGCGCGCCGGACGGCTTGTAGAACCAAACCATCAGGTAGCCGCCGCTCGGCGAGTTCGCGCCGTTGTCACCGCCCGAGCCCGAGCTGAACCAGACGTCGTAGGCGGCGTTGTACGTGCCGCTGATCGAGCCGGCGTTGTTGCTCCAGGCGGTTTGCACCGATTTCATGCTGCTGATCGCCTTCGGCAAATTGCTGCCGGTCGTGCTGTGCCCGCCGTTGTTGCCGATGAACGTCGACGGGAACGACACGGGGTGGCCCGTCGTCGAATCGCTCGCGGTTTGATTGCTGATCGTGATCGACACGCCGGTGAACGACAGCTCTTGATGACTCGACGGGTCGCCCCAGACGTTGTTCTGCACGTAGTAGTTGAGGCCGCCACCGGTGACTGCGCGCGCGTCGAACTGCGCGGTGAGGGTGCCCGTGCCGTCACTCGCGCTCGGCGACGTGCTCAAGCTGCAGCCCGTCGTGCCGCCGCCCGTGCTCGGATCGTTGCTCTCGCCGATGCTGTTCACGCAGTAGCTGAACGCGGTCGTGCCCGTCGCCACGCCGGGCACCATCACGAGCGCCGCGGTCAGCGGCTGATTGGCGTAAGTCGTGCCGGTGTTGTCCCAGCACTTGGTGTTGAAAGCCGTCCACGGGATGTAACCGCCCGTGCCCGGGATCGGCGCGCACCAGCGATCGGTCGCGTCGGTCGCGCCGGTCGGGCCTTGGATCTGCAGGCGCAACGGAGAACCGCCGCTGTTGGTGACACTGACCAAGATGCCGCCGAGCGTCGGCGTGATCGTGCTCGCGGGCGGATTCGTGCCCATCGGCTGATTGAGATTGATCCCGACGATGGCCACGTCATTGGTCGTCGCGCCGACGCTGCCCGTGACGCACAGCGGATCGTTGCTCTTCACGAGCGAGAAATCCGCAGGCAAAATCGTGGTCGCTGCGTCCGACGTCGCGGTGAATGCATAGCCGTGCCAATTGCCGTTGGTTTCATAGCCGTTGTCCGGTCCGGTCGCGCCGCCAGTGCCGCCCGCGCCGCCGACGACCGCGCCGCCAGTGCCCGCGCTACTCGTGCCCGCACTGCTCGTTGTGCCACCGCTACTCGTGCCCGCCGAGCTCGTGCCGCCACTGCTCGCCCCAGCGCTGCTCGCGCCCGCCGTGCCCGTGCTTCCCGCGCTGCCGGTCGTACCACCCGAGCCGGTGCCGCCCGCGCCGCCGCTGCACGTCATCGTCGACGGCGGACCGTCCGAGACGCTGTTCAAGCAGAAGTTGTACGGCACTGCGACCATGTTGTCGCCCGGCACCAAGATCTGCACCGCGGCGATCGGTTCGCCCGCGTAGCTCGTGCCCGTGCCATCCCAGCACGCGGTGTTGAACATGCTGTATGGGATCGTGCCGCCGCTGCCGGTGATCGTCGCGCACCAGCGCTGGGTCGCGTCGGTCGCGCCGTTCGGGCCTTGCAGCTGCACGCGCAGCGGCGACATGCCGGTGTTCGTCACGTTGACGACCAAGCCGCTCGCGGTCGGCGTCGCCGTGCCGAGCGGCGAGTTTGCGCCCATCGCTTGATTGACGTTGTAGCCGACGATCGCGACGCCGCTGTAGTCGGGCATCGGCCCGACCGTGCCGGAGGCGCAAAATGGCTGCCCCGCCGCATTCATCGAGAAATCCAGCGGCGTGATCGTGGAACCGGTGCCGGTCGCGCTCGTGTACACGTAGCCGTGCCACGCGCCGGACACGAGGTAACCAGCGCCGCTCATCGCGCCACCCGCGCCGGTCGTGCCGCCGCCGGCAGTCGCACCCGAGGCGCCACCCGCGCCGAGCCCAGCCGCGCCGAAACCAGCGCTCCCCGTGCTCGAACCGCCCACGCCGATCGAACCCGCGAAGCCCGTCGCGGTCGAGCCACCGCTCGTGCCGTTGCCGACGCCGAGCACGCCGCCCGCGCCAAAGTTCCCGCTGTTGCCGCTGCCGTTGTTGCCGCCGAGCCCCGGCGAGCTACCCGAACTCGAGCACGCGGCGATCATGGCCGTAGCAATCAGCGCAAGCGTAGATTTCCCAAAGCGATCGATCATGCGCTCCAACGTAGAAGCGCAATCCGATGTTTATCAACTTTACCCGAGCAACTTCGTCCTCGTTGAAAGAACACGCACAGGTTGCAATCGAGCGCGTGTCCTCGACCGCTGGCACGGATCTGGAACCAGTTCTAGTCGGAGTTCAGATCTCGCAGCTCGGTGGAGTTTCGTCCTGCTTTGGAGTTGCTCCCCGCGTATCCCGCCATTTCACGGCCGGCCGGGATTTCCCGCCGAATAATGAACTTCGCCAGCCGCTTTCGCGCCGGCCGGAGCCCTCTCACCCGTCGCCGGCGCCCAAGCCCGCCGCCTCCGGCCGAGGGCTCCACGTCTCTTTGTGGCGAAAAAGAAAGAGAGCTCAGCGCCAAGTGGTCGAGGCTACACCCAAGCTTGCTTTGGGTGGCTGGTGAACAAGAAAAGCATCCGAGACAAAG
>DATATR010000453.1:0-7446 GCA_036268695.1 Polyangiaceae bacterium | reverse complement strand
GCCTCGCGGGATAACGTGAATTCATCATCGCGTTCAGGAACGCGAACGATGCCGCGAAGCTCAGCGGGCCCTTGCATGGCTGCAAGAGCTGCGACAGTCGGCGCTGCAACGCCAGAGAAGTAGAGCTCGGACCGCTCGCCGCGTCCGCCAACTCGGCCGCGTCCGGCTGCGTCTGCATGCCCCTTACATATGACGAGCGGGCCCGGCTGGTCTCGTCAAATCTTCGTGGGAACGCGCTCGAAACACGCGACGTGCAAACTTTGACGAACTTTCTCCTCCTGTTTCTCAGCGAGCCGTCGCACAACGCCCCAACGAAGCGCGCGGACCGTGCGTAACGATTGATTTTCGCGTTCAGAGCAGAAATGAGACGCCGAACGTGACCACTGGGTAGCCAACGCGCAGCGTGAGCGTCACGCCGTTCGTCAACAGGAAGCGACCACCGACGCTCAGATCTGGCGCGAGCCCGAGGCTCCCTCCGTTGTGATGTGAGAACACGAGCCCTGGCTCGCCAAACACGGACCAGCGCTCGTGCAGCCAAAAATTCCACTGCATCACGACCGGGACGTAGAAATAGTTGGACGAGCTGCCGCCTCCGCCTGCATCCACGCAAACTGGGACGTTGTTTGCCGTCGGTTCGAAGCGAGCACACCCGCCGCGATAGGGCGTCAGATCGTAGTGCACCCAATCGAGCCCGAAGCCGACGCCGACCGAATCGTTGATTTTGGGGATGAAACCGTCGGGGGCGACTTCGATCGTACCGCGTACACCGAGACCGATCCCGCCGTCGCTCGGGATGCCTGGCGGGTCGAATGGCGTCGCGATCAGGTGCGGCTCGAGCTCGAAAACGTAGTGTGGACGACGCCCCGGATCTTTGATCGTGGCTTGGGCGAGTACGACGGGCGCGACGAACATCGCGGCGAGACCGACGTTGAGCGCGGCGGCGTAGAAAATCCGAGACCGCGAAAAGGAACGCGCGGCCATCTCAGCAGCCACCGCATTGATAGAGACCAGGCGAGCATTGCGCAGCGGCAGAGCCGTCCGCGCAGGTCACTTGGCAACCGTTGTCTTGACAGTGCACCGCGCAAGATCCCTCGCACTCGACGATGCACGAACTAACGCTCGCGCAAGTCACCTCGCTCTGATCCCCGACGCGCGCGGCGCAATTGGATGCGTTCTGGCACTGCCACTGACAATGGTCGCCGCAGATCACGCCGCAGGTCGCGGTGCGCTCGCAGCTCAACAGGCAATTCGAGCCGCACGATTGCGAGCACTCGCTGCCGAGATCGTGGCAGTCCGAAGTGCAGTTGTTGCCGCAGACCGTGCCGCAGCGATTCATACTGGAGCAGGCCTGGTTGCAACCATCTCCGTCGCAACCGAGAAAGCACTGATCGCCGCCACTGCATGCGCACTGGCCGCCGGCATCGCACCCTCCGGAGTTACAGCCGAGCAGGCCAAATAGGCTAAGAAAGCAGAGTATGAGCAGGGCGACGACAGGGCGCATGAGCGCCGCCATCGTAAGGCATGTCTTGCTAAGCCTGGTCGAGAAAGGCAAAAAGAAGGAAGCTTAACGTTGCGATTGTTGCTCGATCGCTATTCAAAAATTTCCGAACGCGGCGAGGCCATAGCCGTTCGAGCCAAAAGTCGGCGTCAAATGCAGCTGCGGCGCATCGTTGGATGCGCGGGTGGTGGTGACGGTTTCGGGGTTCAAGAAAGATTCGACGATCAGCAGCGCGCCGAGCGCTTGAAACACGCCGTCGGTGACGATCAAGACCTTGTCTGTCGTGGCGGCGTCGCAGCTTCGCGGCGTGCCGTCGCCGCAACCGCCGCGACCAGAGAGCGCCATCCATGGACCGGCGATCGGGACGATCATGCGACGATCCGCGTCCAAGCTGCTGGTCACGCCAACGACCGCGGCAATACCATAAGAAATGCCGAACGTAGCGATGCCGCTGCCGAGCATGGCGCGGCTCGGTCCACCTTTTTCGATCACGGTGTCGCTCTGTGCGGACGCAACGCGGCTGAAGGACAAGAGCGCAGCGCACGCGGCGAGCACTGAAATGATTTTGGTCGAAGTCATCTTCGTGTCTCCTGCGCCGGCGTTTTTGCAACCGCTATGCCGCGTGGCCGGTGTGCAGTGACGCGGATGCGGAGCGGCTCGAGCGCGACACGAATTCGGCTAGATAGGCCGGTATTTGCGCAGAAAAGCCTCGCTTTCTTCAGCGCCGGCTCGTGCGCGTTCGAGGCAAGCCGCCACGCAGCGTGCGCACGGTGCGCGCCTCGCTCGGCTCGACTCAGACCGGATTGGTTTTCAGCGTGCTCAGCAGCTCTTCGATGTTCACCAAGGCGAACGTGCTCGCGTAGTCGCTCATGGCGTAGGGCAGCACTAAATCTTTGCCGTGGATCTGCGCGCCGCAGCTATAAACGACGTTCGGCACGTAACCCTCGCGCTCGCTGTGTTCGGGCGACAAGAGCGGCTCGCGCAGGCGTCCGATGACTCGCGACGGATCGTGCAAATCGAGCAAAAATGCGCCAATCGAATATTTGCGCATCGGGCCCACGCCGTGACTGAGCACGAGCCAGCCCACTTCGGTCTCGATCGGCGAACCACAATTGCCGAGCTGCACGAACTCCCAACCGTACGTCGGTTTGAGCAGCGTCTCGCGTGAAAGCCAAAAATGCAGGTCGTCCGAATACATCAGAAAGATGTTCTCGCCGTCTTGCCGCGAGAGCATCGCGTAGCGTCCGTTGATCTTGCGCGGAAAGAGGGCCATGCCCTTGTTCTGCACTTGCGGCCCGTTCAGCGTGCTGATCTTGAAGCGGAGAAAATCCGTGGTTTCTAGGATCTGTGGGAACGTCACTCTGCCGTCGTACGCGGTGTAGGTGGCAAAATATTTTATTTGGCCGTCGTCTTCGTGGAACTGGACGAAGCGCGCATCTTCCACGCCGTTCGACTCGGTCGGCGAGTTCGGGAAAATAATGCGCTCGGACATTTGGTGTTCGGGCTCGTAGATGACTTCGTAGTTCGCCTCCGCCAACGCCAGAATCGAGCGCGACGAACTCGGCGGCAGCACCTTGGATTGCGTGCGGTATTCGAGCTCCACCGCGCGCACCGCCGCGCGGAGCTCCCGCATATTGAAGCTATCACCCAAACGATTGAGCACTCCCTCGGAGAACGCGTCGGCGCTGCCGAGCTCGAACAGCGTGCGCTGGAACAGCCACTTGTCGTAAAAGGGATCGGGCACCGTTTGCGGCGTAGTCACGAACGGCGTGACCGGGTCGAGCACGATCTCGCTGTTTTCGTCGATCATGCCCGAACGAAAAGTGATCGAAGAAATGTGACCTTCACCGGTGGATCGCAAGCTGAGCACGAAGCGTCGAGAGCCTTGGGGCACGCCGCTCTGGTCGGGATGCCAAACCAGAGAAGGATTGAACAGGGCCGCCGATTCGACTGAATATTCCTGTGTAAAATAGGAACCGATCAGCATTTGCCGCTCTTCGGAGAGCGGCAGATCCGTGACCATGTGACGGCGCATTTGCTCGAAGCGAAGCAAGAAGAATTGCTGCAAGCGGTGGTGACGGCCGCGAAACTCGGCCATCACTCTCTCGAGTAATTGCGTCACTTCTTCATCGCGCAGTGAACTCACGCGCGCGACGATGCGAACGACGCGCGCCTCGTCCAATTGATTGAATGGACGGAACAGCACTCGCGCCGCATTCGGGCGAATGACCAGGTTCGTTCGACGAACGATCATGCCGAATGATTTATCACGTCTGGCTTTGATTCGCCGCACTCAGCAGCGGCGCGAGTTCGAGCTCTCGCTCGCCGGATTTGGGCACCTCCTCGGTGCCGCCTGCTTGCGCCTCGAGCGCTTGAATCTCCACGAGCGCGGTGAGGAAGGCAAGCGTCGACTCGGCGCCTTCATTCAGGTTCACGCGATCGACATGCAGCCCGTCCCGGCAACCGCCGGAATCCGGGTTGTAGATGCTTGCGTCGAGGTCATTTTGCCCCAAAAACCAGCCGAAAGCGCGGCGGGCTTCGACCAGCCAAAAACGATCACCCGTGATGCGGAAAGCCTCACTGCAGGCCGACACGGTCGCATGTGCTTCGAGTGGTTGTTGATCGAAACGCGCGCGCGGCTCGCCACGGCGATAAAAACCGTTCGAACCGATTGGCCGGAAGTGGCCGCGCTCGGCGCGTTGTACCGCGACCAGCCAACGCAGCGCTTCGAGGCCAATCGTACGCGCGCCTTCGAGCTCGGGCTTCTTGCCGGCGGTGGCGAGCACGGCCTGAGCGATGCGCGCGTTGTCGTAAGCGACGATTTCTTCGAACCAATGCCAGCCAGGTTGCTTCGTTTGCTCGTAGAACGCGAGGAGCCGGTTCAATAACTCGAGCTGCATCCGTGCGACGGCGCGATCACCGCGCAATCGCCGCAGATACTCGCGCATGCCGAGCAGCGCGAACGACCACGCGCGTGGCGACGAAGTGTCGACGATCGCCGGCAGCGCGCGCAGGAACAAATCCGCCGCCCAGACGCGGAGCTCGCGCCGCTGCGTGCGCCCGACGCAGGTGCCGAGCGCCCAGATCGCGCGCGCTTGGCTGTCTTCCGAACCGCACTCCTCGAGCCAACGACGATCGTACGACATGAAATTGCGGAAGCGGTCGTGTTCGGCGTTGTAGGCGTAGTCGAGGAAGCTCGCATAGCGCGTCGCGAGCGCGGCGATTTCTCCGCCGCCAACGCCGCGCGTCTCGAACTCGACAGTGAGCATCAACGCACGCGCATTGTCGTCGATGCAGTAGCCCTCCGCATAGTTCGGAAAAGTGAAGCGCGCATGCTGCAACATGCCAGTCGAATCGGACATGCGCTTCAGGTGCTCGAAGCCGAGCTCCGGTAACGACAGCTCGCGACTGTCGGCGGTGCGGCGCGGCACGACCTTGAGCTGCCGCTCGCTACGGCTCTTTCGCGCCGCCTCGAACGAAGCGAGATAGCGCTCGGCCACTTTGCTCCAAACCATTTCGCGCCCGAGCATGTAGGCGCGCTTGCGCATGGCGTGGCGGCGGCTTTCGTCCCGCAACAGGCCGCTCACTTCGCGCGCGATCGCAGCCGAATCACCGAATGGCACGAACACGCCGCGGCCGTCGGCCAGGAGCTCTTCGGCGTGCCAATACGGCGTGGACACGACGGCTTTGCCGCAGCCGAACGCATACGCCAGTGTGCCCGAGGTGATCTGCGCCGGATTCAGATAGGGCGTGACGTAGATGTCCGCCGCGCCGAGGAAGCGTTTCAGCTCTTCGAGCTCCACGAATTGATCGAAGAAGCGCACGTGCTCGGAGACCCCGAGTCGATCGGCCAGAGCCTTCAGACTGTCGCGATACACTTCACCGTGATCGCGCACCAGATTCGGATGCGTCGCGCCGAGCACGATATAGACCACGTCGGGAAACTCCGCCACGATTTCGGGCAGCGCTTCGATCACTTTCTCGATGCCTTTATTCGGCGAAAGCAAACCGAACGTGAGCAGCACGCGCCGTCCCTCGACCGAATATTGATCTTTGAAGAAATTCGGATCGGTAAATGGCATGTCGGGGATGCCGTGCGCGATCAGATCGATCTTTCGTTCGGGCAGCGAATAGACATCTTTCAAGATCGCGCGCCCGCACTCCGACATGCAAACGACCCGCGAAGACAAGCTCCCGAGCTCCTGCATCACGCGACGCTGCTCGGGCGAAGGCTGCTTCAAAATCGTGTGCAAGCAAGTCACGATTGGCATGCGCAAGCGACGCAGCAAACTCAGTAAGTGGCTGCCGCTCGCTCCGCCGTAAATACCGAATTCGTGCTGCACGCACACGACATCGACGTTCAGGAAATTCAAATATTCGGCCGCGCGCACGTAGTCGTCGCCGTCTCTTTCGGCGATCTCGAAGCGCACGTCTTCTGGGTAGTCGTAACCTTCGGCGCGATCGCTCACCGCAATTACGGGACAATTGCTGGTTGGCAGCGCGCTTTGCACGGCGTTGCGCAAATCGCCAGTGAACGTCGCGATACCGCATTTGCGCGGTAAGTAATTGCCGATGAAGGCGATTTTTCGGAGGTCACTCATGCCGCCCCCATTTGCAAGGCCCGTTCCTACGTGCGCGGCCGCCCAACTCTGCGCTCTTCATGGCTCGAATGCGAGAACAATGGCCATTTCTGTGGCGCTACGTCACGAGCAGCCCGCACAGTGATCGCGAGTGATGCTTTTTGTCTCCCGCAAGTGCTTAGGAATTCACGGCATTTCTACAGCGAACACTGGTGTTCGCGAATTGGCATAGCAGCTGCACCTCGACATTTTCGTCTCTTGATTTAGACTCGATACGAGAGGAATGAACGATGTTGTATTGGGCAGCAGTATTTTTCGTGATCGCATTGCTCGCTGCGGTCTTCGGTTTTGGCGGACTCGCCGCGAGCGCCGCGGGTGTGGCGAAGATTTTGTTCTTCGTGTTTTTGGTCTTCGCTTTAGTGTCGTTCTTGTTCGGACGGCGCAGCCCGGCGTGAGTGGGTCGAAGACGCGGTCGACCACGCGCTCCGCGGTCGACCGCGCGCTCCGCGCTCAACCGCGCGCTCCGCGCTCAACGACCCGAAGCGTGAGCAACCGCGGCGCTGAGTTGCGCGGGTTCCACCGGCTTTGCGACGTGCGCCTGGAAACCCGCGGCTAGCGCTTTCGCGACGTCTTGTCGCGAAGCGTAGGCCGTGACGGCGACCGCGGGCAAATCGTGGTTCGATTCGCGCACGCGTTTGAGCAGCGCGAAGCCGTCGCCGTCCGGCAAACCAATGTCGGACACGAGCACGTCCGGCCGGCGATTCTTCACCGATTCGAGCGCTGCGGCCGCGGTCCCGACCGCAGTCACTTCGGCGCCGAAGCGACGCAGCATCATCTGCATCAAATCGCAGCCGTCTGGATCGTCCTCGACGAGCAGCGCGTAGATGCCCGCGAGCGCGGTCTTGCTGTCCGGCGGATTTTCGGCCGACGCGGTTTGCGGCTCGGTCACCGCTTCGGAAGCACTCGCGCTGCGTAGCGGCAGCGTGACGACGATCTGCGCGCCCTTGCCCAAGCCCTCGCTGTGCGCAGTCACGCTACCGCCGTGAAGGTCGACCAAGTGCTTGACGATCGCGAGCCCAAGCCCGAGCCCGCGTTGCGCGCGCTGCGGGTTGTTCGCGGCCTGCTTGAAGCGATCGAACATGAGCGGCAAAAATTCGGGCGGAATGCCGGGTCCGTCGTCACGCACTTCGAGCCGCGCGGTGCCGTTTTCGACCGTCAGCACGAGCGTTACGTGCCCACCGCGCGGCGTGAATTTCAGCGCATTGCTCAAGATATTTCCGACCACTTGCTGTAGCCGCGTCGAGTCCCCCAGCATGTCGAGCGACTGCGGCGGGATTTCCGAGCTGAGCTCGATGCCGTTTTCGACTG
>DATATR010000452.1:0-7575 GCA_036268695.1 Polyangiaceae bacterium | reverse complement strand
GCTTTTTGAAGTTGAAAGTGACTTTCATTATCAGTAATGGTTCTCGCGTGAATCGCAGCTGCTCCGCATTTCCTTATTTCGCTTTGGCCGCCGCTTGCATTGCTTGCTCTTCGAGCGACAAGAGCAGTCCAAGCAGTACGCAGGAACCCACGACCGACGCCGCGCTGATGGTGTCGGATGTACCGATCGCGAAAGCCACTAGCGAGGAGCTCGACGATTTCGCAAACGGCGACGTGCTGTTCGATTTGCCGGAGCGCGAGGCGGACGGACTCGGCCCGCTCTACACGCGCGACAACTGCGGCGCCTGTCACGACAACGCCGCGCGTGGTCCGGGCTTCGTGCAAAAGATGTCCGTAGTCGAGGCCGACGGTGTGACGGCCGCCGCGGATCAATCGTTGCTCACGTTCGGTCACACGGTGCACCCGCTGGTCGTTGCGCCGGCGACGACGCCGATCATGCCGCCAGACGATCCGAGCGTGCGCGTGACGACGCGCGTCGGCCCGCCGGTGCTCGGCCGAGGCTACATGGAAGCCGTGGACGACAGCGAAATCGTGCGTGTTCAGATGGAACAAGCGGCGAGCTCGGACGCCATCAAAGGGCGCATCAATTACATCAGCTATCTCTCGGATCCGAATCCGGATACGAGCTTTTTCAACTACCAAAAGGGCGACATGGTGATCGGCCGCTTCGGCGTGAAGGCACGCATTCCGACCCTCGACGACTTCACCGCGGATGCATTGAACGGCGATATGGGCATCACCAGCCCGCTGCGCCCGACCGAATTTGCGAACCCGGATGGACTCACGGACGACGCGAAGCCAGGCGTCGACATCACGGCGGACAGCGTGAACGAGCGCGCGACGTACATGCGCCTGCTCGCGATCCCGAAGCGCGCCACGGGCTACGACGCTGGTGCGAAGCTGTTCGACCAAGTGCATTGCAGCACTTGCCACGTGCCAACTCTCCACACGCGCGCCGATTATCCGATTGCTGCGCTCGCGGACATCGATGCGCCGATTTACACGGATTTTTTGCTGCACGACATGGGTGTCGGCCTCGCCGATGGCATGGCCGACGGCGTTGACGGCGAAGCGCACTCGCGTGACATGCGCACCGCGCCGCTGATCGGGCTGCGCTTCAATCGCACGTTTTTGCACGACGGCCGCGCGCACTCGGTCGCGGACGCAATCAGCCAGCATCAAAGCGACGGCTCGGAGGCGAACGACGTGATCACGGCGTTCAACGCGCTCTCCGCGGACGAGCAAAGCGAACTGATCGACTTCGTCAGCTCGCTCTGAGCCGCTCAGAGCAACCCAAAAGAAAGCCAAGAAAAGTGCCCTCGCCTCGTCCCATCGGCGCCACGTTCGGCGCTTCCCTCGCCTTCGCGCTCGCGGTTTCTAGTTTGATTGGTTGCAGCGGCGACAAATCATCGAACGAACCGAACGCCGACAGCGTCGTCAGCGCGATGCACGATTCGCTGCTCGGCGAGATCAAAAACCTGAAAAATGCCGCGTTCGCCATGCAAGCCGCGGCGCCCGCAGCAGCCGATCGCGGCTGGGATGCGACTCAAGACCAAGCCGCGCTCGACGCGACGAAGGCGGCTTGGAAAGACGCGCGCACGGCGTACGAGCACACCGAAGGCGCGCTGGCGCCGATTTTTCCCGACATCGATTATTCGATCGACGCGCGCTACGACGACTATCTGGCCGAGCTACCAGATGGCGACACGGATTTGTTCGACGACATGGGCGTGACCGGCTTGCACGGCGCCGAGCGCATCTTGTACGCGGACGTGATTCCGGAGAAGGTCGTCACTTTCGAGTCAACCCTGACGGGTTATGAGCCGGCCAGCTTTCCTACCACGGCGGGCCAGGCGAACGAATTCAAAACCCTGCTCTTGAACAAGATCATCACCGACGCGACCACGCTCGAAACTCAGTGGACGCCCGCGAAAATCGACTTGAACGGCGCGTTCGGCGGGCTCGTGTCGCTGATGAACGAGCAGCGCGAGAAGGTCAACAAGGCTGCGACGGGCGAAGAAGAGTCGCGCTACTCGCAGCGCACGATGACCGACATTCGCGACAACCTCGCAGGCACGAAGACGATCTACGCCATCTTCTCGCCTTGGCTCAAGACCAAGACCAACGCGTCCGATCCGACGCTCGACGGTCCGACGGTCGACGCCGCGATTCAAGCCGGCTTCGCCAAGCTCGACACGCTCTACTCGCAGGTGCAAGGCGAAGCGATCCCGCAGCCGCCAGACAGCTGGAGCTCCGAAAATCCCTCCGCCGCCGACCTCGACTCGGACTTCGGGAAGTTGTACAGCGGCGTCCAGGCAGCCGTCTCGATGGACTCTCGAGATTCGGTCGTGGTGCAGATGAACTATGCCGCGACGATCCTGGGGTTCATGCAATTCACTGAATGATTCGCTTTAATTTCTCCAAAAAACTCTCGCACGCGCTGATCGCATCGTTGCTCTGCGCGTGCGCCGGCTCGGGTGGCGACAGCGCCGGCTCGGCGAACAACAGCGGTGTATTCATCGCCTTCGGCAGTGACTTTCAGGATTTTCACAGCTGGCAATCCTTCGACGTCACGGCGGACGCCGCGGATGCCGGAGCCGGCATCGGACCTGGCACCGTGCACCCGGACGCGATGCTGATCGAATACCTGAACAAGGCGCCGCCGCATGGCAGCACGACGTTTCCGGTCGGCACGATCATCGTGAAGGAAGGCACCGACGGCGATGTGATCGGGCGCCAGTACTTCGCGATGGTGAAGCGCGGCGGCGACGAAAACGCGGACGGCGCGGTCGGCTGGGAATGGTTCGAACTCCGCAATCTCGACGACGGCACGGTCGGCATCGTGTGGCGCGGCGTCGGGCCACCCGCGGGCGAAGTCTACGGCGGGGATCCGAACGCGGGGTGCAACACCTGTCACGTGGCTTGTGGCAACGACTCGGTTTGTGCGAAGGCGGTTCAGCTTGCTCAATTCTAAGCGCGCGTTGGGCGCGGTATTTTCGCTGGTTTTTTGGGGGGTTCTCTGTTCGGCGCGGGCGGCACAAGCGAACCCGCGTGTCTTCCCGTTCACGTACACCGTGGACACGATGCCGAAAGGCGAGCTCGAGCTCGAGCAGTACGTCGATTACATCCCGGTTCGCGTGCAGAATGTCCTCGGCAGCACCGGCACGCTGAGTTGGTACGGCTCGACCGATTTTCAAACCGAGCTCGAGTACGGCCTCACCTCGAAGCTCGAGCTCGGCTTGTACGTCACGTTCGCGCCCACGCTCGAGTACGGCTACAACGGGCCGACCTCGTTCGTCGGCAATGGCCTCAAAGAGCGACTGAAGTACCGCTTCGCCGACGCCGGCGAATGGCCCGTCGACGTCGGTGTGTACGGCGAGCTGGTCGAGGATCAGCGCGAGCTCGAAATCGAGGCCAAAATCCTGCTGGAACGCCGCATCGGGCCGGTGCGCATCGCGGCCAACTTGACCGGCGAGCACGAGAATTACTTCACTTGCAACATCTGTAGTACGCCGGGAGTTCGTCAGACTTCGTCGCAACAAGACTGGGTCCTGAATCCGAGTGCCGGTGTGAGCGTCGAAGCCACGCCGGCAATCCAACCCGGCGTGGAGAGCTTCTTGTATGCGGAATACACGAACCCGAGCGCCACACCACGACCGTTCGGTCTGGGTCCGCACTTGTACGTCGGTCCGACCTTACTCTCGCAATTCGGCCGGCTGTGGTGGAACGTCGGCGCCTACGCGCGCGTGACGGACACTGCGCATCAGCTTCAGCCCCAAGATACCTTCGGCAATTTCTGGGTGCGCAGCGTGATCGGCTACGAGCTCTGAGCTTCGGGCTCATGCTGCGACGGATGCTCGCGCTGACCTTGATTTCAGCGTCGAACGTCGCCTGCGCGGGCTCGCACGCCGACGACGGCGGCACGCCGCCCGGTGTATTCGTCGCGTTCAGCTCGGACTTCAAAGACTTCCGCACTTGGCAATCTTTCGACGTGACCATGGACGCGGACGCGGGCGCATTGCACCCGGAAGCCATGCTGATGGAGTACCTGAATCGCGCTCCGCCGAGCGGGAGCACGGAGTTTCCGATCGGCACGATCATCGTCAAACAGATCAACGGCGATCTGACCAAGAACGACCAATACTTCGCGATGGTCAAGCGCGGCGCGCCGCAGCAGCCGAACGGCTGGGAGTGGTTCGGGCTGTACAACGCGGACGACGCAGGCACGCCGGACATCGCTTGGCGCGGCGGACCGCCGAGCACGGCGGAGTACGGCGGCGATCCCACGAGCTGTAACCGTTGCCACATCACATGCGACAATGACTACGTGTGCGCGCCGCCGCTGAAGCTGAGCTCGTTCTGAGCGGCGCGTTTCAAGCCGCGAGTCGCGGCGAACCACGAATTGCTCGCACCGTTCCAGCGCCGTCGGTGTAGCCTGGTTTTCGAGCATGCCCCTAGCCGTGGTCATGGACGTGCCGCCGGTGGAAGCGGAAGCGGCCGCGCGCGCGCTCACCACCTGCAACGCCGCGCTCGGCGCCGGAAAATGCGCCCTTGCGAGCGAAGGCTCGAGCGCGCACTGGTATGCCGTGGTGCGCTTCGATCCCGAGCGCCGCGAAGTGCTGACGATCCAGCTTTACGACGGCTCGCTCGACGGCCTGCGCGTGGCGAGCAGCCAACTCGAATTCGAAGATCGCGACACCGAGCTCGAACGTTGGGGCTCGGCGGGAGTCGTCGTTGCGGCGTTGGTCGCGGCGCAAAATGCCGCGCCACTCGAACCCCAATTAAAACCCGAACCGCCGCCGCCGCCCGTCGTCGAAGCGCGGCGAGCGCAGCCCACCGTTCAGCCGCGCCCGCGCTTGATCCCCGTGCGACCGGTTTGGCTGCGCATGGATCTCGGCGCGACGGGCGGCTCCGAAATCGAAAATGGGGCGCTCCGCTTTGGGCCACTCGCGCGACTGGGACTCGGATTTTCGGAACTGCCGGTGTTCGTCTTCGGCAGCGGCGCGTACACGATCCGCGGCTCGGGCGCGCCGGACATGACTTGGGCCACGGCCTCACTCGGCTTTGGCGCGCATGTAGGTTTCGCGCATGCCGCGCTCGCCCTCGACGTGCGCGCCGAAGGCGTGCTCGAATCGGTGACGATCCATGCGACCTCGGGCGCTCGCGCGGACAGCGCGGAGCGCACGCGCTGGGGTCCGCGCTTCGGCCTCGACCTGAGCGGCTATTTCGCCAAGAATCTCGCATTGGTCGGCGGCGTGGAAGCGGCGGTGCTTCGGCCCGGAGTCGACATTCAAGTGGCAGATCAAGTCGTGAGCCGACTGCCGCCATTCAGTTGGGGGTTTATTTCTGCGGTCCGCTACGACTTTCGCTGACTGCTTTCGCAAAGCCGCCTCGACTAAGCTTGTGCCGTCGCGAGAACCGCTGGCAGAAACCGCGCAACGTTCCGAAAAAAAGCTCGATGTGACAGGCCCCAATGACCCCTCGTGCGATAATCGAGACTCCGATGGCTGAGCTCAAGCACCTGCGAGCTCTCGAAGGCGGGGCGCTAGACGGCTCGCGCGAAGCTCCGTCGGACGAGCAGATCGTGCGCGGGCTCTTGGCCGGTGAAGAGACGGCTGCTGAGGCCTTGTACGATCGCCTCGCACCGGTGGTCGATCGCGCGCTGCGCCGAGTCTTGCAGAGCAGCGGAGACGAGCACGACGACCTCGTGCAGATCGTGTTCGAGCGCATCGTGCGCACGTTGACCGAGCGCAAATTTGCCGGCGCATGCAGTCTGTCTACCTGGGCTACAGCGATCGCCGCGCACGTCGGGATCGACGCGCTCCGCGCGCGCGTGCGCGAACGCGCCGTCGTGTGGGAAGATCGCGCGCGTGGAGACGAGCAAGCCGCGCGCGTTTCATCCGGCAACCTCGAGCGTCAACTCGAAGCGCGTGCCGAGATCACCGAGCTACACAACATCTTGAGCGTGATGGATCCGACGCAAGCCGAGACCGTGCTCTTGCACGACGTGCACGGGCACGAGCTCAGCGAAATCGCGCTGATCATGGGTGTGTCGGTAGCAGCCGCGCAGTCGCGTTTGGTGCGCGGCAGAAAAGAGCTCTTGCGCCGCGCGCGCTTGCGCCTCGCGAGGCCGTCGTGACCGACGAAGCCGCCGAAGTTCGCCGCGTCCTGTCGCCACTCCGCGATCGTCCGGTGAGCGTGGACGCGGAGCGCATGGCCGCGCGGCGTTCGCGCGTGGTCGGCGCGCTCAAGCGAGAGGTGCGCGCGCTGTCGGAAGAACGCGTGACGCGACCGCGCCGGCGCGCCGGTTTTGCCGCGGTCGCGCTCGCGGCTGCGGCTTGTTTGTTGGTGGGGGCGCGCTTCGTTGCGCTGCGCGGCGCTGGGGCGGGCGCTTCCGCGCTGACTTTCGTCGGCAGCGTGGGCGACACGGTCGCGGGCGCAGACGAACGGCAATTGAAAGCCGGCGAACGCCTCAGCACGGACCCAGGCGAAATCGTGACCGCCGCTCAGGGCTCGGCCGAGCTCGTGAACGGCGTCGGGCTCGGCTTGCACTTGGGCGCCGCGACGCGCGTTTCGTTGAGCGAACTCGTCGGCAGCGACAACAAGAATCAAGTACAGCTTCGCCAAGGTTCGGTCACCTGCACCGTGCCGCACTTGAGCGAAGGTCAGCGCTTCTCGGTCGCCACGCCGGACGCGCGCGTGGTCGTGCACGGCACCGTGTTCAGCGTACAAGTCGACTCGAAGCAAGCGAGCGGCAAGCAAACCTGCGTCAACGTTACGGACGGCGTCGTGATCGTGCAGCACGGCGGCAGCGAAACCGCGCTCAACGCTGGAGACAGCTGGGGCTGTGACGCGAGCGCCGAACACGCGAGCGAAAAGGCAGCGGGCAGCAGCGAAGCGAGCTCGACCGATCCGAACGACAACGGCGCGAGCGAAGTTTCACGCATTCCGCACGGCTCCGCGCGCGGCGCCGAGCGCGGGACGTTGAGCGACGAGAACCGCTTGTTCCAGTCGGCGCTCGCCGCTGAACGGCTCGGCCAAAAAAACAAGGCGGAGCTCGAGCTCAATCGCTTGCTCACGAAATACCCGAGCTCGCCGCTCGCGCCCGAAGCGCGCCGCGCGCTGAGTCGCATCACGAGCGCCGGGCAGTAAAATGCGCGGGCTCGCCGCGGCGCTGATCGCATCCATGTTCTTCGGACTTTCCGGCTGCACGAGCGAGACGCGCGTGAGCCTGTTGCCGATCGAAGAAACCGACGTCACGCAGACGCCGGAAGCGAGCGCGCCGGACGCCGCCGATGGCTCGGATTCCGCTTCGGGCTCGGACTCGGACGCCGCGACCGTCGATGCGGCTCCGTCAGCCGCGGCGCTGCATTTGATTCATCGCTATAGCTTCAACGGCGACGGCACCGCAGCGGTCGATTCGGTCGGCGGCGCGGACGGCGAATTGAAAGGAGGAGCAACACTCGACGGTTATGGTCACGCGACGCTCGATGGAGTCGACGACTACGTCAATTTGCCGAATGGCTTGATCTCGAACTTGACCGACGCAACATTG
>DATATR010000451.1:0-10967 GCA_036268695.1 Polyangiaceae bacterium | reverse complement strand
CAGTCGAAACAACCGCCGCGCCCGAACCTGCCAGTCAGAATGCTCGAATCCGGAACTTGCGAAGAGGCTGTCCGACTCGCGCAAACACAAACCCGAAATTTCTTCGCTCCGCCCAACGTACCGGCGTTCAGCTGCGGGCGCCAGAGGGAGCGCAAAGCGCGACCGACAAGCCCGTCTGCTGCAACGCCTTGTTGGGCAGCCATCGTCAATAGCTTGAGATCTTCCCATCACGCAGCATGGGGTGTACCTCGATGCCGCGTGCCGCGGGATGGTTCTCGAATATCAGCCGCAGCGTGCGCACCGCAGTATAGGCTTTCACAATCAGATCGCGTTGCTCGTGAAAGTACTTTTGATCGAAGATGTCGCTATGCAGACCGTGCGCAGGGTGCTGTCGCAGTTTTCGGATTTCGCGAAGCGTTGCCATCATCTCCTTCAGTGCGGCCTGATCGTCTGTGCGAAACCGACTGTGCAACCATTCATCAAGGAGCGCGAGGGTACCTTTGCTTGTAACGACGATTTTCCCGTCTGCGCGTATGCTCTCTCGTTCCAGCGGCAGATCGTCGCCGAAAAATTTCGCATTCAAATTGTCCGAGAGTGCCTTGTCCAGGAGCAAAACGAAGTCATTGAATTCGCTCAGCGTTGGTCGGACTAGAAACGCGAATTTCTTGGGACGAATCTTCACGTTACGAAAAAGGGGCGGGCGGCCCATTCGCGTCGCGATAGCGCTAACGATCTCGAGTTCCATCCAGAAGGCCGTGAAGATGGGCAGCCGCTCGGGCCAATCGCCCAGGATTTGAGTTCGAAAGAAGTCAGGGTGCATCTTGAACTCGTCACCGAGGCGCTTAGCGTTCCAGAGCTGCTGATGCTCCGGTGACAATTTGGCTAGGTAGCAGACGAACGTTGTGACCGCCCGTTCGAGCCTTCCATTGTAAGCGAAGCCAAAAGTGTCGAGAAGGATTTGGTCGCGCTGAGGCACTTCAGTCGATTCGTAGTAGTCATCAGAAATGGAGATCCATCCGTGTATGTCGTCGCAAGAGTAGGTGTAGCGAGGATCGTTACGATAGAATTCCAGAACTGTGAGATCAAAGGCATGCGTGGATAGCTGTGATGCTCCCAAGGCAAGTTCGAGCTTGAAGGGGCTTCCTGCATACAAGGATACGTCAACGGCGTTCTTCAGAACGTCCGGATGGGGGTACAGGCAGATCTCTCGTAAGGTCGACGCGCTAGCAAGCGCTTCAAGTTGCTTTTCGACCTTCGGCACTCCAAGGCGCTTGATGTGCGGGTTCAACTCCAGCGAACTCGTCAGAATATCGAGTCGCCGTTCGGCTACCAATCGACGAATGCGAGCTCTGTTCCGACTGGTATCCCCTTGAACCACGGAAGACGCGGGGCAACCATTAAAGTCCGCGGACTCCAGATAGAAGCGGGTCACCCGCTGAACGAGATCGGTTCGCGCACTCGCCATGTTTTTCTGTCGGACTGCCCAACTAGCACTTATACAGCCCAGTGCTAGTCGCAATCCAGATCCGTCTAACTCGTCCAATGCGACCGGCGGACACGCTGGCATGCGGGCCATCGGCGCTTGAGTGGCGTGTCTTCGTTGCGAGCAAAGGTCCGTATAGGCAGATAAATCGTGCGTGCTGGGGAGCGGTCAGTCGTCCAGGGGGCTTTTGACGGCGAAGGGGCCGCGGTTGAGGACATGGGTGTAGATCATGGTGGTCGCGACGTCGCGATGGCCGAGGAGTTCTTGGATGGTCCGGATGTCGTGTCCGGTTTCGAGCAGATGCGTCGCGAAAGAGTGTCGCAGGCTGTGGCAGCTGGCGAGCTTCGACAGGCCTTCCTCACGGACCGCCATCTTGAAGGCCCGCTGAAGTACGGTTTCGTGAAGATGGTGTCGGCGCAGATGACCCGACGCGGGGTCGCGATAGTGCCGCGTCGCAGGAAACACCCATTGCCAGGCCCAGTCGCGCGCCGCACGCGGATACTTGGTTCGAATTGCATCGGGCAATTCGACGTACCCCGCGCCTTGGCTGAGATCCATTTGGTACTGCCGTTCGACAAATTGAAGATGCTCGCGTAAGGGCAGGCGCAAAGGCGCTGGCAGCATCGTCAGACGATCCCTATTGCCCTTGCCGCTACGCACGACGATCTGGCTGCCGGCAAAGTCCACGTCTTTCACGCGCAGCCGCGCGCATTCGAGCAGGCGTAGGCCGGACCCGTAAAGCAGCGAGGCCATCAACTTCGTCGTGCCGGTCATTCGTGCGAGCACACGGCGCACTTCGCCGCGAGTGAGCACTACGGGTAAACGCCGGCTGCGCTTTGGCCGAACGAGTTCGCCAATCCACGGCGCCGAGATCCGCAGCACTTGTCCGTAGAGGAAGACCAACGCGCAGAGTGCTTGCTGATGTGAAGATGCACTCACATGGCGTTCCACGACGAGCGCATTCAGGAATTGTTCAACTGCCGAGTCCTCTAGATGGCGTGGGTGTTTTCGGCCGTGGAACGCGATGAAGCGCCGAATCCACGCGACGTAAGCGCGTTCAGTGCGCGGACTGTAATGTCGTGATCGCAGCTCACGGCGTACGACTTCGAGCAGCCCGACCGGCAAGTGGTGTTGTGCCGCTACCCGCCGCTCGTTCACCTTGGCTCATCGACACGATGTCGAGTCGAGTTGCGCGAGTCGCGTTGTCGCAATGCCCTCCAACCCCGAACCTCGCGTCACGCCGTCATCAACTCGTCCTCGCTCCGTAGTACCGATAAATCTCGTCCGCGATGCGGCGCACTGCCGCACCGCGACTGCGGCTGACCAAGAGCACGAGTCCGTCGATCAGGGTGATGCTTTCCCAGCTGATGAACGGATAGGACGGCTCCGGTGGCGGCTCGCGTGGTGCTTCCGTGTCTGGCGCGACGGGCGGACGCATGGCGGCCATCTGCTCTTCGGTGAGTTGCGTGAGGCGCGCGCGAATTGCTGGCGTCGAAAGGCGCTCGCTCCGCAGCCGGCGAATCGCGTTCGCGCGGGCAACGTGCGTTGTCATGTAGCGCGCGCCGCGTCCGCGGCCGAGCGGTTTCGGCAGTAGCTTGAGCCGAATCCAATGCCGCAAAGTGCGCGCCTGCACCCCGACCGCTCGTTCCAATTCCCGCATCGTCAACGCCTGCCCCGTCGCCATGAACACAAAGGTATCAGCCGCTCGAAAACACGACAAGCCTGTCGTGAACGGTCTCGCTGTGGCGAGGCCACCGAGGAACGCTGTCGCGTTTCGCCTTCATGGAAACCGCGAAAACGCGGCAACGGCCCCTAAGTGGCTTCGCACGAAGCCGCCGTTTGCGACGCTTGTCGCGAATTCGGTTGCGCTGTCGCGAATGGGATTGAGGTTGACGTCAATCGCTGCGTCGCGCGAAGCGTTCCGGTGCGGCATGGCGTCAATCAGGTCTTCACGGCAAGGGGAAGGTGCCCAAGCGCTCGGCAATAGTTTGCTGTGCATCCAGGATGATTTCGGTCGATAGGGCGAAGTTCTTTTCGGCGAGCTTTGCGGCGTCCAGGCGAAACTTCGCCAAAGTGCGAGGCTCGCGCAGCAGCACAAGGCCGGGAAAAAACGCAATCCGCCATGGAAGCGTCCCGCGTTCGGATAGTGTGGACCGAGTTCCACCATGACGACGACATCGTCAAAACCGCGCGTCATCGTGATCGGTAACACTTGCGCGGGTAAGACGACACTAGGGATGCGGCTTGCGCAGCGTCTCTCATTGCCCTTTATCGATCTCGACGCGCTGTTCTGGCAACCGCATTGGCAACCGAGCGAGCTGACTGAATTCCGCAAGCGCGTGCTCGAAGCGACAGGCGCGCCGGGTTGGGTGTTGGTCGGCAACTACACCGCCCAGCAGCAAGACATTTCCTGGGCTCGTGCGAACACCGTCGTGTACTTGGATGTCGCGCTGCCGATCGTGGTGAGTAGAGTTCTGCTTCGCTCGTACCGTCGCTGGCGAAGCGGCGAAGTGCTTTGGGGCACGAATTACGAACGTTTTTTCCCGCAGCTGAAAGTGTGGGACGAGAATTCATCGCTGGTCGCCTGGGCCGTGAATCATCACCGTGAGAGACAACGCGCTTACGCGGCTGCGCTACGCGACACGCGCTGGCAGCACATCGAGTTTCATCGCTTTGGCTCGAGCCGCGAAGCGGACGGCTGGCTCACGACCTTTCCGAGCCGCTGAGAGTCCGATACGTGCATATACATCCGCGCTGCTTCGCGCCACGCGACAGTTCACGTGGACGCCTGAACTCGCGCGCGCAGCGCATTGCGACTCGAAGGGCCTGGCGGCATGCGAAGCAAAACAGCGGCTCGCAGGCGGGGCCTTCCGCGGCCCATTTCAAGTTGCAAATGCAACTACGAAAGCGCGTTCGCGGGCAGCCGAGCGAAACGCGGGGCTTTCAAGAGGCGCGTTTCAAGTTGCAAATGCAACTGACAAACCGAGTTGCGAAACCCACTCCGCGCACGTTGACGCGATAGGCGCCGCGGGTACATTGCCGGCCGATGGCGCTGGTCAAGCTCGTGGTTCGCGCTCCCAAAAAGCATGCGGAAACTTTGAGCGAATGCTTGTTCGAGGCCGGCGCGGGCGGAGTGGAAGAGCGGGAAAATGGCCGGGAGCTCGTCGTCTACGCGGCGAGTCGCGAGGAGGCAGACGGCATGGCCGAGCGCACGCGCGAAGCGATCCGGGAAGCGCTGGCCGGCGTCGCGGGCATCTCGCTCAAAGTCGAAGTCGACGAAAACTCGGACTGGGACACCGCTTGGACGAAACACCTCGGCCAAGTCGAACTCACCTCCAAAATCGTGATTCAACCGGTTTGGGACGAAACTCCCGCGCCCCAGGGCTCCGCGCGCATTCTCTATCAACCCGAGCTCGCGTTCGGCGACGGGGCTCACGTCACGACGCGGCTGGCCGCTCGTGCGCTCGAACGCGCTTGTAGCGAGTTCCCGCAAGCGCGCGTGCTCGATTTCGGATCAGGTAGCGGAGTGCTCGCGTTCGTGGCGCTGTTGAGCGGAGCAAAGACGGCGTGGGGCGTCGATATCGATCCGGTGTCCGTCGCGGCCGCGACGCACAATGCCGAACTGAACGCGCTCAGCGAACGCGCGCGGTTCGCTTTGCCGAGCGAGCTCGGCGCGACCGAATACGACATCGTCGTCGCCAACCTCGAAGCGCCCGCGCTACTCGCGGTGGCCGGCGAAATCGCGCGCCTCGCGTCGGCCGCGAAACGACTGATTTTGACCGGATTCCTCGAGCCGCGCGCGCCGGAAATTGTAGCCGCGTTCGCGGCTGAATTCACGATCGTCGGGAGCGAAAGCGCAGAAGACTGGGCGCTGCTCGAGTTGTGCGGCGCCGCCAGCGCAGCTCTGGCTCGCGCCTACTGATTCACGCCGCTCGCCACGAACCCACCGTCAATCGCCAGTGTCTGCCCGTTGACGAATCCAGCCGATTCCGAGGCAAAAAAGATGGTCGGCCCGACGATCTCTTCGAGCTTGCCGAAGCGCTTGAGCGGCGTGCGCATCAAGAGTTCTTTGCCGCGCTCGGTGCCGTCGAGCAATTGTTGGTTGAGCGCGGTGCGAAACACGCCGGGCGCGATCGCGTTCACGATCACGCCGCGCGGACCCCATTCGACCGCGAGCGAACGCGTGAGCCCCGCGACGCCGGCCTTGCTCGACGCGTACGCCGTGATCTCGAGGAACGAGACGAACGTGTTCAGCGACGCGATGTTGACGATGCGCCCGTAGCCACGCTCGAGCATGTGTCGGCCGAACACTTGGCACGAGCGCAGCGTGCCAGTGAGGTTCGTTTCCAAAATCGCGTTCCACGTGCTCTCTTCCATTTCGAGCGTGGGCACGCGCTTGATCATGCCGGCGGAGTTGACCAAAATGTCCACTTTACCGAGCTTTTCTAGGGTTTTTTTCAGCACCGCTTCGAGCGAGGACTTGTCGGTCACGTCCGAGGTCGCGCGCACGGTGCGCTTGCCCTTGGCCTCGATCGCGCTCGCCGTTTCCTCGACTTGCTCGATCCGGCGCGAAGTCGCGACCACGTCCGCGCCTGCTTCCGCCAAACCGAGCGCGAGCGTGCGCCCAATGCCGGTCGTGCCACCAACGACGACGGCGACGCGTCCTTCGAGACTCAATCCGCTGTAGGCCATGTTCTTCCTTCGCTACCTGATTTGAGAGGCTGAGTAAAAGTGAATCGTTCGGAGGGTTAGAGCGTGGTCAAGTGCGCGGCGCCGATCACGCCGGCATTTTCCCCCAATTCGCTGACTAAAAGCGGCACTTCCGCGAGCGGCGGCGCGAACGATTTGAGGCGCAGCTCTTCGCGCACGAAGGGCTCGATCAAATCGAAGTGTTGCGCGGTCGAACCCGCGAACACGAGCGCACCCAAATCCAAAAAATTCTGCACCGTGGCGAGCGCGCGCCCGAGCGCGCGGCCCATCGTTTCGAACGAAAGTACGCCGATCCATTCGGCGCGTCGTGCGCTCGTCGCCACCGTCGAGAGCTCGCTCGCTTTGCCGCCGAGCTCGTGGAACTTGCGCAGCACCGCGCGCGTGCCGGCGAAGGCTTCGACGCAGCCGCGCTGTCCGCACGCGCAGAGCGGCGCGTCCAGCGAAGAATCCACGCAAATATGCCCGATTTCCGCGCCAAATCCGTTCGAGCCCGGATAAAGCTGATGACCGATCACGAGCCCGCCGCCGATGCCGGTTTCGAGCGAAACCAAGAGGAAGGTTTGGTGACGCCGGCCGTGACCGTAGAGTTGCTCGGCGAGCGCCGCCGTGGTCGCGCGGTTCTCGACCGCGATCGGGCAACGAATCCGGCGCGACACTTCCTGCGCGATGCGCACGCCTTCGAAGCCGCGCGTGTTCGGCAAACGCCAGCAACGTCCGTCCGTGTTCACTTCGCCGGGAATGGCGATGCCGACCGCGTCCGGCTTCGAACTGAGCGCGCCCACCACGCGCGCAATCGTATCGAGGATCTCGGGCGGCTCCGCGCCGTTCGGCGTATCCGCGACGATCGAACGCAGCACGCGCCCATCCTCGACGATGCCGGCTTTGATCACCGCGTTGCTGAAGTCGACACCGATGAGCATTGAGTTGGAGTTTTATTTTGGGGTTGCCCTGCGCGGCTCAGCGCGGCGCGATCTCGGCGAGGAGTTGCGAATAGTGCTGGTATTTGCCCAATTTCCCGCGCGCAATCTCACACGCCGAAGGTCCGGCCATGCCCGTCGTTTCGGCCAAAAAGAGCAGGTACTCAGCGACGTTCTTGGCGTACGCGAGTTGACCCGCGTCGCTCAACGCGTAGAAACGCGCGCGCTGCGTGTAGCCGGCTTTGGTGTGGTCGCCGAGCGCGCGCTTTTCGGCTCTGCCTCCGGCCGCGAGCACGTACAAGAAATTGTATTCGAACCAGAACATGTGATCCGGGTTCGGTTGCAAGGGAGCGAGCGCGGCTTTGCAGCTCTCCATGCTGCCGAACACGCCCGTGGGTCGCTTTTCTTTTTCGAGCGCGTGCGTGATGAAGTGTCGCGCCATGTTCCGCTCTTGCTCGTTTTCGCTGAACGCACTGTGCAGCGCCAGCTCGCGCGTGAATTCGTACCAATCTTGGAACAGCGCGTGGTCCTTCGCGTCCGGCGAAGTCGCGAGCGCGCGACCCATCTCGTACGTGTAGCGACCGCTGGTTTTGATCTCCAGCTTGCTGCCGGTAATTTCCCCGCAAAGTCGGTAATTTTCCGCCGATTTGCCGCTGCCCGAATGAAACCCAATCGAGACGCCGAACGCCTTGCACACGTTCCAAGCGCGACTGATGCGCGCGCGGAGCTCCTGATTGTCGTCGAACGGGAAGTTCTTTTGGAAGCCGAACGCGGGCGCGACAAAGTGAATGCGAATGTCGAGCGCTTCGAGCAGCGAGAGCATCGTGGCGAGCGTCTCCGGCGTGGTCAAGCCGGGCAGTTCGTCGATCGAGAGCTCACGGAAGTAGCTCTGCCCGATCGGAGTCGTGAACGCTTCGCGGCGCGCTTGCGCGTACAAGCGATCGCGCTTCTGCAATTTGACGATCGCGGGCCAAACCGTGGCGAGCAGCTCGGAGAACTCGTGCCCTTCGCTCGAAAGCCCGAGCCCGCTGAGCCGAGTTTTCACGCGCGCGATCAAATCCGCGGGCACGTTCGCTTGGCACCACGCGCTCGGGTCGGCTTGCTTCTTGGTCGCGCCGAGCTCCGGCGAAAGATCGAACGTGATGTAGCTCGCGAGCACGCAGCCCTTCACGAGTTCGGCCTCGCGCGCGTCGAATTTGCCGCCGATCGGCTGATGGTCGGCATTGAAGCCCCAAGCCAATTTGCGCCGGTGAAAGCCATTTTTCAGCTTCGAGAGCACCGCGCCGTGGCTCATGCCTTCCACGCTTTGGCCTTGGTGCCCCTCCGGCACGTCCGCGCCGATGAACGGAAATGGCACGCCTTCGAGTTTGCCCGCGAGCATCACGTTCACGTCGTAGACGAGCTCGCGCGGGATGCTGTTTTGGTTCGCGGTCATGCTCAGGTTGAGCTCGCTCATCGCCCATTCGACCGCGGGCCAATGCAGCGTCGTAAACCGCGCGCCGACGCCGAGGCTCGAATGCGCGAGGCTGCCACTCGCGCTCGGAAACACGGTCGACTGCGGATCGTGCTCTTGGAGCAGATTCTTGAGCGCGAGTAGATTCTGCCACGTCGCCGGAAAAGCGAACTCACCGCTCGGCAACGCGACACCATCGCTCAGCGCGTCTTTCGCGCCCGGGCCTTCACCGTGCAACAGCCAAGCGTGATCGCCCGTCGCGTCTTCGACCAACGTGAGTGTGCCGTGTGCGATTCTGACTTGGCTCTGCTCGTGGCGCTCGATCGCACCGCCGCGGCGCAGCGTCTCTTGCAGCGCCGGCCAATCCAAGCAAAAATCAGGAGAAATGCAGGGGTTTTGCGCGATGCGCAGTTCGTTCTGAAGCAAAAATTCGTTGATCTTGGACATCTGAAATCCTTACTCCGCTTGGCATGGAGCTCTGGCTGAGACGCAGAACGACTACTTGACGACTACAGGCGGCGGCGCGGGCGGTTCGGTTTCTTTCTGCACGCACGAGGTCAGATCGAAGAGCATGAACTCGAGCGCTTTCTCTTGCGGCAGCAAACCGGTCGAGGTGCAACCGAGCGGGAAAGGCGTGTTCTGATCGGACATGTCGTCGGTTTCGCCGCAAGTCGTCGTGGTCGCATCGCAGCCACCGCCGCTTTTGCTCACGTGCAGATCCGTGAACACGACGCGCCCGCAGGCCTGCGTGTCGTTGGTGTTGGACGCGCCGCCTTCGCCGCCAGTGCCGTCCGAGCTCGAGCTCGTGTCACTGGCGAGCGTGAACGGCGTGCCGATCGTGAAGTAAAAGAAATCGGCGTACATGCCGGTTTGATAAATCCAGCTTTGCGCCGGTGGGTAAATGTTCTCCACCGAGGTTTTGCTCGAGAAAATATCGAGCGAGCCGAGCGTGGTCGAGGCATTCACGTTGACGAGCCATTGCGCGAACGCTTGGCCTTTGGGAAAATCGGTGTCGATGTTGGTTGGCAGCGGGCTCGGCGGCGCGGTCGAACTCGAGCTGAATTCGGCGGCGTCCTGCAGCTCGTCGCCTTTAATGTGATTGAGCCAATTGTAGTGGTCGTGATCCAGGTACACGCGGCCGCCGTGATTTGCGAAGTCGACGAGCTGCGCGATGTGCGGCGCGGTTTGAATCGGGGTCGGGCTATCTTGAGTGTCGGAGCATTTGTGCCCTTCGCACGAAAAAATCACGACATCGTATTGATTGAGCTCGCCTGGCGTGTCGAACAGCTGATTGGTCGAAGGAAACATGGTGCCGTCGACGAAGTGGTTCGCGCCGTAGTGCTGAGTCGTGTCATTGATGCAACCGACGAACATGTTCACGCGGCCATCGCCAGCGTCGGTCGTGAACTCGGAGAGGTCGATGCCGATCTTTCTCAGCAAGCACTCGAGCGCGTCCGAGTGACCCGTGGAGAGAGCGATCTTCGGAATGTGACTGTACTCGCCGTCGGCTTTAGATTGGGGAAGTCGCGTGAGATCCTTGTCCGTGAGCGTATTGGGTTGGCACGGGTTGACCTTCACCGTCATTTGCCGGAACCACTTGCCGAGTTGCACCGCCAGCTCGACGTTCGGCGTGTCCGGCACGTCCGTGTCCAAGACGAAGTGACCGTTCGAATCGCTCAGTGCCACCGCGCGTGCTTTGATCTGCTGAGCGCCGCATTTCTCGCACGCGACTTGATCGGTGAAGGAAGGCGGAGTGTTGTCGCTCGGAACGTAGACCACGGCGTTGTAGAGCGGGGTATTTTTGCCTGGATCCCAGACCGTCCCGCTGATCGTCGTCTTGCCGCCGTCCGCGCACGGAACCACTTCGTTCCCGCCGTCGACGTTCAACGTGCCGGCCGTCGCGCTTCCGCCCGTCGTCGTGGTCGCGCCGGCACCTCCTTCAGTGACACCGCCCATGCCGCCTCGAGTCAGGGGCGCGCCGCCGAGCAGCACGTTCTTGCCGCTGCAGGCGGCGATCAACGTGAGCGCGGTGACGAGCAGAGCGGTGCGCGGTTTCATCGACTGGACCCATCATCTTGTCTCGTTTCAGAGCCCGGGTCGAGACGCGTTCAGGATGGCGGCGGTTGGCCCGGGCAACCGAAGACGAAGTTCACTGTGTTGGCGTTGGCGGCTTTGATCTTGTCGCACCAGCTGCCGTAGATCGTGATCTGCTTGTCGTCCGGCGTGCTGTAGTTCCAGCCGTCGGCGTTGTTCGTGTCTTGCGGCGCTTTGGTGTTGTCCACGTGGACGGCGATGTTCGTCGGATCCGGCGGCACGGCCGTCAAATCGAAGGTGCAGCTCGCGACTTGACCGGTGATGGTTTCGAGCGAAGAAACGAGCTGATCTTGCGTGCTCGCGAGGTAGA
>DATATR010000450.1:0-12962 GCA_036268695.1 Polyangiaceae bacterium | reverse complement strand
CTTTGCACCGACTTACCCTCGAGACAGAGAAGCTCGTGGGCAAAGCGGTGAATCGCATGTGGCCGCTGTACCAGAAGTACAACGAGCATTTTCCTGGTGGGCGTTTGCAGCCGAAGTGGGCGCCGGCTCCGCTCTTGCGCAAGGAAGAACGCACGAAGCCGGAGCTCGGCTGGCCGCGCCGAACCGATTCGCTGTGTCCGTCGTGCGTGAAAGAAGTGCGCAGCGCGGTGCTCTCCGGTGTGGCGGATTTGAAGAGCTACGTGGAGGGGAATCCAGGCGAAATCAAGGCGGACATCGTCGAGCGCGACGGCCAGGTCTTGATGATCAAAACCTGCCCGAAGCACGGCAAATTCGAAGACGTGATGAGCGTGGACCCGAAGTTCATGGCTCGCATCGAGGGCCTCTTTCCGGGTCGCGACTTCGAAGCGCCGAAGACCGAGCTGCGCAATCACGGCAGCTCGACGATCAAGTACGGCCGCGGCTCGGTGCTGACCGTCGATCTCACGAACCGCTGCAACATGATGTGCGATCCTTGTTTCATGGACGCGAATCAGGTCGGGTTCGTGCACGAGCTCGACTGGGCGGACATCAAACAAATCTTGGACGATAGCCTCGCGATCAAACCGCGCCGGCAACTCAGCGTGCAGTTTTCCGGCGGCGAACCGACGCTCAGCCCGTTCTTCCTCGAGTCGATCGAGTACGCGCGCGAAGTCGGCTATTTCTGCGTGCAGTGCGCGAGCAACGGCGTGAAATTCGCGCAAGATTTGGAGCTCTGCCACGCCGCCAAACGAGCCGGACTACGGCTTTGTTATTTGCAATTCGACGGCGTCACGAACGAAGCCAATAGCCATAGGAAGATTGGCAATCTGTTCGACGTGAAGCTCCGCGCGATCGAAAATCTCGCCGCGGCGGGCATTGACGTCGTGCTCGTGGTCACGGTCGTGAACGGCGTGAACAATGACCAAGTCGGGCCGATCGTCCAGTTCGCGATCGACAACGCGGACAAGATCACCGTGGTTTCGTTTCAGCCCGTGAGCTTCACCGGTCGCGACGAAGACATCGAGGACGAGCGCCGTCAGCGCGAGCGTTACACCTTGAGCCACTTGGTGCACGATCTACACGATCAAACCGGCGTGACGCAGCCGATGCGCGACTGGTTCCCGCTCTCGGCGATGAACCCGTTCAGCGACGTGGTCGACTTGCTGCTCGGGCAAAGCGCGGAATTCGGCGCGCTCAAATGCGGTTGTCACCCGAACTGCGGCATCGGCACCGTGCTCTTGGTCAACAAGAAGACCAAGCAAATGCTGCCCGTGTCCGAGTTTCTGAATTTGGATCAGGTGCTCTGCGACCTTCAGGCGATCGCGGATGCCGGCCAAGGCAAAAAGCAGACGATCGCCGGCATCGCGCTCTCTTTGCTGCGGAACTTCAATCCGGACAAGGCACCTCCCGGCTACAGCTTTACCGAGTTCGCGCGCCAATTCTTGAGCCAAATCGGCGCCAATGGCTCGCGTGTCGGCGAGAGCGAGGGGGACGCGCACGAGTTCGAGTGGCGTTTCCTGTTCGTCGCCGGCATGTGGTTTCAAGATCTGTTCAACTACGATTTTCGGCGCACCGAAATGTGCATCATCCCGTACGGCACGCAGATGGGAGAAATCTCGTTCTGCGCCTACAACACGGGCGTTGGATTTCGGCAAATCATCGAAAAGATGAAGCGCACCGCGACCGTCGCCGAGTGGTATCGAACGCGCGGCAGACACCCGATTTACGCGAAAAATCAGCACTTGCCGCTGCCCGAAGTGCCGCTCAGCGTGGTGCTTCGCCCGATCGAATCCGGCTCGACGCCGGAGCCGAGCGACGGTCGCCGCCGTCTGCGACTCGTGTCGTAAGCGAATTTCGAGTAGCGTTGAGGGTTAATGACACCCTCGGAAAAGAACATCGTAAGATCTCTGGTCGCGGTTGCGTGGGCGGACGGCAGTGTCAAAGAGCCCGAGATCGGCATGATCGACAGCTTGCTGTGGGCCTTCGACGCGAGCGAGGAAGACGAAGCCGAGATCAAGGAATTTGCCAAAAAGAAGCGCACGATCAAAGACGACGTGCCGCTCGATGAGCTCGAGCCCTCGGATCGCGAGCTGCTTTTGGCGCACGCTGCGCTGCTCACGCATGCCGATGGCAAACAAACCAAAGCCGAAGAAAAGATCTTGAAGGATCTGAGCGAGCATCTGGGTTTTTCGGCGGCAGAAGCGCGCCCGATCATCGAGCACGCCAAAGAGCGCGCGGACAAAGCCGCGGCCAACTAAAAAACTAGAAGCGTCGCGCTCGGCGGTCGACGGGGCCGTCGAATGGCGGAGTTTGCATGTCTCCGAAGGCACAGGCGCGCGCACCCGGCAACGCCTCGGCGAGCGCTGCCCGTAATTCTGGTTTGCCCTCGACGGCATAGGTCGTGATGAACTCGGCGAACGGCGTCAGGGTGCGCACCGGCGCGGTCACAGCAAGCACGTGCACGTTGCGACCAATTGGAGCGAGCACGAATTCCGACCCGAGCGAGACGAAGCCCGACCCCGCGGCGAAGAGCTCGCCGCAAAACGCCGCGTTCTCGCGATAGCGCGTAATTTCAGCCGATTCATCGGCGGACAGACGGCCGCGCGGGATCGCGCTTTCGAGCGCGGTCATGCGCGCGGCGAGCTCGCGCGCCAGGTCGAACGCGCACGCGCCATTGCCTTGAACGAGCAGCGCCCGCGGGCTCAAACAGCCACGCTGATCGAACAGCGCGATGTCTTCGGCGAATTTCGCGAGTCGCGTCTCGAGCTCGGCGTCCGCGAGCGCGCCGTCGATGACGCCGATTCCAAAACCCGTGCCGTGCGCGTGCAGGGACACGCCCGGCGCGAGCGTTCGCGCGACTTCGCGCAGTGTTTCGTCGCTGCCGTAAGCCCAGAGCTGATCGCCGGTGCGCGGTGCGAGCTCGGGTGTAAGCTCGAACGAACCGCTTGCGCCGTCGAGCAATAGTTCGGCCATCACGGGTTCGCGCCGTGAAGCGCGCACGAACACGCTCGGAGAAGCCGCGAGCGCAAGCGCGATGGCGCGATGCGCCGCGACGAACACATTTGCCGAAAGCAATACATGCGCCCGCGGCGCTTCGGCTATCGAGTCGAGCAAGGCTTCTAGCTCCGCCTCGCTCGGGTTGGCTTCGAGGCAGCGTTTCAGCGCGAAATCCAGGCCCTCGCGCGAGAGTTCGGTCGATTCGAGCAAGCGCGCGCGGGCACGCTCGCCACGCGGGCTCGCAGCGTCGAGCAGCGAGCGGGCGGAGTCGAGTAGCGGCTCGAGTCGCGCGCGGCGTTCGGCGCGCGTGCTGATCATGACGGATGAGCCTGCAAAAATTCTTCGATCGCGAGCGAGCAGCCGCGTGGCGTCGCGCCCGGAGTGCGCCCAAGTAGCTCGATGCCGCCGTTCACGCGGCGCACGCGGTCTTGGGTTTGAATCGCGAGCGCGCTGTCGATGTTCGCCAAATCGACGATGCGCGCGATGCCGACTTCGCCCGGCGCGACCGGCTCGAGCTCGATCGGATCGACCGGTACGACGCGCAGCCAAGGCGGCTCGAAGTACACACCCGGTGTCCCGTGGTGTTCTGCTTCGAGCGCGGAGCCTGGCAAGGTCGCTTCGTAGAGCTGACTCGTCAGTTCGGTCATGCCGTATTCACCGACGACGCAGCGCTGCTCGACACCAAAGCTCTCGGCGACCGCACGGCGCAGTTCGCCGGCCGCGATCTCGCGGGATTTGCCCTTGAATCCACCCGTTTGCATGATCACCGTGCGCGCTGGTGCCGCGATCCGGCGGCCCCCGAGTGCGTCGAGCAACGCGACCAGCGCGAAGGACGTCGCGAGCACGATCAGTGTCTGATCGGCGTCGCGGGCGTCACGCGACGCCTGCTCGAGCGCCGCGAGATTGACGCCGCGTTCGTCGATCAGCCAGCGCTCGTGCGCTCGGAGCTCGGACTCCGCGCTGCGTTCGAAGTCGTCCATGAACAGCGCCATCATGTGACCGAGCGAGGACGTCGGCGGATTGTCGGGCTGCGGGGCCAGCGCGACGACGCGGCGTGGTTCTTCGCCAGCCAGTAGTGCGCGCCGCCCGAAGCTCAGTGCGACTTCTCGATAAGTGTCGATTCGGCGCAGCGGGTGGATGCCGCGCGCACCGCTGGTCGTTCCGCTGGTTGCGAAGCGGAGCAAATCTTCGGCTGCGGGGTGCACCGCGACGCGCGTGATTCGAAATGCGTCGCAGGGCACGCCGGGGATGTCTTCGAACGCTTCCGACGAGTGACCGCGACGCGCCAGGAGGCGCGCGAAGCCGGGCGAGAATTCGCGCTGGAATTCCGCGATTTCGTGGGCCAAGTCCTGGAAGCTCGCTGCACGCTCGCCGCGCGCGAAACGCTGCACTTGGGCGTGCAGCGCGTCCGAACGTTGGTTCTGGCTCACGAGCCCAGCGCCCCGACGCTGGCCTCGAGTGCCTCGACGAAGGCCGGTAAAAGTGCTTCGCTGATCGTGAGCGGCGGCGTGAGCACGAGCACCTCGCGTTGCCCGCCGCCCGTGGATGTGATGTAGCCGCGCTCGAGCAAACGAGAAGCAACCACTGCGGCGCGTCCAGCCCCAGGCCCGAGATCGACCGCGAGCATCAGCCCGCTGCCGCGCACACCGAGCTTCGGAAAACGCGCGAGTCGAGCGCGGATCAGCGCCAGTAAATTCGCACCGACACGTTCCGAGCGCTCCGCCAAATGTTCACGCGAGAGGACGTCGAGTGTCGCCAAGGCCGTGGTGCAGGCGAGCGCGGAGCCGGCGAACGTCGAGGTGTGGACGACCTCCGATTCGCGACGCCAAGCTTCGAGCAGCTTGCCGCGTCCGACGACCGCACTGATCGGCAAGCCGCCGCCGAGCCCCTTCCCGAAGCACAAGAGATCCGGCACGACCCCGGATTCCAGGGAAAATACGGTCTTTCCCGAGCGACCGAGCCCGGTCCAAATTTCGTCGGCGATGAGTAAGGCACCGAATTCGCGGCCGAGCTTCGCGAGCTCGGGCAGGAACGCGGACGGCGGCACGATCACGCCGCCGCGTCCGAGGATGGGCTCGACCAAAATTGCGCCGATCGGCGCGCTAGCGGTCCGAAAAAAGGCGCGCGCTTGCGCCAGCACTGGCTCGAGATCTTGATCGCGGTTTGGGTAGTCCGCGAACGACACGTG
This sequence comes from Polyangiaceae bacterium, assembly GCA_036268695.1. GTDB lineage: Bacteria > Myxococcota_A > Polyangia > Polyangiales > Polyangiaceae > PMG-095. Next base: position 7,738 of record DATATR010000450.1, on the reverse strand, counting down.
CGGGTTGAGCTGAGCGAGGAACGGTTCGCGATAGCTTTCGCGCAGACCACAAGCCGCGAGCGGTGCATGCCCGAGCCCGTGATAGGCGCCGGAAAACGCGAGCACACCAGGCTTGCCCGTGAAGAGCAACGCGCTCTTCAGCGCCGCAGTGACGGCATCGGCTCCGGACTGACCGAGCAGCACGCGCGCATCGGGATCCGGATGCAAGCTGGCTAGGCGTTCGAGCAGCGCAATTTTCGCATCCGCGGGGAACACATCGCCGAGCGCGAGCAGCAGCCGGCTTTGTTGGAATTCGAGCACGCGCAGCACGTTCGGGTGCGAATGACCGAGCAGCATCGCGCCAAAACCCGCGGCAAAATCGACGTAACGATTCGAGTCGACATCGATCACGTTCGAGCCCTTCGCGCTCGCGTAGACGATGCCCGACGGCCGCGCTCGCAGATCGCCCGGTTCCGCGCTCGGTTTCGGGCCCATTGGCGCCGCGCGGTGCGCGTGGCGCACGAGCCAACTGCGCGATGCTGGTCCCGGCGGGTGACTCAGGATTTTCGGTTCATCCTGGCCCGGATCGAGCTCCAGAGGTGGCGGGATCTCACTGAAACTCATGCTGGCGCTGTTCGCGCCTTAGCACGAATCGCGCGCCGATTCAGGAGCAGACGCGGTTTCGCCCGCCGCGCTTCGCTTGATAGAGCTTCTCGTCGGCGCGCTGAATCAAATCGGTGGCGGCCTTGTCGTCTTGGAGCAGCGCGCAGCCAATGCTGATCGTGACCGGGATTTGTTCGCCTTGGAACGTGAACACGTGACTACCCACGCGAGCGCGCAGATTTTCGGCCAGTGCGACGGCGCCGGCGAGGGACGTCTCCGGTAAAACGATCACGAATTCTTCGCCGCCGTAGCGCGCGAACACTTCGTCCCGGCGGATGCGATCTTGCACGATGCGCGCGAGCTCGCGCAGCACGTGATCGCCGGCAAGGTGGCCATACTGATCGTTGATACGCTTGAAGAAATCGATGTCGAACATCAAGACGCTGAGATCGCGCTCATAGCGGCGCGCGCGGATCAGCTCTTTCTCGAGCGCTTCGAACAGGTACCGCTTGTTGTGGATCTGGGTCAGCCCGTCCACGATCGTCATGCGATAGATTTCTTCGTGGTACTTGGCTTCCGCGTCCGCGCCCGACAAGAATTTCAAAATCGAAGGCCCCACTTTGATTCGATCTCCGTTGGTCAGCAGCGCTTCGCGTGAAATCTGCTCTTCGTTCAAGTACGTGCCGTTGGTCGAGCCGTCGTCGACGGCGTACCAGGCACTCGTCCGGCGCTCGAAATGTGCGTGCCGGCGCGAGACCGAATCCCCTTCCAAGACGATGTGATTGTCCGCGCCACGTCCAACTCGGAGCGGGCTGCGGTCGAGCACGAAACGCTTCCCCAATAGGCCGGGCTCGGCCGTGTAGATCACCACCAAGCAGTCGTTGCCGGGCCCTTCTTCGGGCGGCGGAGCCTGCACGACTTGGGTGACTCTGGTTTTCTCGTCGTATTCGCTCACGAAACGTGGGCCTCGCGTGCTTCAGCCTTGCCGGAAAATTATCTGGGAGCAATCGCTGACCGGAGGCCGCTCAGGCCCAAGTGTCTTCCTTGGGCGATGACGGCTCTCGGAACTGATTTCCATGTAATTCCCGAACACTCCAACTTAGCTTGGGCCAGAAGTTTCCGTCAAGCCATGCCCGCTCGCAGAAGTTCGTCGCTCTTCCTCAACCAAACTTCAACCAAACGCTCAACCAACGACTGAGGCCACGCCGCGCCCCACCGACACGCTCCCCGCAAGCATTTCGCGCTCGGCTTCCCAGCGCTCGCCGCCCTCGCCGGCGGCGCGCGGATACTACCTCTGCGCATTGTCTTGGGTAGTCCCTTTTTCGTGCCGATCCGCGGTTTTACGACCGCCATCTTGGCAATTGTCAGTGCCGCTGCAGCGAGCTTCGCTTTGCCCGAAGGTGTCGCGGGGGCCATCGCCCGCACGTATGCACATGTGGCAGCGCGCATCATTAGATCAGTCGCGCGTTGCTGAAGTCCAGGCTGAGTTGAAATGAAAAAGACGAGCTTCGATGGGGAAGCTCGCCTTTCGACCGGGTCTGTCTCGCGGTCGTGCAGCCCGACGCAGGCCTCAGCGCGTCATCGTGACTTTGGATAGGCCGCGCGGTTGATCTGGATTTTGTCCCGACGAGACCGCGAGCGCGCCCGCGAACAACTGCCCCGGCACGACCGCAACGATCGGCGAGAGCCACTCCGGCACGCCCGCGGGCAATTCGATCCGCGACTGCGCGCGCGCGAGCACTTCCGGCAGATCCGAAATCGCGAGCAACTCCGCGCCGCGATTTTCGAGTAGCGAGAGCAAGTGCGGCAGATCCGCTTGAGTGCGTCCCGAAGGCGCGACCAAGATCACGCGGAAGCCGCGATCGATCATCGCGACCGGGCCGTGCAACAGATCCGCGACGGAGTACGGCTCGGCGACTAAGTAGCTCGTCTCCTTCAGCTTGAGCGCGATCTCGAACGCGGTCGAGTAGTTGAAGCCGCGTCCGAGCACCACCAGCTTTTGCGCGCCTTCGAAGCGCGCGGCTTGGTCGGTGAGGTTCGCGTTCTTTTCGATTACTTCGTTGACCCAGGCGGGCACGCGTTCGAGCGCGGCCCAACGCTCCTTGTCGCCTTCGAGTGCGGCGCTCAACATCGCCAGCGCGAGCAGCTCGGTCGTGTACGTTTTTGTCGCGGCGACGGCCTTTTCTTGGCCTGCCAGGAGCGGCAACGTGTGATCCGAAACGCGTGACAGCGGCGAAGCCACCTCGTTGGTGACGGCCAAGGTCGCGCCGCCTTGCTTGCGCGTCTCTTCGAGCACTCCGACTATGTCTGGTGATTGACCGGATTGGCTGATGCCGATCGCGAGCGCGCGCTGGAGATTCGGCGGCGAATCATAAAGTGTGAACAGAGACGGTACCGCAAGCGCGACGGCCAAACGATTGTGCGCGCCGAGCAGATACTGCGCGTAGCGCGCCGCGTTGTCCGAGCTACCGCGCGCGGCAATCAACACGAACTCAGGGCCAAATTTCTTTATTGCGATGGCTGCTTCTTCCGCGGCTTGCCGTCCTTCGTTGAGCAGCTGTTGAAGCACGCGGGGCTGCTCGAGGATCTCTCGTTCGAACTGATTCTGAGGTTGCATTGTCTTCTCGAGAAACATCTTAGCAATCGCTTGGCTACTGTCGGCGTGTTTTGCTCATGGGTCGAACAAATGATCATTCGAATGAGACGAAACGCACAGGTAGCCGCGTGTGCGTTTGATACGGTAAGCCGGGAAATCAGGCGGATTTCACGCGAATCCGTGCAACCCCCGAGTGAGCATTGGCCAGTGACCCACGGCAAGATCAGCGAGCATCGTGCTCGACGCAATGCATGGTTGATTGCGAGTTTGCTCGGCGCGTCTTCGTGCGGCCTCGGTGCGTGCAATGTTTATGACTCGTCGTTGCTCGAACACGATTCGCTGAACGTCGCGGGTTCGGACCAAGGCGGCGCGAGCAACCTAGGCGGCAACGCGAACGCGAACGGCGGCACGTTTGCCGGCACTTCCTCGAGCGATGGTGGACGAAGTGGCGACGGCGCGACCTCAGGCGGCAGCGACGAGCAGGGTGGCAACGGCGCGAGCGGTGCGAACAGCGCGGGTTCGAGCTCCGCTGGCACGAACGCGGGTGCCGGCGCGAGCGCGAGCGCCGGCTCGAGTAGCGGCGGCGCAAGTGGAAGCACGGGCGCGGCTGGCTCCGGTACCGTCGCAGGTTCAGGTGGCTCCGGCACGGTCGGTGGTAGCGCAGCGGGCGGCGCGCTCAACGCTTCGCTGTCCGTGATCGACGACATGGAAAATCCCGACCAATACATCCCAGACACCGACGGTCGTCAGGGTTTTTGGTCACTTTCGAACGACGGCTCGGGCGGCACGCAAACACCTTCGATCATGACGATGAGCGCGATCCCGGGCGGTCGCGGCACGAGCATGTACGCCTTGCACACGACGTCCATGGGCTTCACCAAAACCGGCGCACTCGTCGGCGTCGATCTGAACCGCAAAACGGCGCGCTCGACTTACGACGCGAGCGCGTATCAAGCCGTGCACTTTTACGCCAAGGTCGCGCCGGGTTCGCTCGCACTGGTGCACTTCGCGATGCCCGACATGCACACCGATCCCGCTGGCGATCTGTGCACCAAAGCGCCGCAACAATGCTACGACCACTGGGCCACCGATCGCACTTTCAGCAACGACTGGGCCGAATACACGATCGCTTTCAGCGACCTCGACCAATTCGGTTGGGGTGACAACGACGCAACCGCGCTCGATGTCGCGCACGTCTACGGCATCCAGTTCAGTTGGGGCACGCAGTCGATGGACTTGTGGATCGACGACATCGCGTTCGTGAAGAAGTGAGCGCCGGGCGCGCGGGCGCAATTGGCGTAAACTCGGCGGAGATGAGACTTCGCGTGCGCCGCCGATTCGAGGTTTTTATTTGGGGGGCTGCCTGGTGCTTCGCGGGCTGCACTTGTCCGTGCCAAACCACGCTCAATCCGGCTGCGGCGAAGCCCGCTGCGCCGAGCGCGAGCAGCGCCGCGCAAGCACCGCCCGCTGCTCCCGCCCCGCTAGCGCCAGTGAAAGCCGTGCCCGCGCCCGCAATGCCCGGCGTGAACGTGCCCGCGATCAAAGTCGATACCGTCGGTTATCCGGCGCATTGGCGCAAGATTGCGATCTTCAATCTCGATCCGAAGGGCGCAGTCGTGCGCGATGAAGCCGGCAAAGTCGCGTATCGCTTTCGCCCCGAAGACGTCAAAGATCGCGGCCTCGACGAATCTTCCCGAGATCGCACATTCGTAGCCGATTTCTCCACACTCAGTGCGCCCGGCCGCTACACGATCGAAGTGGACGGCAAAAGCTCCGACTCGTTCGTGATCGGCAAAGCCGTCTATGCGAACGCGCTCAAAGCCGCGCTCAAGCATTTCTATTTCCAACGCTGCCGCACCACGCTCGACGAACCTTTTGCGGACTGGGAAGGCCAAGCCTTCACGCGCTCGGCGCCTTGCCACGTGCACGAAGACGTCGGTTGGGATTACGCGACGTACCCGGAAAAAAAGAAAAAATGGCAAATGGTCGAAGGCTGGCACGACGCGGGCAACTTCGACATGTACGTGCCGTCGACCGCGCCGACCGCGCAGTCGCTCTTGATCGCGTACGAGTCGCACCCGGAGCTCTTCAAAGAAGACGCGAATATCCCCGAATCGCGCAACAAAGTGCCGGACATTTTGGACGAAGCACGCTGGGGTTTGAACTGGATTTTGTCGATGCAAGAGCCGGAGACGGGCGCGTTCCACGCGCGCGTCGCAGTCTACGATCACTCCGATCCGGATCCGGTGAAGGAACGAAAGCCGCAATGGGTCGCTGGCATCGGCAGCGCGAGCACCGCGAAGGCAACGGCCGCGCTCGCCCAAGCCGCGCGCGTCTACAAAAAATTCGACGCCGCGTTCGCCGCGCGTTGCGAAAAAGCCGCGCGCGCGGGCTTCGCCTTTCTCGAACAACACCCGGAGCGCATTCTGGTCGATGGCAAAGGCAGCGACCAGCCGCTCTGGGACGACAGCACGGAATATCCCGAAGTCGGCGCGCGCTTCACGGCTGCGGTCGAAGTCTATCGTTCGTTCAAGTTGCCCGCGGCGCTGGCACGCGTGCGCTCACTCTTGAGCGATCCGGAAACTCAGCCGGCAAAATTCGTGGAAGGCGGCTGGCCCAATTTGAGTCGTTACGGCTTCATGGGCTTGGTCAGCGACGACAAGGCGCCCGCGGATCTGCGCGCCGAAGCCAAATCCCGGCTACTTGCCGCGGTCGAGACGCAGCGCGCCCAAATCGACAAAGACGGCTACCTCGTTGCTACAACTCCAAAGGGTTATTACTGGGGCGCGAACTCGAACTTGCTGGAAAAGGCGCACGAAATGGCGTTCGCGTTTCGGCTCGATCCGTCGCGCACGTGGCTGAAAGAAGCCGCGCGCGACCAATGGCATTGGATCTTGGGACGTAACCCGAACGGCTATTCGATGGTCACGCGCGTCGGCAAAGGGCCGGATCGCATTTACTCGATGGAGTGGGGGCACAAGAGTCCGCCCGTGCCCGGCTATTTGATTGGCGGCCCGAATTCGTCCGAGTTCGGCTTCCTTGCGCCGGGTGCGCCCGCGAAAGCGCTGCTTTGGGACAACCCGCTGCCGCTCAGCTCCGGTTTGCCGCCGCACAGTTTGTGGCACTGGGAGCAATCGGATTTGTGGGACGGCGGTTTTCTGCCGAAGAATACTTGGGACAACGGCTGGTGGGCGGTGACCGAGCCGGACATTTACTACAACGCGACTTTGGTCCTGATGGCCGCCGAAATGCAGCTCGAGTGACGCGGGGTCGAAACGCGACGCCGAAGGCTTTGCCGCGGCATGCCCACTTCGCGTGACCATCAAAAAATCCCGAGATTCCGCCAATTTTCGGCATAGGCCATGCTATAAAATAGACCTTCGTCTGATAATATCTGTACATAAGCACCCATGCGCTTCTGCTAGGTTTTGAACATGCGCGGAGCTTTTGCTCGCGCGCGGCGCGCCGTTCTCTCCGGTCAGAAAAGGTCGCTCGCCGTGAAACAAGAACCCAGCGTGGTCGAGTCAGACGAGGCATCTGTGGATCGCAAAGAGCGCCAGGTCGGTGTGCGAAGCGCGCCGCCGCAACAACAACCACAGCAAGCTCAAGCACTGAAGCCGCGCGCCAAGCCCGGCTGGCTCGAGCGCATCCACAACCACTACTGGGTCCAGAATCTGGTTCGGATCCACGAAGAGCTGCCGCTCTGGATCATCCATTGGGATGGCAAAAAGCAACTCGACTGGATGTACTTGAACGAAACGGTCGGGGAAATTCAGCCGTTTCACTTCGAGATTTACTACGGCAAAGAGGCGAAGCGCGACGCCTACTACGCCGAGACCATGAAGCGCGTGGGCGAAACCGGCAAATTCGAAGTCGGTGAATTGCACGGCTTCAACGATTTCTTCTTCCCGATCCCCGCGGACACGCGCGGTCGCACCTTCTTGTTTGGTGGCCAATTTCTGACCGAGCCGCTCGATTGGGACGGCATCGCTTGGCGCTGGCGCGAGCTGACCGGGCAATTGCCGGCCAGCGCGAACCCGGATTTCGTGCGCTTCGTGCGCATGGCTTTGCGTTTGCCGGTGATCGACGCACCGGTGATGCCCGCGGTCGAAGAGTTCATGGGTTTGCTCGGTCAGCTTTTGACTGAAGATCACGCGAACCTCAAGATCCACGAGCGCGTGAAACGCCTGAAAAAAGACGTCTTCGATCGCGCTTGGCCCAACAACGATTGGGTCGATCGCAGCGTCACGCCCGAGAAATTCGCGCTCACTCCTTGGTATTACGAAGGCAAGCTGAGCGAGTGGCGCAGCGAAGAAATGGGCATTTGCCGCTTGCCGACCACGGTGATGGCGCTGATGCCGGTCGATCCGCGCAATCAAGCGCTCGACCCGGTGCAAGTGATGGTTAGAAATTATCAGATTCAGCGCGAGTGTGTCGCGTTCGCGAGCCAAATGCCCGAAACCGGCGCGAACAAGTTGCAGGACTACGGCGCGGTGTTTCTGACTTCGGCCGCGCCCGGCACGAGCTCGGCGCGCGCGAAGCTCGAATTGCGCGAGCGCG
>DATATR010000449.1:0-25577 GCA_036268695.1 Polyangiaceae bacterium | reverse complement strand
TGCTCACGATCTCACGGATTTGACGTCGCACCCGACGCAAACGAGCGGACCGGTCGCGCCGTAGCTTCGAGCCGCACGCTCACTGAATCACGATCGTCTTACTGACCGTCACGCGATCGCCCGAAAACGCCGGCACGTGCGCGTGGCGCATCGCGTTCGCGATGCAGCCGCCGGTTGGAGTGCCGGCGAAGGGCGGACCTTGGATGTTCGCGCTCGTCACGCGTCCAGACGGCGCGAACGTGATCGTCAAGGTCGCGGTGCCCGAGGGATCGCCTTCCTTGCGACACGATGACGCCTCTGCCGCCGCGGCTTTGAGCGCCGCCACCGCTGCTCCGCGATCGAACTCGGTGCCGGGCTCGGCCGGCGGTGGTTGATTCTGCGGCGCAGGCGTCGCTGGCTTTTCCGCGAGCGCCGGTTTTTCGACCGCCTGTGTCGCGGGCTCTTTCGGCGTGGCTTCGCTGGCTTTCGCGTCGTCATTGCTCTTCGCGGCCGGGGCATTGCCGGCGCTCGTCGTCGCGACGGCTAAAGTCGTGGCAACGCTCGGCGCGACCGCGACTCGGTTCGGACTCTCGCTCGTCGCGCTCGGGTTCGCGCTCGGTTCGCTCGGCGCGTTCAGCTCGGTCGCGACGTTCGTCGGCGCGACACTCGGAGCCTGGCTGCTGGCCGTGTTTTCGGCCAGCGCGCTCGGCGCATGCTCGCTCGGCTGGGGTTCTGCCGCGTCGCGATGCGAGCTCGCGCGCCCGCGCATCCCGACCACGATCACGACGCCGGCCGCCGCGGCAACCAGTGCAAACCAAACCGCGGCGCCCGAGCGCTTCGCTTTCGGCGCCGCTGCCTCGTCGCGACTCTCCGGGGCAGCGACGTGCTTGCGCTCGCGCGCTTTGACGCTCGCGCTCGAAGCCGGCATTTCCACGTCGATCGACAAATCCAAATTCGCGGGCGACAGGCTCGAACTCGTCGTCTTTGCTTCGCCGTTCGCGACCGGCAAAACGGCGCTCATGTCGAACAGCGGGATCGTGCCCGCGCGCGTCGGAAGCCCGCTCGCTTCGACTTCCGGCAACGCTCCGACGGGCGCCGCGGGCGGCGATCCGAGCCCACTCACGTCGATCGTCGGCGCGCCCAAAATCCCGCCCGTGCCCGCGCTCAGATTGACCAGAAAATCATCTGCCTTTTTTGGGCTCGGTTTCTTGGGCGGAGCGGCTTCGTGCCGGAGCGCGGTGAGCGTCGGCGCGTCCGAAGAGCTCGGCGGGACTTCGTCGAATTCTTCGAGTAGTTCGGGTTCTGGGTTTGGCGCGCGTGCCGGCGCGTGCGGGCGTGGTGGTGGACCCTTCCGCGGCGCGTCGCCTTTCTCCGCGGCGTCCCAAATCGAAAGCAGCGCACCGGTCGGGAGCGGCGTGCTCGTCGCGTTCGGCGCGGGCAACGGCGTGCGGGTGGCTTTGCCAGTCGGCAGCGGACGTTTCGGCAGCGGAGTTGCCGTTGCACTGCCGGCGATCAACGTCTCTTTAGCTACCGCGTTCGCCGGCGAAATCTGAGCTCGGGCACCCGGAAGCGGAGTTCCGGTTGGGCCAAACGGCAGCGGCGTGCCCGTTGCGCTTTCGCCTTCGCGGTGTTTTGGACGCGGCGGAACTGGCCGCGCGCGCGGCGCGACCGGCGCTTCATTGCTGGGCAAGGTCGCGGGCTCGGTCGCGTCCACCGAGATCTCCGCATTGCAATGCTTGCATTTGACGGTGACGACTTTGCCGGAGACTTTGCGCCGGAACAGATCATCGCCCAAAAGGAAGCGCGTATTACAAGCAGCGCAAGAGACGGTGAAAGGCATTTCGTTCGAGCTCGAGCCGAGCGCAGCGCGCTCGTCCTTGAATCACTCAGACAAAGGATCGATCGGATTGCACGCCGTCGCAAGCAGACGACGCGCGTTACAGCCGGGGCACAATGGCGGACAAGTGCCGGCCGCTCGCCTTGCCATCGCGGCGAAACGAAAAGAAGCGCTCGCGCTCCGAAACCGTGCAGCCCCAAACATCGTCGATTGCCGAGTCAGCCAAGCCTTCGGCGCGCAATTCAGCGCGCAGCATGCGTCTCAGATCGACATGGGGCTTTTCACGCGTGCGTTCGACGATGTTCGGATCGCGCGACGCGGCCAAAATTGCCTCGGCTACGTCGTCCGAGACTTCGAACGCGGCGAGCGAAATGTGCGGTCCAATCGCCGCGATCAAGTCAGCGTCGGGCCAACGCTCGCGGAGCGCGCGCATTGCGCTCGTCACGACGCCCTTCACCGCGCCACGCCAGCCAGCATGCGCCGCCGCGACCGCGCCACTCTTGCGATCGGCGAGCAGGACCGGCACGCAATCGGCGCTGCGCACGCCGCACGCGATGTTCGGCGCGCGGCTCAGCAGCGCGTCGCCTTCGAGCTCGATCACTTGGCTTTGCGCTTCGTCACCTTCGAGCAGGTGCGTTACGGCGCCGTGCACTTGAGACAGGAAATGAACCTTCTCCGGCGCTACGCCGAGCGCTTCGGCTGCTCGCTCCAAGTTCGCTTTGACGTTCTCCGCGCTGTCTCCAGCCGCGACCGAAAAACTCAAGCTCTGATAAGGGCCGCGCGATACTCCGCCGTTGCGCGTGAAGAACGCGTGGCGAAAGCCCGCTTCGCGGAGCAGCGCGCTTTCCAAGAACTCGGCGCGAGAGGTCACGGCCGCATTCATGCGGCCCGCGGGCCCCGTGACGCAAGTTTCCGTCGCTGAAAGCGCGAATCCGCCTGGAGCCGGCGGCGCGCATGGCGGCGATGCTCGTCGCGGAGAGCAAGTTTTGGTATTTGTGAGGCCGAATGCGCCCCAAGGACCCTTTCATCGGCCGCGAGATCCTTGGCGGCCAATACCAGGTCCTGGAGAAGATCGGCACGGGCGGCATGGGCTCGGTCTACAAAGCTTCGCAGCCGGCAATGAACCGGATGGTGGCGATCAAGATCCTGCATCCGAAGCTCGCCAATCGCAAAGATCTGACCTCGCGCTTTCGTCGCGAAGCGCGGGCGATGAGCCAATTGAGCCACCCAAACACGGTCAAAGTCTTCATGTACGGCGAGCTCGAGGAAGACGGCTCGCTCTACATCGTGATGGAGATGCTCGAAGGCAAGAATCTGAATCAGACCGTGCGCAAAGAAGGTCCGATTGCGAGCGACCGCGCGATCCCGATTTTGATTCAGGTCTGCGGCGCGCTGCAGGAAGCGCACGATCTCGGGATCGTGCATCGCGATTTGAAGCCAGAAAATATCTTCCTCTCGCGCCAAGGTGGGATCAACGATTTCCCCAAGGTGCTCGATTTCGGCTTGGCCAAAGTGACCGAACGGCAAATGCAACCGGGTTCGATCATCCTGACTCAAGAAGGCATGGTCTTCGGCACGCCCGAATTCATGTCGCCCGAACAAGCTCAAGGTAAGACGCTCGACGCGCGCAGCGACATCTATTCGCTGGCGGTGATTCTGTACGAAGTGCTCACGGGCAAACTGCCCTTTTCGGCAAAGACGCCGATGGAGTACATCCAAAAGCACGTCACCGAGCCGATCATCCCACTGAGCGAGCGCGTCGCGGACAAGCAATTTCCGAAAGAGCTCGACGTGGTCATGGCGCGCGCGCTGTCGAAGAAACCCGAGCAGCGTTTTCAAACCGCGGCCGAGTTTGCCGAAGCGCTGCGCCCATACGGTGGCGCGGCAGCACGAGCATTGCCGTCCCTGCGGCCCGAAAAGGCCGGGCCGAGCGCCGCGGCAGGCGGAAAGTCGAACTCGCTCGAGGCCGAGAAAAAAGGCAGCGGTTCGGGACTTTTGATCGGCGTTGCGGCGTTGTGCTTGGTCGCGGGTGTGATCCTCGCGGTCGTGGTAATGCGCCTCTTAGGCCGTTGATGCGTCTTCCTCCTCGGGACACCGTGCTGCGCTATTTGCGGCTCGCGGCGTACCTCCTGCTCGGCTTCGGTGCCGCGGGCGCGCTCGCCATTTTGCTCCTGATTCGCCACTTCGAAACCGGCTTGCCGGACGTCCACGATTTGCGCACGCACTATCAGCCGCCGCAGGTCACGCGCGTGCTCGCGCGCGACGGCACCGTGCTCGCGAGCTTGTTCGTGGAGCGGCGCACGGTGATCCCGTTCGACGAGATCCCGAGCCACGCGAAACTCGCGTTTTTGGCCGCTGAAGACGCACAATTTTACGAACATCAAGGGCTCAATTACTTCGGGATGCTGCGCGCCCTGCTTGCCAATTTGCGCGCCGGTCACACCAAGCAGGGCGCGAGCACGATCACGCAACAAGTCGTGAAAAATGTGCTGCTCGACTCCGAACGCACTTATCAACGTAAAATCAAAGAGACGATCCTCGCGCGCCGGCTCGAGAAGGAGCTCAGCAAGGACGAGATTTTTTCGCTCTACCTCAATACGATTTATCTCGGCCACGGGCGCTATGGGATCGAAGAAGCCGCGCGCTATTATTTTGGCAAAAAGGCCAAAGACTTGGACGTGCCCGAGGCGGCGCTCCTCGCCGGCCTAGTTGCTTCGCCCGAAAAATATTCGCCGCGTCGCGACGAAGCCAAGGCGCTCGCGCGCCGTCGCTACGTGCTCGATCAAATGCTCGAGAAGAGCTTCATCACCAAAGATCTGCACGACTTGGCCGAAGCTTCGAAAGTGCGGCTCGCGCCGGCCTCCGATGGCGAATCGGAGCTTGCGCCCGAAGTGGTGTCGTACGTGAAAAAAGTGCTCGATGACGTCGCGGGCGAAGCCGCGATTCACGGCGGCTACACGATCGAGACGACGATCGACCCCGCGCTCGAGGCCGCCGCGCGGCGCGCGGTGCGCGAAAATCTGGACAATTATGCGCTACGCCAAAAAGTCGAGCCGCCATTTTCGCTGACTTCGCGGAAATTATGGGGCCCGCTCGCGACCGGCGTGCCGCGCCAAAACAAGATTTACGTCGGCAAAGTCGTGGCGCTGAACGAGGCGCAGGGCACGATCGACGTGCAAGTCGGGGACGTGCTCGGTCGCGTGACGCTGGCGAGCGAAGAGCGTTACAACCCGAAGCATCTGCCGCCGAGCGAGTTCGCTCAGGTCGGTGCGGTGCTGCGCGTCGGGCTACTGGGGTCGCCGGACGGAGTGCCGCCGGTGCCGCTGAAGCTCGAGCTCGGCCCAGAATCGGCGTTGATCGCGATCGACGTGCGTTCGCGCGAAGTGCGCGCGCTCGTCGGTAGCTACGAAGCCGTGGACGGCGGGCTCGACCGCGCGACGCGCGCGCGCCGCCAACCGGGTTCTTCGTTCAAGCCGATGCTGTACAGCTACGCGCTGCACTCGCGCCGCTTCACGCCGGCGAGTGTGCTCGATCTCACCAAGAAAAACGGCAAACAGCTGACCAGTTACCGGGAAAGCGTGCGCACGGCGATCGCCGAGAGCGACAACTCCGCGGCCGACAAATTGCTCGACGAAGTCGGCGCTGCGAACGTGGTCGAGTGGGCGCACGCGCTCGGCATCACGACCGATTTACAGCCGACGCCCTCGCTAGCGCTCGGCGCCTACGAAGTGATTCCGATCGAGCTCTGCAACGCGTACGTGACTTTCGCCAACGGCGGCGAGTTCGAATTGCCGAAGCTCGTGACGCGCATCGTGGCGCCGGGCGGCAAAGTCTTGGCGCTGCCCGCGACACCGCCGCCGCGCCGCGTGCTGTCGCCGGAAGAGGCGTATCTCATCACGAGCTTGATGCGCGGTGTGGTCGAGCACGGCACGGCTCAGCGCGCGCGCGCACTCGGCCGTCCGCTCGCTGGCAAAACTGGCACGACGAACCTGGCCAAAGACACTTGGTTCGTCGGTTTTTCGACCGAGCTCGCGGCCGCGGTTTGGGTCGGCTACGACGACGCGCTGCCGCTCGGTTGGGGCGAAGCCGGCGCGCAGACCGCGCTGCCCGCATGGATGAGCTTCATGAAGGTGGCGCACGACAAAAAGCCACCGACCGAGTTTCCGCGGCCGAGCGGCATCGTCAGCGCAAACGTCGACCCGGCGACGGGGCTCTTGCCATATCCCGGCGAGGACAACGCGATCGAAGAAGAATTCCTGGACGGCACCGTGCCGACCGAAGTCTCCAAGCCCGACGCAGGGGCCGACGCCGGTCGGGCGGATGCCGAGCCAGACGACGAAACGAACAGCGCAAAAGCGCCGGCAGATGCGGGCGGGCCCGATGCCGGCGCGAATTCCGGGAACGAAAGCGTGACTCCGGTTGTTGCGCCGCCGCCGTTCTAGCGAGTAAAAATCCCGTGGAAAGCATCATGAAGAAGTCGACACTGAGCCGTGCCGGAATTTTTTCGCTCGTGGGCTTGAGCTTCGCGCTCGCGCTCGGTTGCGACAAGAAAGAAGACGAGCACCACGAAGAGAGCGCCGCGAGCGACGCGGGCGCGCGCAAAGTTTCGGACGAGCCGGACCTCGACAAAGCGGTGGCTTCCGTGGCGGCTGCGAAAGGCGCGCCGAATGGCGCCAGCGGACCGGATGGTCCGCCCCCGAACGGCATTTTCGCACCAGGAGGCGCAGACAAAGCGCTGGCCAAGGGGGCGCCGGCCATCTTCACCCTGGGGAGTGACGGCTCGGAGCCGCGCGTTCAGCTCGGTCCGGTGCCAAAAGCGGGCGCGAAGCACTCCGGCACGATCGAAGTCGCGTCCCAGAGCGGTGAACAAGGAGCGATTCCGGTTTCGTTCGCGGTCACGATCGAAGTGCAGAAGCCAAAGCCCGACAGCGACGCCGGCGCGAGCCCGATTCAGGCCGTCGTCAAAGTCACCGGCGCGACGATCAACGCGCCCGGAGTGCCGCCGGAAATCGCGGCGAGCGTATCCAAGCTCAAAGGCTCGCACGTCGATTTTCAGCTGAGCCCGGACGGCGCGGGCTCGAATTTCCACTACGAAGTCGCCAAGGGTGTCGATCCGGGGCTCACTTCATCGGTGCAATCGCTGAGCGATAATTTGATGTTGCTGGTGCTGCCGTTTCCGAGCAAGCCGGTCGGCGTGGGCGCCTACTGGATGGTGACGACGCGCGACGTCGTGAATGGGATCGATGTCGTTACCTACCGCTTGGTGAAGGTCGAAAAAGTCGAAGGGAACGCCGCGACGCTGAGCGTGAATACCAAGCGTTACGCTGCCTCTTCCGCCTTCGACATCGAGGGCTTGCCGCCCGGCGTGCCGCACTCGATGAGCGAATTCCAAGGCGGCTGCCAAGGCAATCTGGTGGTGAACGCGGGCGATTGGTTCGCGAAGAGCGGCGAGCTCGACTCGATGCTCGCGGCCGCGCTCGGTGCGGCCGATCCCAAGACGAAGCAGCGCCCGATGGTTCAGCTGCAAGGCCGCGCGGTCGTCAATTTCTAAAAGCCGAGCTTCTCTTTGCGTTCTTCGGCGCCGGGCAGCGGATCGCCTTGCTCGTTCACGACCGGCAGACCCACGGCGCGCTCGGCGTTGATCGCGGTCCAGCTCTTCTTGTCGTCCGGGATTTGGGTCTCGTCGAAAATCGCTTCGACCGGGCACTCCGGGACGCACGCGCCGCAGTCGATGCACTCCGCCGGATCGATGTAGAGCATGTCGTCGTCCCCGTGAAAGCAATCAACGGGGCAAACCGCGACGCAATCGGTGAACCTACAGCCCTTGCAGTTGTCCGTGACGACGAAAGTCATGCCACTTTGATAGCCGCAGGCCGAACCTAGATCAATCCCGGACGGCGCCGGTCCTTTGGCGGAGCTCGGGCCACAAAACGAGTTCACCCGCCGACCGTGCGGGTCAGGCGGGTGAATTCGCGTGAAATCGCGGCTCAGCCTTCGCCGAGATCGAAGCTCACGTCGACCGACACATCCGGCTTGGCGCAGACGCCGAGCTCGCACACGTCGTCGTCCGTGATGCCGTAATCTTTGACGTTGAAGCCGAAGCTCGCGTCAATGTGCTTGCCATCGACCTTGTACGTCACGTTCACGCTCTTGCTCTTGCCGTGAAAGTTGAGCGTGCCGGGCACGGTGCCACCTTTGTGCGCGTCGATCTTGTCTTTCGACACGGTCAGCGTGATCTCCGGGTAGTCCGAAGCCTTGAAGCGCTTTTGCATGTGATCGTTGCGCTTGCCGATGCCGGTGTCGAGCGTGTTCATGTACGTCTTGAAGGTGACGCTCTTGTCGTCTTCGCTGATCTTCAGCGTGCTCGATTTGCCGTCGATCTTCAGCCCGCCCGGACCGTGCGCGTGGAACACGATCGACGGCCTATCCACTTTGTACTTCGCTGAGGCGACGGCGGCGAACGTGAGCAGCGCGGAGAGCGCTGCGGTGAAGTAGAGCGAACGAACTTTGAACATCACAGTTTTCCTTGGCTGAAGCAGGGCGCCCGATGCGTTCGGGCTCGATCACTTTGCTGGTTGACGTTTCGACGCGGAAACCGCTCCGCTTATTCACGCAGCTCGATCGCGCGTTTCAGTGACGAAAAGTGCCGCGATCGAAGAAAAAGGAGTCAAAAATAGTCCCGAGTCCGCCCGGCCGGCTCACCCGGTCAAAATGTTCAGCCGGCTTCCAATCTTACGCACGCGGCAGCTTTGGGATTCCTTGCTCATCCATATGTTCGGAAACCCAGCCGGGTGACGCGCCAATTTGCGTACCGCACTTGGTGGGTGTCCGACCCCGAGCGGATTCATTCGCGCCCGCGGCACCGAAATTCAAACGCTCGACGCGCCGGCCCGTTCCGACCCAGGCAACCCCAAACCAACAACCGACCAGCGCATTGATTTTTGGGGGGGGCGTGGGCGCTGTGGCAGCCGCGGGCAAGCGCTGCCCGCGCGACGCTCGTACCTCACCGAAGAGCACCCGAATCGGACGAGCCGCGGCCGCAATCAGTACAGGCGCGCGGCGGCAAAGAAGCTCGCGTGGTCGGCAGCGAAGAGCCGCTTAGCTCACTTCACTTCACGACGGGCACGTCGGCGATGAAATTCAGATTGAGGCCGCCCGGGTAATAGTAGCTCGTCGCGTGGCCATAACCCATGACTTGTAGGCCAATGGGTTGATCCGAAGTGATCTTGTGCGCGCCCGTGCCCGTGCCCATCAGCTGCACGCGCACGACGGTCCAACCGTCGCTGACGGTCTCCATGGTGCCCGCGAGCGCCGCGCCATCGAGCTGCACGTTCGCGCCGGTCGGCACGAGCACGTCGGCCCAGTTGTAGGCGAAGTCGTTCGGCGCGAGGAAGATGTACTCTTTGCGAAACTGCTCGACCGCGATTTCGTCGGTCATGCTCGGATCGCCGATGTAACAGTCCGCGTCCGTCGTGCAGCCGTTTTGCACGGTGCCGCTCTTCATCGTCGAGGTGATGGAAAATGGTTGATCCGCTTCGACTTCGAACCCGCCGGTCGCGTCGATTTCGACGATCTGACCGGCCATCAGTGTGTTCGGCGCGCCAGCAGGCAGCGTGCCTTTGTAACCCAAGGTCGTGTTGTCGAAATCACCCATGAAACGCACGTAGTGGCCCGCGTTCGTGCCCTTGTGCGTGCTGGGCGACGCGACCACGTAATGCTTTCCGAGCACTTCAGCCGGCAGCACCGTCTCTTCGAGGTGATCGGCGCAGCACGAACCGGGCGGCGGCACCGCGAGGCTCGGCACGGTCGTGAGCGGATTGAAGCCGATCACTTGCACCGGGTTCGTCGCGTTGATGATCGAGCCCGACAGATCCGAGTGTGGCATGTCGGCAAACGGTGCGGGTTGCGAGAGCAGCTCGAGCACATCGCCCGCGTTGATGTCGTATTCGACGATTGAGCCCTTCGTGCCCGCGGTGATGCCGGTGCCGGCGGCCAAGTCGTCAGAGAGCTGGACCTTGACGTGCGTCATGTCCTTCGTCGCGGTGATGGCGAAGCCGCCAGCCGAATCCGAGACGCCGGAGCCGTCCGTCACGCCGATTGGAATCGCCGATTTGCTCGATACTCGATAATTGCCGCTGAGCGCCGTGCTCGGGATGAGCAGCGCGGCGTCCGCGGAAACCGATTCGCAATTCGTGCCGTCGCTGTTCGACATGGTTGGCGGGTAATCGCAAGTCTGCATTTCGCTCATCAGGTCGGCGGCGGTTTTTTGGTATTCGACCGGGTTGAATTGCCAGACCGTGACCGGCACGGTGCTCACCAAGTGATACGCGCCGCCGTCCACACGCACTGACGTCGTCGGTCGTGCGCCTTGCGTCGTCGCATCGAATGTTTTGCCTTTGAGCTCGGGCACCCACGGCAAGCGGATCTCTTGCAGCTCACCTGGCATCACCGTGGCCATCGCGCTGCCGCTGCCGCGCGTGACCGTGACGTTTGCCGGCGTCGTACCCGCGTTGGCGACGACCGCCGCGAAGTCGAATACGTTGTAGACCGGGTTGTAGACGACGGTCGGCCAAAAGTCGCAGCCGACGTAGGTCTTGTTGCTGGCCGCGTCGTCGCAGGTTTGCGGCTCCTCCGTGTCGCTCGAGGAACTGCCGCCGGTGCTGATGTTCGTGGTGCCGCCCGTGTTGATGCTCGAGTTGCCGCCAGCGCCCGTTGCGTTGCCCGTGCCGGTGTTGCCAGTCGCGCCGTTGTTCCCCACGCTACTGCCCGGTGTGCTCGAATTTGCCGAGCAAGCGACAGAGGCCCCGAGCACCAACGACATCAAGCACACGAACGACGAAGCGCGCTTCAACATGCTTCCAATCTGACTGCTGTGCGCGACCTTGGATTATCGATTCGAATCGGATTTGTGTGCGTTTCGTGCGCTTGCGCTACCAAATGCGCACGGGTTCGGGCTGGGACCCGAAACCCGAGGCGGGGACCCGCGCTCAGCGCTCGAACGCGCTCACGTCGCCAGCGCCTTCGCGGACGACCTTTGGCGGATTGGTCGTCAGATCGACGACGCTCGTCGGCACGGTGCCGCCGGGGCCCGCGTCCAGCACCAGGGCAAGCCCAGGGAACAGCTCGTCGACTTCGTGCGGGTCGGGATTCGCATCGTCGCCGTGGCGTGCGGCGGTGCTGGAAATGATCGGGCGACCGAGCTCTTTGCACAACGCGAGCGCGACTGGATGTTTGGGTACTCGAATCCCGACTGTCTTGCGCGATGTTTGCACCACGCGCGGCACTTCGCGCGTCGCTTCCAAGATGAAACAATATGGACCAGGCAAGTAGCGCTTGAGTACGCGATACACGTCGTTGTGCATCACGGCATACTTGGAGACGTCCGAAAGATCTTGGCACACGAACGCGAGCATGTGCGAGCGTTCGATGCCCTTGATCTGATACAAGCGATCGACGGCCTTCTTGTTGAACAGATCGCAGCCGAGCCCGTACACCGTGTCCGTCGGGTACGCGATCACGCCGCCGGCTTCGAGCGCATCGACTGCGCGGCGAATCTTGCGCGGTTCCGGATGATCCGGATTGATTTCGAGCAACATGAAACAGGCTTGAAAATTCAGGGAAAAAGCTCGAGCATGCGCGCGCTCTGCGCTTCCAGCGGCAGCTCGAGGGCGCGCAACTTAGCACGGTATTCAGTGCCGTCGAGCGCGTCGACCGCGCGAGTGATGCCGGGAATGACGATCTCGGCGCGCAGCGCGCGCGCCGACGGATTGAGCACGAAAGCCACGCGTGCCGCGCCCGTGTCATCGCGGTGAACACTGATGAATGCGTTCTCCGGCGAGCACTCGAAGCTCGGAAGATCGAGCGTCGCCTTCGCGGCGCGTACGGCAGCGCGCAGCGCCGTCTCGTCGAGCTCGAACAAATCCGGCACGCCGGGGATCGACGGCACCGCGAACGGCGCGGGCAGGGGCCGATAGACGGCATCTCGCTCCGCGCGCAGTGGACCCATGCTGATCGCCGCGCCGCGCTCGTTGCCGCGGCGGAGCGCGTCGCGAATTTCGGCTTCGAGCCCGCCCGCGCAGGCGACGAGCGTCCACTTGCCTTGCGCTAGCGCTTGCTCGATCAAGTCGCCCGCGACGATCGCGAACGGAATGCGTTCGGCCGAGAGCGCGTCTTCGATTTTTCTGAGCCACTCCGCGGCGTCGATTGCGAACGGGCGGCCCGAGCCGAAATCGTCTTCGAAACAAGCGTGCTCGGCGCTGCCGCCGGAGACGTGAAACGCCGCCAGCGTGATTGGACCAAAGGCGTGCAAGACGCGCGCGAGCCGCCGCACATTGCGCGGCACCACGACGTGCACCGCCGCGTCCACGTGCAACCCAAAAAAATTCAAACGCTCGAGCGCGCCGACGAGCTGCTCCCAAAAATCCGCGAACGGGCGGCGGCGACCATGACGATCGATCGGCGCGCCGATCCAGCGATCGCGCTCGACGGCCATGTACACGTTGAAGCCGCGTAGGCCGTAAGCCAGCGTCGCGAGCGCGGTGAAGGCGCTGTCTGCTTCGGTGATGGGCGGAAAGAACGGCGGGAAGCCCGCGCCGAGCTCGCAAGCGAACGGCACGTAACCGCGCGCGGCGGCGCGCACGCGCAGATCGCTCGTGCGCCGCGCGATCTCGGCGCGCGTCGTTTCAGAGGCATTGTGATAATAGTCGAGCCCGACCAAATCCACGACGCGATTGACGCGCTCGGGATCGAGCGGCGTCGAACCCTCGCCGAACGGCAAGTTGTGAATCGTCGGCACGTCGCGCACGCCCGCGAGGGCGAGCGTGTTTTTCATGCGCAAGAATGCGCGCGCGATGATTTCTTCTTGGGCTTCTGCGGCGTCCAAATGGCGCGCGAGGTCGAGTAGTGATTTGCCGGACAAGCGCGCGGGCGGATTCAGCGTGTCGAGCTCGAGCCCGGGATCGGACAAGACTTCGCGAATTTTTGCGAGCGAGCCGTATTTGTCGAGCAAGAAGCCGCGATAGGTGGCGACGGCGTCTGGGTGATGATCTTGGTCGTACACGCCGTCGCGGAAATAGAGCGCGCCCTCGTTGTCGATTTGGCACATCACGATCGGCCCGTTCGGCCAGATCAGCGGCGCGAGCTCTACGCCCACCGCGCCGAGCCAGCGATCCGATTCTTCGAGGAACGCTTCGCTGGCGTAGCTCGGCACCGGGAACGCGAGCGGCGGCACCGGCAAGACCACCGGTTTTCCGCGCGGCGAACGGGCTTGGCAATCGCGGTTCCAGATCACGCGTTCGGGAATGCCGAAGAACGTGAGCTCGGCGTTGATGTGCGGCCCGGGGCGCACGATCGCGAGCATGCCGAGATCGCGCGCCTGGCGCAGAAAGCGCACCACGTCGAGTCGCGGATCTTTGAGCCCGAAATCGAAGCTGCCGTCGACTTGTTCGTGCACGCCCCACGGCAAGTAGACATCGACGATCTCGATGCCGAGACTTTGCAGGGCCGACAAGGCAGCGAGCCACTCGCGCGGATCGAGCCTGAAGTAATGAATGCTGCCGGAGATGAGCGGAACTTCCCGATCTCCGAGCAGGAGCCCGCGTGGGCTCAAGCTGACGCGCTGCTTCGTTCCGGGGCTGTCCGCCATGGGCGGCCCGGAAGCTAGCATCAGTCCACGGGTTTTTGGCACGCACTCGCCGAAAGTTCGGGGCGAAAATCAGGGATTTTTCGCGTCACTTCGCGGTCACCGGATCGTTTTTGCCGCTCGCGCGTAAGCCCGAGATGCGCTTGCGCGTTTAGCCCCTCGAGCGCATTGCCGCGCTCTTCACTCCCGAAAGGTCGAACATGTCGCTCGTGCTCAACGCTTCCTTGCTGGCCGTGTGTGCCGGTGCGTTCTTGTCTGGTTGCGCCGCCAACATGCCGCGTCCGATTCAAACGGACGCCGCGCTCGGCCGCGTCGTCATCTACCGCAACGGCGTCGCTTACTTCGAGCGTCGCGCGCTCGTGCACGGGGATCACTTTGCGCTCGAAGTACCGGCGGAGCGACTCGATGATTTTTTGAAGTCGCTCAGTGTCGTCGATGCGAAGAGCGGTAAACCCGTGCCGGTCTCTTTCCCGACGCTCGATCACGGCGAGGGCACGACCACGGTGATGGTCGAGCTGCCGAAGCCGGGCGACTACGATTTGCGCATCTCCTACGTGACCGAGAGCCCGGCGTGGAAACCGACTTATCGCTTGAAACTGAATGCCAAAGGGCCGGCCGAGCTCGAGAGCTGGGCGGTGGTCGACAACGTCTCCGGCGAAGACTGGCAGCGCGTCGCGGTCGGCGTCGGCTCGACTTCCGCGTTGTCCTTCAAATACGATTTGCAGAGCGTGCGCTACGTCGAACGCGAAACCCTGAGCGACATGAGCGAGCTCGGCTTGGCACCGCCGCCCGGTGGCTCGTCATACGCCGTCGCCAGCAAGGAAGTGCGCGTGCTCGGCAACTTCGGTAGCGCGGCGCTCGATGACCTGAAAAAGCAGCCTTCGCCGCCTCCGCCCATGGCGACGGCGCCCCCTGCGAGCCATGGCGGCGCTGGTTCGGGTCGCGGCGGCGCGCCGGCTGCGGCCGCGCCAGTCGACGAAGAGCGCCCGCGCCGCCTGGCACAAGAAGCAAACATTCAGCGCCTCGCGACCGAGCTTCGCGCGAGCCACGCCAAGGTGAAGGTTTTGGGTTTTGCGCAAGCGGGCGAGCAAGGAGCCGCGGACAAGTCGCTCGAACGCGCGAACGCGATTCGCGATCAGCTCTTGCAAAACGGCGTCGCGGCGGATCAGGTCGAAGCCGTCAGCACCGGCCAAGTTTCGACCGACGCGGTGCGCGTGATCGCTGCGGACGGCGAGCCACCGAAGCCCGCGCAAGGTCAAGTCGCGCTCGAGCATGGCTCGGACGCGCCGCTCGGCAGTGCTTATTTTTTGGCGCCTTCGCCGCTCACGATCGAAAAAGGGCACTCGGCGATGGTCAGCATGTTGACCGCGCCGGCAGCGGCAAAAGAAGTCTACTTCTACGATCCGATCTCGAGCCGCGGTTCCAAGAAATACGCGTTCCGCGCCGTGCTGCTCGAGAACCCGACGCACCACACGCTCGATGCCGGCCCAGTCACCGTGTACGAAGACGGACAATTCTTGGGCGAGGGCTTGTCGGACGCGATTTTGCCGGACAGCCGCGCGTTCGTGCCGTTCGCGCTCGATCGCAAGCTCGTCGTCGACAGCGATCTCGGCACGCGCGAAGAGATCGATCGCTTGATCACGATCGAGCGCGGCATCGTGCTGAGCGAGGCGCGCCAAATTCGCACCACCAAGCTCACGCTCGTGAATCGCGATGGCAAGCCCGCGATTGTGTATGTGCGTCACCCGGTAAGTGAAGGCTTCAAGCTCGAAGCGCCGAATACCGGCGTGGAAAAACTCGCCGGCGCGTACTTGTTCGCGGTGACCGTGCCCGCGAACGACAGCGTGAAGCTCTCGATCGACGAATCCACGCCGATCCAAAAGTCGCTCGACATCCGGACCGATGCTGGCATCACCGAGCTCGGCCTGTTCCTGCATTCGGCGTCGAAGCTCGATCCGGATCTCGCTTCCCAGCTCGCGCGCATCGTCGAGCGGCACCGCGTGATGGCAGAGCTTGCCGAACGTCTCGAGACGATTCAGGCTCAGAGTAACGTCTATCGCGAACGCATCGACGAGATCAACGCGCAGCTCGTGTCGCTGCGCAAGGTGACGCAGGCCAACGAGCTCAGCAGGCACCTGGCGAAGAAGATGGAAGAGATCAGCCAACGCTTACAGCGAGCGACGATCGATGCCGCCGATCTGGAAGCGCAACGCTTGACCGAGCGCGTGGCACTCGAAGACCAACTTTCCGAATTGACTCTGGAAAAACGCAAAGAGCTCGCGCTCGAGCACTGAGCTCGAAGAGCGAGCCTTCGCCGCGCGAGAAATCGGCTGGATTCTGCTGAATTCTGCTACGCTCTCGCGCGGTGAAGCGTCTTCGCTCGGCCTCGTTTCTGCTCCTGCTCGGCGCTTGTGCACGCGAATCCGCTCCAGCGCGCGACGCTTCATCGAGCTCGGTCACGAGCACGAACGCGGTGCAAATGGGGCCGAACTATCCAGAGTCGAATGCGAGCCCGGCCTACGACGACCAGACGCTCGCAAGGCGCTTCCAAACGGCGCCCGCGCTAATCACACTTCAGGGTGAAGCGAGCTACTACGGCGATGGGCTCGCGGGTCACGCCACTGCGAGTGGCGAGCCATACGAACCCAGGGCGTACACCGCGGCGCATCGCAAGCTGCCGCTCGGCACCGTGCTGCGCGTCACGCGCAGCGATGGCGGCGCGGTCGTTTACGTGCGCGTGAACGATCGCGGACCTTACGGCAGCAAGCGGCGCATCCTCGACCTCTCGCGTGCTGCGGCCGAGCGGCTCGGCATGCTGCGTGCCGGCGTGCTCGAAGTTCGTGCGGACGTCGTGGCTTTCGGACCGAAAAAGGGCCGATAGTCGTGCGGCGTGCGCTCGAACGGTTGCGCGCGCGAAAGTTCGAACCCGCGCTTTCGTGCGCGGCTGCGCTGGCTGAAGTTCAGCGTCGTTTTGCGATCGACCTATCGCGAGGGCGCGCGCGGTGCGGTTTCTCGCGCGGGCATTTGCTAGACGTCGTGATTCACGTCCCTGGAGGCATCGGCGACCGGCGTGAACAGGACGCTGCCGAGGAGCTCACTCTACTCCTGCTCGGCGAAGAATTATTCGAGCACTGGGTTGGAAGCGTCAGCGCCACACCCGCGGCGCGCGGTGGGCCGCTTACCGTTTTGAACGCGAATTCGGAAGAGCGCACCGCGTTTCCGCTCACGCTATTGTACGAAGCAGTCGAGTCGGCAATCGCCGGACTCAAGCTCGGACTCTCGGCGGAGCCGGCCACTGACGGCGATGACTGGGTGCTGTTCGAATTGAGTCCGGAGCCAGCACCGGACTACGCCGCGCAAGATGACTTGGTTCTGGCGAGCACACGCGTGCCGGAGCTGAAAAAATCGTTCTTGCGCAGAGAGCCCTTTTTTTCAGGGCGTTTTTCCAACCGTGGCGAGCTCTTTCTGTATCTGAAATACGAGAGCGCGGGTGCCTCGAGCGAAGCGCGCTTGGCCCAACGTTCGGCGATCGAAGCCGAGCTCGTGCGCGCACTTCGCGCCGAGCACGGCGCGATTGTCGGAGCCGGGCTCGGCATCCGCTACGGCTATTTGGATCTCGCGCTCAGCGATTCGAGTTGCGTCGATCAAGGAATCTTGCCAGCGCTGCGCGCGGCCGACCTACCGCGGCAGGCGTGGCTTTTATTTTGCGACACCGAGCTCGCGCGCGAATGGATCGGCGTGCATCCGGACACGCCCGAACCATTCTGGGGCTGAGCTCGCTTCAAGCGGGCGGACAGACGCGATCGAGCAACTGCGCGAGCGGGCGGAGCTCGGCGTCATCGGTCAGGCGCGCGAGCGAGGCGCGCGCTTTCTCGATCGTGGGTTCGACGAATTTCAAAAAGCTCGGGTTCTTGTTCTTGTGCTCGATGAACACGAAGCGGCCCGCGTCCTTCAATTTGCGCTGCACGGTGACCATGTCGAACTCGCGCTGCAGTTCGAGCTCGGTCGCCGGATCGAAGTCCATGTAGTCCGAAAACTCGTGCAGTCGCGCTTCGACGAAGGCGCGATCGAAGCTCTGGTAACTGTCGCCCAAGAGCGCGACCAAGTCGTACACGCGCGGGCCGAGCATCGCGTCCTGAAAATCGATCCAAGCGAGCTCGTGCGGGCTTTCGCCGCGCGAAAGCACCATCAAGTTCCGGCTTTGATAGTCGCGATGGACGAAACCGCGCGGCCAAGCCGCGATCGTGCTCGCCAAATAGTCGGCGGCGCGCGCGAACAGCTCGCGATCGGCCCGAGCGAGTTCGATGCCGCGTGCTTCGAGCGCCCATTCACGAAAATGATCGATCTCCCAGCGCAGTAAATCGACGTCGAACGCGCGCCGACGCACGATCGAGTCGCTCGGCAAATGCAAAAGCGAGCGCTGTGCGCGCGCCAAATCGCGCACCGCGCGGCGATACAAATCCTGCTTGTCCTCGGGAGAATGCTCGAGGTGCTGCGCGAGCGTTTCGCCCAAGTCTTCGACCAACAGCCAGCCGCTCTCGGTGGCCTCGGCCAAGAGCGCGGGCACGCGGATTTCTCGCGACTCGAGCAATTCGCGCACCTCCAAGAACGGCCAGCGCCGATCGGTCTCGACGGTCTTGCTCAGCTCTTGGCTCGGCAACGGCACGTACATCGCGACCGCACTTCGCCCAGCCTCGGTCTGGACGCGGAAGAACCGCCGCGTCGAGGCTCCGCCCGCCATTTCTTCGATCCACACGTTCGGCGTGCCGAACGTTCTCGCGAGCAGCGGCTCGAGCGCGCTAAAAGGAGGCGAGCTGTCTGTCATGTCCGAGGCGCAGCTTACTTCGTCTTGGCGCGCCCGCGAATCCCCGCCAAAATAACGTCGACCACGTTCTCGATGAATTTTTCGTCGACCGATTCGCCGTCGGTGAACAAACGCGAAAAAATTGGCGCGGTCATCAGGTCGCTGACGAAGCGCGGATCGGTCTCGGGCGAAAGCTCCCCGCGTTCGATCGCGCGTGTGACCAATTGTTCGCGCAACGCTCGATACTCTTCGCGCAAGTTGCGCGCGATCGGCTCGAGCTCCGGGTGGGCGCGCTCGAGCTGAATCACGTGCGTGAGGCCCTTGCCGACCGGAGACATCGCGAATGCGGCGGTGCGCGTGAGCGACGCCACGAAGTCGGCGCGCAATGAACCCGTGTCGGGCACCACGGGCGACTCCCAAACGGCGCGCAGCGCCGCGCCCACCAGCTCGGGTTTGGTCGGCCAGCGGCGATAGATCGTGGTCTTATTTACACCCGAGCGCACGGCGACGTCTTCGACGCGCAGCGCCGCGTAGCCGACGCGACCGAGCTCTTCGGCGGTTGCGATCAGCACGTCACTCACGACTCGCGCCGCGCGCCCCTTCACCCGCACACCTTCCGTGCGGCGTGTTCGAGGTTTGTTTTCCGTGCCCATGGTCGTCATCGAAAAGCCGTGAGAATTCAGTTTTTGACCGGCTTTTTCCGGTGTCAACCGCGTAACTAGCCGGCCCCGCGCGCAGCGCAAGCGAGCTCTTGGGATCTCGCCGTAAGTACTTAGAAAGACGTACGTTTCGTCAAGAGGCGAAACGCGCGCGAGCGCTTTCGGCGCAGCGCGATCAGTCCAAAACCCAGGACGCCAAATCCAAATAGGCTGATGCGATCCGCTGGTGGTCGAGTGGCGATGCGCGCGCCGCAGCCATAGGCGATGTCGGGACAGAATTGGTCGGTGCCCGCAGCGCCGGGCAGCGACGGCGAGTCGCCCTTTTTCAACTCGTCGACGTCGAACGCGCCGTCACCGTCGCTGTCGTCGGGGTTACCCGCGTCATACGACGACTTCAGGCCTTGGATCGCGATGTCGACCAAGGCCGGGTTGCCGGGCAAGAGCCCGTATTTCTCCTCGAGTGTTCTGCCGAACACGTTGATGTTTTCCGGACCGCCTTGCGTCGTGTTGTGGCAGGCCGTGCAGAGCGGCGTGCAGAACGTGCCGCCCAACTCCTTTTCGAGCGCGGCTTGGAGCGCGGGCGGGTAGTCGGATGAAGCGCGCGCCGCGCGGGCGAAGCCAAGCGTCGCGATCAGCGCCAGCGAAACCACCGAGCAGAGTCGAGCAGAGCGAGCGCGGCTTTTGAGTCTTGTCGGCGTCATCGAAGGCGCAGGCATTCGAGTATGCTCTGCTGCGGCGCTCAGTGCTTGCGTTTGCGCCGCCGCGCCGCGAACAACCCGGCCGCGACGAAAGCGATGGGAATCAAGCTCAACCCGTCTGTCGGCGGCCGCGTGGCGATGTGCGCGCCGCAGCCGTAGGTGGTGTCGGGGCAGAACTGGCCGTCGCCCGCGGGACCTGCGACCGACGGCGAATCGCCGGCCATGATTTCGTCGATGTCGCTCACGCCGTCCCCGTCGCTGTCGATCGCTGGCATGATCGCAGCCCACTTCGCGATCGCCGGGTCGACGCGCGACGCATCTCCAGGCACGAGGCCGATATCGGAACGCTCGAGCGTGGCACCGAAGACATTGGTGTTGCCGGGGCCGCCCTGTGTCGTCTTGTGACATGCCGTGCAGAGCGGCACACAGTAACTAGTTCCGTCTGTCTTCGGCGCGTATTTGTCGAGCGCGGCTGCCAAGGCCGGCGGGTAATCCGACGAAGCATGCGCTGGTCGCGCGAGCGAACACACCACGAGCAGCGCGGCGCCGACTAGAGAAGCACGAATTTTGCTGAACTCTGCCATCTTGCCGACCCTCACAAGAACACGTGAAGCTGACCGAGCGCCGTGATCGAGTCTGCTTGCCGGCTGTACACGTCCGCGCGCAGCTCGACGTGCGACCAGCAGAACCAATCCACGCTGCCCCAGGCGCCGAGCTGCGGTTGCCCCGCACCGACCACACGATCCCCGCCGTGCAGCGTGTCGTAGCCTTGATCGAGCGCTTCACCCGTCGCCATCAGGTGCAGGCCCTGCACGATTTCGAAATCGAGCTGCGCGAAACCCACGTAGCCGAGCTCGTGATGCGAGCTCGCCAGCATGTCGCCTTCGACCAACAACACGGTCTGGTCCGAGAAGGCGGCACGCGCGAAAAGGCCGTGCACCATGCGCGTCACGTTCGGCTCGAGCGTGATGCGATCCTGTTTCGCATACGTGAGCAGCGAGCTCACGCCGAGCCCGATCTTCGGCGCGACCAGATATTCAGCGTAGCCGCTGTAGCCGCGTTCGCGGAACTTGTCCGGATTCACCTGATAGTTGCCGGCGATGCCCATCAGCTCGCCGCGCAGCGAATCGCCGTTGAACGCGAGCGCCGCGCCGTCTTGTTGCGACGATTCGCGATCGGTGCGCGTGGCGAAACGCACCCACATCGTGTGCTCGGGAATGCGCACCCCGAACGGCAGATTCAAGTGCCCCGCGCGCAACGTGAAGCCGCTGTCGCCAAAGTCGTAGCCGATCCAGTGCGTGCGCGAGAGCAAGTTCCATTGATCGCCCTGACCGGTCGTGATCTGTGCCGCGCGGCCGTACGGTGAGCCCACGCCGACGCGGATGATGCCGAGGCTGCCCTCGACGCGGAACGAACCGATGCTCGCTTGGCCGTACACGTCCGCCTGCATCGGGAACGTGACGAAGTAACCTTTGCGAATCACCGCGCCGCTGCCCGCGACGCCATTCGGTTTGTACACCGACAACTGACGGTAACTGCCGCCGAGCAAGAGCCAATCCGGCGTGTTGAACAAACCCCACAAGAAGCCGGATTTTTTCAGCTCCTCGTCGTCGTCCGTGGATTCGTCTGGTTTGCTCGAGGCTTGCGCGCTCGCGGCTTTCGCCGGCGTTTGCGCTGCGCTGTCCGATTTTGCAGCGGGCTTGTCGTCTTCGTCCTCGTCGTCGCCGGAGTTCGCGTCGCTCTTGTCGTCTTCGTCTTCGTCTTCTTTTTTGGGTTTGGTTGCCTTGCCCGACGTATCGTCGCTCTTCTTGTCGTCCGAAGGCGTCGCTTTCGAGCTGCCGCTATCCGAATCCGAAGAAGACGAAGCCGACGACGAAGATGAGCCGCCGTAGTGCATGCGCAACAAGAGCTCGCTTTGCGCGCGGCCGTACGCGGTCAAGAGCTCCCCGCCGGAAGGATCCGCGTGGCAAACGGGGCAACCCGAATACCCATGCTTGATCATCCAAGCATACGCATGTGCCTGACTCGGAAAGAGCGCGACGAACAGCGCAACGATCAAGACAGAAAGGAGCCGCTGAGACGCTCGAATTGGGTCGCGGCCGCCGAGCTCGCGTGTGCCGCTGCCTTCCAGCATGGCCCGAGCTTGCCTTTGACGCGGCGCCAGAGTCAACACGGAGTTTTTCATGTCGGTGCTTATTTACTGCGGCAAAATCAAGTGCGAAGCGCGTTGCCGAGCGCTCACGCGTCGAGCTTTTCGGATCTCGTTTTTGGAGCGCACGTCGACGTCGATCCCGCGTCAGCACGATCACTCGTTCGACGAGTAATGATCGCCCAGCGCGCGAAAGGCTCCCGAGCGCCCGGCGCAGCCGCTCGATTCGCTCGCACAGCGCGAGCTGTCGAACTTTACGCGGTAGCGCCTCGGCGCGAAAAAAGCCTGACGCCGCGGAGTGAGGTGCAGTGCCTTGGCGGAACCGAAACGAGTCAACATTTTCGTAGATCGAGACGAAGTTCGACACCAACGACGGCTGCCGCGCTGGCAAATTCAAACCAAAGGATGAGTGCTTTCGTCTCCGTGTCCGGATCTACGTCGTTCTATCGCCCCTGGTTGCGAACGGCGACTTCGTTAGGATGCATGACCCGCCGTCGAGCGCTGTCCGTATGCGGCGAAACGCGCCGGCGCAGCGTCGAGCCACGCGCATTTTGGGGGCTGCTCGCGCTCCAAGCGCAGGCATTTTTTACGCAGTTATCGGACTTTCAGCGGCCGAAACGCAGACCGCGCGACGCTCCGCGCGGGTCAGCGGCCAGCGGTAGCGCACGTCCGCCAAAATGCGTCGCGCGCCGATTTCGGGCAGCTCGGCGCGCGCCAGCAAGAGCCAGACGCGCTCGGTTGCGAGCCGTGAGCCCTCGGCGAGCCAAGCCTCCGGTGGCAGCGTCGCGCGAGAAACGGCGACCGTGCAGCTCGCGTTCGCGAAGCGATCGGAGCGCGAGCGGCTCACCGCGATGTCCGCGCGCGCGAGCGACCCGACGGCGCTTCGTAGAAACGCGACGCGCTTGTCGCGCGGTTCGACCAGCGTCATCTGCATCGGCAAGAGTAGCGCGAGCGGTATCCCGGGCGCGCCGACACCACTGCCCACGTCGAGCCAGCGTTCGCTCGCCGTGCACGGCAGAGCGCCGGCGATCGCGATCGCATCGGCGAGCAGCAGATCCACGAGCTCGTCCGCGCTGCGCGCCGCCGTCAAATCGACGCGTTGATTCCAGGCGACGACGAGCTCGCAATAAGAAGCGAGCCGCGCTTTCAGCTCCGTCGTCGCGTCGAACGAGAACGCGTCGAGCGTGCGCGCGATGCGCGGCGCAAAACCTTCAGCGGGCGCTTGAACCGGCACCGCGCTTCGATGTCTCAGATGCCGCCGGTACCGCCGGTATCCCCGCCCGTGCCGCCGCCGCCGGTGTCGCCGCCGGTTCCGCCGCTCGTATCGCCAGCGGCGCCGCCACTCGTGTCGCCGCTGCTGCCGGCAGTGCCTGCGGAACTTCCGCCGCTGCCAGCAGCTGCGCCACCCGAGCCTGCGCTCGAACCGCCGCTACCCGCGCTGGTGCCGCCGCTGCCAGCAGCCGCGCCACCCGAGCCTGCGCTCGAGCCGCCGCTACCCGCGCTGCTTCCACCTGAGCCTGCGCTCGAACCACCGCTGCCACCTGCGCTCGAACCGCCACTACTACCCGAGCCTCCAGTGGTGCCGGTCATGCCGGCTTCGCCGGCAGCGCCGTTCGACTCGCCTGCTTCGCCGGCAGTGCTGTTCGTGCTGCCGCCGGAGTTCGTGCCCGCTTGGCTGCTGCTGCCACCGGCGGTCGTGCCGCCGCTTTCGTTCGCGCCCGCTTCGCCGTCGGGCAGCGACGCGTCAACGGTGGGGATCTTGCTGCGATCGACATCCGTGATCAGCGTGCAGCTAGCGAACGCAATCAGGCCGCCGAGTGTGGCGAGGGCCAAAGAGTATTTGACAGAACGCATAGATGAATACCGCCGTTGCCCGGGAATTGGTGCCGCGCAGGGCCCCATTTTTCGCAAGTAAAACCCCGAAGCGCAAGGGGCGCCCGCTTCTTTCTAGCGTTTCTCAGAGAACTTCGCGGAAATGCCGCGATGAAGGTTCACCTCGTCGACGGCACGTACGAACTCTTTCGCGCCTACTACGCGGTGCCGTCGGCGAAGAACGCTGCTGGCGCCGAAGTCGGAGCCGTCCGCGGCCTCGCGCGAAGCATGCTCGGGCTGCTGCGTGAGCCGGGCGTCAGTCACGTCGGTGTTGCATTCGATCACGTCATCGAATCGTTTCGCAACGAGCTCTTTGCCGGCTACAAAACGGGCGAGGGCATCGATCCGGATCTGTGGTCGCAATTCGAGCTCGCCGAGGAAGCGTGTCGCGCGATCGGCATCGTGGTCTGGCCGATGATCGAATTCGAAGCCGACGACGCGCTCGCGACCGCCGCGGCGCGTTTCGCGGCCGAGCCGGAAGTCGAGCAGGTATTGATCGCTTCGCCGGACAAAGATCTCGCGCAGTGCGTGGTCGGCGAGCGTGTCGTGTGCCTCGATCGCATGCGCAAAAAAATTCTCGACGAGCCGGGCGTGAGCGCAAAGTTCGGCGTCACACCGGCGCAGATCCCGGACTACCTCGCGCTCGTCGGCGATAGCGCCGATGGCATTCCAGGTATTCCACGCTGGGGCGCAAAATCCGCGGCCGCGTTGCTCGGCGCGCACGGTTCGCTCGAAGCCATCCCCGACTCGCCCGCGGCATGGCGCGCATCGGTGCGCGGCGCGGCGGCGCTCGCCGAGAGCCTCGCGAGCCGTCGCGTCGACGCGCTGCTTTACAAGCGTCTCGCGACGTTGCGTCGAGACGCGCCGCTGCCGGAAAATCTCGCCGCGATGACTTACCGTGGCGCAGACCGCGCGCTACTCGAACGGGTCAGCGAGCGCTTGTCCGACCCTGCGCTGCTGGAGAGAGCGCTTATGCTAGGCTCCGGCACGCCATGAAGTGCCGCGTCGGAATCGTGTGTGCGAGCGTCGCGTTGTTGGCCATGCCCATGCGTGCATTGGCGCAGGACGCTCCACCCGCAACGCCGCCGGCCGGCGCCGATCTCGAAGCGGGCGGACTCAAGCCGCCCGCGCCGGTCGCGAACGACACTGATTCGCCTCCGGCAACGCCGGAAGCGCAGCTGGATTTGGCGGACAAGGAAGACAGCGGTCGCGGCCTGTCGTTCGTTTGGCTCACGGCCGACGCGGGCGGCGAATACCTGGGTCTGCACACGCTCAAATCGAATCAGCTGGTCGACTCGAGCGAGATCAAGTCGAAAGGCCTCGGCGCGGTTTACGGCGCGGGACTCGGCGTGCGGTTGTTGGTGTTCACCTTCGGCGCGCGCTTTCGGCTCGGGAATTTCGAAGATTGGCAAGTGTGGACGCTCGGCGGCGAAGCCGGCCTGCGCATCCCGCTCGGCAGCTGGGAACCGTACGTCACGGTCGGCGCAGGCTACGCGTCACTCGGAGATTTCAAAGGCTCGGACGTCGCGGCGTCGCTCGAAGCCGAAAAAGTCAAAGCGACCGGCCTCGACGCGCGCGCCGGCGGCGGCGTCGACTACTACCTGACCAACACGCTGTCCGTCGGTGCAAACCTCACGGGTGAAGTTTTGTTCCTCGGCCGCGCTGGGGACATCAACCTGCGCGCCCCCGGACCGACCGGTTCGTCGCCGGTTCTAGCGGGCGTCTACGGTAGCCACGGCTCCGGCATCGGTTTGGGCGCGGAGCTCAGCGCAGTGCTCGGTTTGCATTTCTGATCATGGTCGCGCTGTCCGCGATCTTGGTTTTCCTTTTTCCGCTCGCGCTCGCCTTCTTGGTCTGGCGGCGCGTGAGCCGCTTGGGCCGCGTTTCGCGGCGCTTGACGATCCTGATGGCTGCCGCAGGCGCGCTCGTCGCGGGTCT